>NZ_CP073747.1:1396250-1734166 GCF_024398015.1 Kordiimonas sp. SCSIO 12610
AACTTCCTGGCAAGCGCGCCACCAATTCCTTGGGAAACGCCAGCCCCTAAAATAACGACAGTTCCATTCATTTCGATCTTCCTCTCAGTATTTGCTTTTCTTGAGGGGCTTAGCTGCTGGCTAGTTTGGCTTCATGCGCGGCAAGCCATTCCTCTTCTTCTCCGGGCTCAGGCAACAGGTCGCCACCTTCCATAACCCAACTGGCCGGTGTATCTGTTGTTACGGCAACGATATCATCAAGCTCAATACCGGTATGGTGATTGATCGAAGCACGCATGCGTTCGACAATTTCAGCTTTCTGTTCATCAGTACGCCCGGCGCGAATTTGGCCTAATAAAAGCGCTTGACTGTCGCCGATAGGAACATGGGTGGCTTCTTCAAAGAAAAAAGCATGTACGAATGTTGGTGGTGCAGCGGTAACTTCACAATGAATATCTGTTATGTCTTTTGCGATCGCTGCTTTCGCTTCGTTGGTGATCAGGCCTTTACGGCTGTTACATACATAAAGTGGCATCGTCTATTCCCCTTAAGCTTGTGGGTCAGCGATTACGCCGACAACTTCATTGATTGATAGTCCTGTGCGCTCAAGCCACACATCGCAGAGCTTTTGTAAAAGTGGAACCCGTTCGGATGTCTCTAATTTTTTTGGTGATTGCATAGACACAAGAATTGATGTTGACGGTACACCTGCTGTAAAGCCACTTTTTTCCGGTACTTCAATCCATACCACCTCGGCAGCTGAGCCAAATGATTCTGATGTGAACTGTGTCATATCATCCTTTAGCTGAGCTTCTAATTCTGATGAAACCTGTCCTGCCTGAACAAGGCACATTACTGGTATCATGTTTTCCCTCCTGTTTTCTCAATCCCAATAATTCTAAGATGCACGAACTCGCTTTACAGCGCGACCATTTTTCCAGAATTTATATAAAACTTCTGCTGCGGATAGCGCACCACGGGCTTTTCGCTTGGGCGCTTTTCCTTTTGCAATACGTTGAAGTTGCAATGTGTACCAACTGATTTCCATGATCGCCATGGCATCCAATTTCTTAATTCCAGATTTGATTGGCTCAACAGTAGAGCGATATCCAGGATCTTGGAGGGCATGGGTGGCAAATTCTGGGTCAACAGCGAATGGGCGAGCAACGCCCACAATGTCAACAGCGCCGCTTTGAATAGCTTCGTTCATGCCAGCTGCGCTTCGGAAACCGCCCGTTACCATTATTGGTGTATCAATTTTCTTTTTGATTTTTTCCGCATATTCAAGGAAGTAGGCTTCGCGTTTGCGAGTGCTTTCCTTGATGGCACCTGTTCTATTAATTGGATTTTCCCAACTTCCACCAGATATTTCTATTAGGTCAAAACCGAGATCATCGAGAACTTCTGCTGTTAGCAGAGATTCTTCTTCGCCGAATCCACCCTTTTGGAAATCAGAAGAGTTAATTTTGATTCCGACGTTAAAGTCTTTTCCTGTTTTGTCTCTGACGGATTTATAAAGTTCGCGAACAAACCGTATGCGGTTATCAAAAGAGCCGCCCCACTTGTCAGTCCGGCGATTGTGATGGGGGGACAGGAATTGTCCGATAAGATACCCATGCGCTCCGTGCAGTTGGATGCCTGAAAACCCCGTGGCTTCACAGCGTTCTGCCGACTTGCCGAAACGTTCAATTATATCTTCAATCTCAGGCTCTGTAAGCTCCCTTGGCGAGACGAACATTTCGTTCGGGATCGGCACCACGGACGGTGAGACTGGCTCGTCATTCACCATTTTAGGGGATTGCTTACCAGGGTGACTGATTTGCGGCCAAATATGCGTGTCGGTTGAGTTGCCAGTTGCAGCCCATTGAGCAAGCATATCGCCGTTTGCTTCATGAAGGGCATCGACAACGAGGGGCTCGTTCATATGACGACCATCAACCATCATGTTACCCGTTACCAACAGGCCTGCGCCGCTTTTGCTCCAAGCCTCATAGAGCGCAATATGATCTTTAGTAATCTTGCCATCAGGGGTGGCCATCGCTTCGTTCATCGCGGCTTTTGAAATTCGGTTTTTTAGGACCGTTCCTGATTTGAGCTTCAATGGTTCCGCTAGAGTAGCCATGCCAATAGATCCTTTCGCTCTGAGTATTTAGTGATAAATCTAGTTTTATCATGAAACTACTTGATTAATAACAAAACTAGTTCTATTATGCAACTGTTTTTGGAGGGTGAAATGAAACAGACGTCTTTTGCTGAGATGAGATGTTCGGTCGCGAGGGCTTTGGATCAAGTGGGATCATGGTGGTCGTTGCTGATTATTCGTGATGCCATGATGGGCGCCCGTCGCTTTAAAGATTTCGAAAGTTCGCTCGGAATTGCAAAAAATACCCTGACAAACAGGCTAAAAGAATTGCTGGACAATGGTATCCTGAAGCAAGTGGAGCCAGAGAATGGCAGTAAATATCTCGATTATGAATTGACCGAAAAAGGCAGAGATCTGGCGCCAATCATTATGACCTTGGCTCAATGGGGCGATAAATGGTCTGTTCACGAAGATGGTCCATCGTTTGAATTAAGAAATAAGCGATCTGATGAAGAAATCAGCCGACTTTGGCCGCGCGATCATGACGGAACTGCCATTGATCTGGCTGATGTCATGCTCTCGCGTGAAGGGCGGAACGGGCAAGAAACTCGAACGATTGCACCAGAGGCAGGAGGCTTGAATGACGATTGAAGGCGGAAAATTTGAGGCCGATGTAAGGGGTGAATTAAATCAACTTCTTCTCGCTCAGAAGAATGCATTTCTCAAAGACCCTATGCCGAGTAGGAAAGAGCGCATTAGACGGCTCGATAAAATTCACAATCTTCTTGTCGATAACCGTGATGCTTTTGCAGAAGCTGTTAATAAAGATTTTTCTGGTCGGCCAAAAGCTGAAACTGACCTCGCCGAAATAATGCCACTGTTGGACGGTATTGCATACTACCGCAAACGTGTCGGAATATTAATGAAGCCGGAAAGGCGTGGTGTTCCGATAACCGTTATGCCGGCAAAAGTAGAGGTTAGATACCAGCCTAAAGGTGTGATTGGGATTGTCGTGCCATGGAATTTCCCGATCTTTCTCGCATTGTCGCCGGTTATTGGTGCGATTGCCGCTGGGAACAGGGTCATGATGAAGGGGTCCGAGTTTGCACAGAATACGAGCGAACTTCTTAAGGATCTGCTTGCCAAAACATTCTCCCCTGATGAGATCACAATGGTGACAGGTGGGGTCGATGTGGCGTCAGAATTTACGAGGTTGCCTTTTGATCATATGGTCTTCACAGGCTCCACTACGGTTGGACGTAAGGTAATGCAGGCTGCTGCTGAAAACCTTACGCCTGTGACCTTGGAACTTGGGGGCAAATCACCAGCGATTATCCATCCTGATTTCCCAATTGCAGAAGCTGCAAATCGGATTGCCTTTGGCAAAGGGATAAATGCTGGCCAAGTCTGCGTTTCCCCGGATTATATTCTATGCCCGAAAGAAAAAGTAAATGAGTTTACTGATGCCTTTATCGAGGCAACGAAAAAGAGCTACCCAACTCTCAGGAACAATGAAGATTTCACCGCAATTATTACCGAGAGGCAAAAAGAGCGATTGGAATCATACATTGATGATGCATTAGCAAAAGGTGCAGACCTTTTGACGGTTAACCCTGAAGATGAAGACCTCTCTGGCACCAGAAAGCTGCCGACAACGCTTGTTTTGGGGGCGACTGAAGATATGCTTGTGATGCGCGAAGAAATCTTTGGCCCAATTCTGCCTGTATTGCCTTACGATAAGCTTGAGGATGCGATTGCTTATGTCAATGATCGACCGCGCCCACTTGCTCTTTACTATTTCGACTGGAACACAAGCCGGGCCGATGAAGTGTTGGGTCAAACCCATTCAGGCGGCGCCTGTATCAACGATACTATGAGCCATGTGATGTCTGATGATATTCCGTTTGGAGGGGTTGGTCCTTCTGGAATTGGGCACTATCACGGTGAAGAAGGTTTCAAGGCTTTCAGCCACGCAAAAGGTGTTGTCAGAAAAGGGCGCATAAATGCAGCTGCCTTCATTGGGCCGCCTTGGGATAATATGATGTTTAAGGGTTTGATGGCGCTCCAGGAACTGCGTTTCCGTCGTCGTCGGATCAAGGACTAAGCCCATGAGACCAGCCAGTGCATCCTATGATTATGTGATTGTTGGAAGCGGCTTCGGCGGATCTGTTAGCGCACTTAGATTGTCGCAAAAGGGATACCGGGTCCTGGTTGTTGAAAAAGGACGTCGTTTTGAGACCAAAGATATTTCAAAGGGAACCACACGACCTGGCGCCTGGATATGGGATCCGAAAATTGGCCTAAATGGTATAATGAAACTTACCTTTCTCAAGCATGTTGGCGTCATGTCGGGCGTGGGTGTTGGAGGTGGTTCGTTAGTATATGGTGCAACACTACCGACACCAAAAGATAGCTTCTTTCAAACCGGGTCGTGGGCAGGGCTAAATAATTGGAAAGACGCTCTGGAGCCACATTACCAAACTGCTCTTTCAATGCTGGGTGCCACTAAAAATCCTCGTCTGACAGCAGCGGATTTTGTGCTTCGCGACTTAGCTCGTGAAGTAGGGCGTGAAGACACATTTGAAGCCACGAATGTGGGGATATTTTTCGGCGATGATGGGGAAGCAGGCCAAGAGGTTGCTGATCCATATTTCGACGGCAAGGGTCCAAAACGCACCGGATGTATCCAGTGCGGTGACTGCATGACGGGCTGTCCATATGGTGCAAAAAACTCACTGGACAAAAACTACCTTTATCTTGCTGAAAAGCTAGGAGCTGAAGTTCTCCCTGAAACCGAAGTTTTAGACGTTAAACCCGCAGGTGCCCGTGATGGCAGTGAAGGGTATTTCATTAAAGCACAATTTGGTAAAGAAAAGCCGCAAATCGTTAAAGCTAACGGTGTTATAATGGCCGGCGGTGTTATGGGTACTGTTCCCCTTCTTCTAAAACTTCGCGATGCGGGGTCTCTGCCGCGCCTTTCCGAAAAACTTGGTAAGGATGTGCGTACCAATAACGAGTCTCTCACATCAGTTACAGCGGTTGGAAAAGATCCCAAATTTAATGACGGCGTCGCTATTGGATCTATTTTTCATCCTGATGAACACAGCCATGTCGAGCCTATAAGGCTGGGGGCAAAATCGGGGCTGTGGCGTTTGATGCTATTGCCGATGGCAACGGGGGGATCGCTGATCGCTCGTTTGGGGTCATTATTTAAAAATTGGATCACGGACCCGATCCGTGGAACCAAAGCAATATTTACTTCAAGCTTTGGCCCTCGAACTATTTGCCTTCTTTTCATGCAGCATCTCGACAGTAGTTTGTCGATAGAACGTGGAAGGTTTGGTCGGTTACAATCTAAATTAGAGCCCGGGCAACTGCCGCCGTCTGCGGATATTCCCTTATCGAATAAATTAGCCCACCTTACCGAGAAGATTATTGGAGGTAAAGCAAGTCGGCTTGGCGTCGAGATATTAAGGGGGGCGCCAGCGACCGCGCATATATTAGGCGGCGCAGTCATGGGCAAAGATGAAACTACTGGCGTTATTGATGCTGAAAATCACGTGTTTAATTATCGGAACCTTTTTGTTTGTGATGGCTCCGCCATTTCGGCAAACCCCGGTGTTAATCCGTCCCTCAGTATTACCGCTATCACCGAGCATGCGATGAGCAAAATCCCGCACAAATCAGTTGGAAAGGAATAAAGAAATGTCGATACAAGTAACACCAAATGGAGAGGCTTGTGGTGCTATTGTGGCTGGTATTGATCTTTCAAACCCAGTTTCAAGCGAAGAGATTGCTGAAATACGTAAAGCATGGTTGGAGCATCATGTTCTTATATTCCCAAAGCAGGTTTTGACTGATGATGACCTGGAGAGGGTAAGTCTCTATTTCGGTGAATTTGGAGTTGATCCCTTTATCAAGCCGATTGAAGGCCACAAGAATATTATCGCAATTCAGCGTGAAGCCGATGAAACCAGCCCTATCTTTGCGGATATTTGGCACACGGACTGGAGTTTTCAGGAAGTGCCGCCCGCCGGTACCTGCCTTTATTCCGTCGACGTTCCCCCCGAAGGCGGTGATACCCTCTATGCCAATCAACATCTGGCGTTAGAGAAAATGCCTGAGGACCTTCGAAAGCGCCTGGAAGGAAAATATGCCTTTCATTCCGCTATGATGGGATATTCCAAGAAAGGTTCATACGGTGACAAGGATGAAGGCCGAAGCATGGTAATCGAGGCGTCAGATGACGCGCTCGAAAAACAGGCACATCCTATTATCAGGCAGCACCCGGAAAGCGGAAAAGAGGCCATTTTTGGAACAGCTATTGCCTATATGGTCGGCATTGAAGGTATGCCTCAAAAAGAAGGAATGGACCTTTTGATGGAATTGCAGCGTTGGCAGGTTCAAGAAGAATTTGTCTATCGTCACAAATGGGAAAATAACATGTTAGTTATTTGGGATAACCGAAGCGTTTTGCATAAGGCAACGGGTGGTTATGAAGGGTATCGCCGCGAATTACATCGAACCACAGTCGCAGATGATGTGTCCCGCTGGAAAGAAAAACCCGTCATGAGAAATACATCGATTAGTGAAGACCAGTCAGAGTCTGTTGCAAAAGAGCGTATTTCAATATCAGGCGCTGATGATATTATGGCTCAACTTAAGCCTGCCGTCGATACATTTGGCGGCTTCCCCAATCCTGTGAAAATGAATTTTGGAACTGCTGGTGTATTCCATATCTCCGGTAAGGACATTGTAAGGGAAGACAGACAAGCCGACTGCACAATTTCTATGGCACCTGAAGTGTTTGAGTTAGTAATAAACGGCGATATAGACGTAATGGGGGCCGTGATGGAAGGCAAGGTCCAGGTTGAAGGTGACTCTTCAATTGCCATCAGTTTGCAGGGATTATTCTGAAACATTTTCCGAGGTGGCCGAGCATCAGTTCGGTCACTAAAAAAGAAGCTTAACTAATAAAGTAAATCAGTTCAGAGTTTCTCAATAGAATAATTCGAAAGCGGCGGCTGTTGCTTTCAAACTTCTGTTGAAGCAGACTTGCGTTTGCTGTTGTTGATAGTGTTTAAGTTTCTCGTTGGAAAAAGGGTAAATGATGGCAATTGGAACCTGTATGCTTTCTACTCAATAGGTGAGTAGTATGTTGGTGTAATTTCTTGGTCCATCAAAACAAATGAGCTGAAAATCTTAACTCCAGCGATGATTAAGTATTTAGGGTACTGAACGTTAATAAAAATACATAACGCATATTATTTATGCGAATTTATAACTATTCATGCGTCTATTAGTATTTTCGACTATTTTAATATCCGGCGAAGTTTAGTATCGTATTCTAGAAATTTAGTTGTTTGAGAACTATGAAGCGTTAATATTGAATTATGTTTCACTCTATTGACCTAGATAGTATTCCAGAAGCACATCCGGTTTATGTGTTTAATCGCTTCTGGAGTGATCATTTAAGTGCAGATGGCATCATGCGTCGGTCTGAGTTCGATCCGATGGATGTGCCGCAAATTATTCCCTGGATGAATGTTTTTGATTATGATCCTGGCGCAATCGGTAACGAGTTTTCGTATCGCTTGTCTGGTACAGGTATCGTGAAATTATTTGGGGGAGAGCTTACGGGCCATAAGCTTGGGCATATGATGCAACAACAGGGCCTTAAAGAGCGGCTCGCTGCAGATATGTTTAGATGCCTTGAAAGCAAAATACCTGCGTTTAGCGAGTCCTATGTGGTATTAGAGGGGGTTGATCCGGTCGATATATACCGCGGTCTTTTCCCTGTTTCCACAAATGGCACGTCAATCGATCAATTATTTGCAGTGTTGGCGGATAAGAACCTGAAATTGACTGTTGAATAGATAATTTCGTTGATAAACGATGTAGTCGCTTGAATATAAAGAGTGTGTATGGTTCAAAATCCGCCTGTTTCATGAAAGAACGGCATTTATGATTGTCTGGCCAAATTGGCTTATTTCCCATAATTCTATGTTCATCTATACAGATATTGGATCGTTTGCTATGAGATGATCTACGATGTCTGCCGTGTGTGGAGCGATTTAGTGCCAGCATTACAACGCGGCGGATCAAGGCTTCTGCTCCTTTCTCTGAGGTGTTATAGGTAGAGAAGATTATTGATTTATATAGGTAGGCTATGGTTGCGCAATTAATGATTGGGACAGTCCTGATCGCTTTTACCGTTATGTTACAGGCATTCTTTTTCTATATCGCAGAGGTTGTTGCGGATAAGTTTGCACCTTGGCTATATCATAAGAAACGCCACGCTAAGGCGGCATTGTCGCTTACGATTGTAACATTGTGGGTTATGGCTGCGCACAGTATCAGCGTGTGGATCTGGGCATTTGCCTTCTTGCAAATAGGTGTTTTTACGGCGCTTGAACCGGCACTGTATTTCTCAGTTGTTAGTCTAACAACCCTCGGGTTCGGTGATGTGTTGTTGCCAACTGAATGGCGACTTTTGGCCGGCCTTTGTGCGGCTAATGGATTGTTGATTTTCGGCCTCAGTACAGCGTTCCTGGTTGAGTTTTTGAGGAATTTCTCCCAAGCAAGAACGCGGAATACTGAATAAACCTGAAATCAAATGATTTAGGCCGCGAGTGTTATCAGCGGCTTTTGTGCCATATTTGCTGTGATAAAGCTGCTAGCACCATTAACCCAATCAATAAGGCAAGGGTTAAACAGCGAATAATAACGTTTTCGGCCATGTTTTGTGCAGACCAAAAGGCCAGCATAACTTAGCTGCTTCAAAAGGTTCGATGTTTTTGCTTCGTTTAAACCTGTTGCCATCGAAATTTTGCTGACATTCAATGGGCCATTTTCCAACGCCTTAAGAATTTTTAACCGGGCAGGGTTTGACAGCGTTTGAAACAAGTGCGCTTTCAAGTCGATATGATCAAGTGTATCCATGTCTGTCTCCATTTTTATTTTGCCACCTCATCCCAGTGGAACATTAACTGAGGCATATAGGAACCTCGGGCAGGGATGAGGCGGCGATATCAGCCTTTGCTTGCTGGCTGAATAAAAAAGGCTGTCACACACGTTTTGATATCAATCAGGGAAGATTTCTTGATACCTATGGGCACACGGGTGTAACAGCCCAGGGCAACTATTGTCCTTGTGCTAGCGAGTAGCCAGGTTGTCCGTCAAAATTATATAAATTCTCTGTTTTAATTACGTCGACACCTTCAGCGATAAGCGTTGCCAATAGCTGTGGTATGCAACGAGGGTCGATTGATTTGTCGTTGCTACCCATAAATCGGCAGCGCCAATGATCAGAACAAAGTGTTGATGCTTCGCCGTTTGGCCAAACCTTGACCCCGCGATTGGAAATCATTTTTAACGTGACTTCACCAGAACAGGCGTTGTTCAAAAGGGCTGCCAATTCATCAACATGACCAGCATGATTGGCGAATACGTCAACACCATGAAGTGTTTTTGCACCGCTTTTTTGGTCTGGATAATTGACGATCGGTAATTTTGTTTGCGTGCGCTTCGGTTTTACAGCTTTAAAACCTCTTGGCTCTTGTCCCAATCGTTCGATCACAGCATCGGCAAATTCATTGGTGCCAACAACGCGCTCGTTTAAATGGCTAACTTTGAGATCGGCAGTGTGAATACCATCATCCAGTGTTTTGAGCCATGCATTGTGGACTTTCGCTGCGACATCATGCTGGCCTACATGGTCCATCATCATAACACCCGCGAGCAACAGTCCTGATGGGTTGGCGATATTTTGTCCTGCGATATCGGGTGCTGAGCCGTGAACGGCCTCGAACATTGCACAGTCATAACCTTTGTTATATGACGCGCCGATGCCAACAGATCCGCTTATCTCTGATGCGATATCTGATAGAATGTCGCCGTATAGATTACTTGTTACAATAACATCAAAATCACCAGGGCGTGCTGCAAGCCTTGCTGTTCCGATATCGATGATCCAGTGGTCGCTTTCGATTTCCGGATATTCCACTTTAACTTCATTAAAGACCTTGTGGAAGATACCATCGGTTAGCTTCATGATATTGTCTTTTGAAAAACAACTAACCTTCTTGCGGCCGTGAGCCATGGCATATTCAAAAGCATATCTGATAATGCGTTCGCACCCACTTCGGCTAACGAGCTTCAGACACTGGTAAACTTCGTCGGTTTGGCGATGCTCTATCCCAGCATACAGGTCTTCTTCGTTTTCACGAATGATGACAACATCCATATTTTTGTGGATCGATGGCACAACCGGAGAAAGCGAATAGGAAGGACGCACATTTGTAAACATGCTGAAGGCTTTGCGAAGCGTAACATTAAGGCTTTTGTAGCCGCCGCCTTGCGGTGTGGTGATTGGCGCTTTGTAAAGAAGACCTGTTGAGCGAACAATATCCATTGCGTCTTCAGTAATGCCGGATGTGATACCTTTATTATATTCCTGTTCGCCGATTGCAATGCGTTTGATATCAAGTTTTGCACCAGCTGCTTCCAGAATACGGAGGCATGCATTCATAATCTCTGGCCCGATACCATCGCCTTCCGCAACAACAACGGGTGCAGGGCTACCATCATTAACGATGAGACGCAGGTTAGAGAGGTCTTTCTGGTTCAGCTGTACGTTCATACTTACTCGCTCCGAATTAGAATTTACGAGTGATGTATCAGGCTTCTATTGATTTTAAAAATTGAAAATACTATATTTAGTTATCAATAAAAATGATGGATAGTGAAATGCAGGTTAACCTCTCGATTGATTTGGTACGAACATTTGTGACGGTTGTTGATTGTGGGAATATAACTCAAGCGTCTAAGTATTTACTGCGCGGTCAATCAGCGATTTCAATGCAGATTAAACGCCTGGAGGACTTGCTTGGGAAAAAGCTGTTAACGCGGTCCAAAAGCGGCGTTGTCATGACGGGAGAGGGCGAACGTTTTTTGCCGGATGCTCGTGAACTTCTGAAATTGAACGATGATATTTACATGAAATACACGAATGACAGTGTTGCGGGCACTGTTCGAATTGGTGCACCAGAAGATTTCGCAACCAGCCATTTGCCGCAAATCCTTTCGAGCTTCTCAAATACATATCCAAATGTTGCCCTTGAAGTGACATGCGAGTTAACGATGCAGCTATTGGACGATTTCGGCGCAGGTAAACTGGATTTGGCCTTGGTGAAACAGGACCCGGATGGATCGCCGCTCGGCATGCAGGTATGGCGCGAACCATTGGTATGGGTTGCATCGGATAGCGCTTCTGTTTCAAGCATGCCAGTGGTTCCACTTGCGTGTGCACCGAACCCCTGCGTTTACCGCGAAAGGGCGATTACGGGATTGAAACAGCTGGGTCGTGAATGGCGAGAAGCTTATATTTGTACATCCCTGTCCGGGATACACGCTGCGGTCCGTGCGGGCTTAGGGATTGGTGTGTTACCAAAAGAAATGGTTCCAAGTGATCTTAGGATTGTGAATTCTGAAAAAGCAGGCCTGCCAATGCTACGGGCGACTGAAATGGCGTTGATCGAGGCTAAAAACCTAAGTAAAGCGGCCGAACGATTGCGGGAATACATTATTCAGGAACTCGAACATAAGTAGAAATTTGTTTAGGTTTTTGAAACAATAGTTATAATGCGGTAATAAAATTACTCAATTTATGGTTAATTTATGCTGTTAATAACTTATTAACATTTTTTCGTTTGCGAAAACACTTCTTTGGTTGACCTCGCTTTAAAAAAGAGTTCAATATGAGCCACCCAGTTATTAACTTTTGTTATAGGTTTATGAAATTTTTTGCTTCAGGTGGGATTTTTTGAAGCATAAAAATTTCAGAAAACTGTCAAAAACATGTTGATAATTTGTATTGGGGATTAAGGGAGAAGTAAAAGTATGAAAAAGTTAAAAGTTCTATTGGCGTCAAGCATTCTCGCGACAAGCGCTATCACTGGCAATGTTGTTGCCCAAGACCCCGAAGACATAATCAAGAGTTACCGTGTTGAAACTCGCGACTGTGACGGCGGCGGTTGTGGCTCTATCAGTATGATGGACCGTCAAGGTGTAAGTGATTTTCTTGCACAGATAACTGCTGAGGGTGAAGCAAGGTCTGCCTCTGGTGCAGCTGGTGGTACACGTATTTCCCGCCGCGACACCCAAGTTGTATATCTTGATTTTGATTCCAGCCCAGCAACGTTCAATGTTTTGACTTCCACTGGTGATGTTTTCTTCACATTCAATGCTCATGAATACACTCAGGAAGAGCGTGATGCTGTTCAGGCTCAAATCGCAGCAGACTATGCACAGTTCAATTTCTCATTCACGCAAACTCAGCCAACAGAGGGTAATTTTACAACATTACTGATGAACTGTAACACGAACAATCCAGCATTCCCTGGTCCTGTTGGTGGCGCTTGTTTGAACCTTTCAGCAGCTGGCGGATTAAGCATCCTGTTTGGTCAGGCGGAAAGCATTGACTTCCGTAACCTTGATATGGCGGATGATGCATTTGTCGATGGTAACCTTTGGGAGTTCCTAATTCAGTTCGACCCAGATGGAAGCCTGTTCACAGCGTTTTCTGGAATTCCACTACCAACAGAAGTTGATGAAGGCGGTAATACCGTTGTTACAGCTGAAGGTATTGAAATTGTAAATGCTGCGATCGTTAATCAGGTTGCAAACACTGCTGCACACGAACTTGGCCACATTCTTGGTCTTCGTCACCATGATAGCTTTGGTGCGCTCGGCGATGGTATCCCAACAACTGGTACACCTAACCCGAATGCGTTCATCCCAGTTGTTGACGCTGGTGCAAATGCTGCTGAGACAACACTTCACCTAATGGCTTCTGGCGCGAGTGCTGGCTTGTCATTGAACGGTAGTGCTGCGGTTGACCGTTTCCTTTCTGAGCGTTCTGCAATCAAGATACAGACATCAGAGCGCGGTCGTTTAACCGAAGAGCAAGCTCTAAACGAAGACCGTAAGATCAAACTTAAGCGCCTAAATACACCAAACACTATTTTGGAAGGTGAAAATGCTGGCGAACCTCTTATCAGAGTGCGCTCAAACGTTGTTCAGGGCCGCATTGATGAAAGCGGTGAAGTTGATCGTTATTTCTTCAAAGCACCACGTGGTTTGACATTCCTGAACGCTGAATTGGTTTCATTCTCAGGGAATACAGCCGACCCAATGATCGGCACACTGCGCGTATTCTATGTTGAACGCAATGGTAACCTAACTGAGATTGCAACAAACATTCAGACGTTTGAACCGTTTGATCCACTGATCCTTGATCTGCAATTGCCAGAGCGTGGTCAATATATGATCGAAGTTGAAGCGCCAGACACAGTATTCTTGGACTTTGACGGTGATGGTATTTTCTCTGATCCATTCCCACTTGATGCTTCTGGAAACGGCGCGCTTCGCACAGGTGACTACGAGCTTCTAATGTATGTTGCTGGTGGTGCACTTCAGGGCGGCGTTCGTACTGGACAGCAATAATCAGCTTAAACTAAGCTTAAACTGTAAAACCCCGAGGTTATTGCCTCGGGGTTTTTATTTTTCGATTAGAAATTATACGTGAGTAACGGCGTATTTGTTAAGTCTTCAGATATTACGCGTCGTTGCAACCAATCAAGCCAGCAACAGGCATAACAACTTCCCAACCTTCGTTATCTTTTAATCTGAGTGTCGCTTGTCGTACTATCGCGCCGCCTGTAAACCCTTTAGTTTGCTGGGCAGTGAAGCTAAGCCGGACATTGAGGCCTGATCCGCTGAAAGCTTGATCACCGGCAATACCCAGATAGGATAACCCTGAAGCCTGATTATTGGATAGTCGCGTTTGTAAATTATCGAGTGACATTAATGCTGTCTGGTTTTCTGTGTCGGTATAGAAAACAAGCTTTCGCTCTGGTAGGCTGGCCCATAGGAAGAGGCCACATCCCTTTTCGATTAAGGGCTGGGCAGGTAATTCGCCGATCCTAGTGATCAGACGAAGATCAGCAGGCACTGCGGGTGCTTCTGGCGCCTGCTCAACAAGGTCGTTGGAGGTGACAATACCTCCGCTTTGGGGTTGTTCCGTGGAGGTAGGCGGCGTTGTTTGCTGCGAAAATTCAGCGCATGCTGTTGCAAGCAATGTTGCTGACAGAAGAGCAATCATGCTTTTTGATTGGTATTGACGCTGTGAATTTTTCTGTATTGATTTCATTACCAACGACCATTTCGCGTTAATATATAGCTATTCCCCTGTTGCTCAAACCCTTGATAGGTTAAGGCAAGGGCAAGGACTGGATTATCGCTATAGACGGTTATTTTATGTTGAAAAAGTCCATTTGTGTGAAGAACACTGTTAATTTGAACACTGTCCTCGTTTTTGACACCGCCCATATTGATGCGGAAATTACCATCTTCACAGGTAATGGGCCCCTCTAGCATCGGCCCTTGCCATTTTAGCGCATCCTGTGAGCGAATTAACGCGTCAGTTTGGGCGTTACCCGTTACATTAACGCATGCGCCGTTCCTGTTTATTTCCAGCTCTTCGATATTGAATATTAAATTGCCAATAATAGCTTCTTGCAAATTAAGGGGGGCAAGATTGATATTGATCTTGGCATTTGAAATGCGTGGATTTGAAAAGAAGCCAATGTCAGCATGACCACTGCCTCGCAGTGATCGTGAGTTTGCTTCCCATTCACCGCTGGCAGACATCAGAATGAAGGAAAAGGGATTAGCTTTGAATGACAGAGAAGTGGAGCCAAATGGCGTTTCTATATTGCTTGCGGTGCCGTTCCAGATTGTGCCTTTGAATTTTCCTTCATTACTTGCGGGCTCTAAAATAGCAAAAGGTAATTTGGTGACCACAAACCCGAAGAAGAAAATGACGAATAATAGGGTTAAACGCTTGAATGTCATGCCGCTGCCCCGCTTTTGAGCAGTAACTGCACCCGGATCAGGCCATTATTATCATTATTCAAGGACGCGCGCGCCACATAGATACCGTGTTGTTTTTGAAGCTCCAAAACCCACTGATAAAAGACAGTTGTTTCGACGCTATCAACCCAGACATTCAGGCCACTCGTTTGATCAGGCTGCAAACGGGTTAACGTTAAACCGAGCTTTTGTGCGCTTTGGCTAATCACTTGCCTGACATCAGCGTCAGTTGTCGCCAATTTCTGTGTATCGTTTTCTTGAATTCTTGAAGCTTCTAAAATGGCGCTTTCTATAATCGCGGCATCGCTAATCGCAGCCTCATATTGATACTGCAATTGGTTTCTATGCTGTTTGAGTGGCAGGTACAGTAAAAAATACACCAAAAAGAGAACAATCATTACGGCCATGATCGTCAATAATATACGTTCACGGTCATCCCGGTCATACCACCATTTCATCAAACTGGTCATGATTAGCGCTCCCTGATGGTGATATCGGCGATTATTCTACCGTCAACTTGTCTTGATGCGCCTTCCGTAAGGCTGGCACCTTTACGTTCCACAGCATTTTTCATAAGCTCAACGTCGTTGAAAGCGCCGGTATTAAGGCTAACCGAAAGTTCACCCCTGTTTTCATCATAGCGTGTGCTAATGACAGATACATTGTCATTTTCTTGGACGCTGTTGAAGAGTATTTCAGAGAGTAAAATAAACCGGTCTGTCGCATTGGTTTGGCTTGTCCGTACACGGGCTCGAACCTGATTGATCGTACGAACCCCCGGAAATGTTTGTTCCATCGCGGCTCTTGTATCCCGGTCCAACTGAGCAATGGTGCGGGACAACTGCCAAGTCTCAACGGCGAAATATCCAACAAAGGCAATCGTCAATGATAATGCCAATATGGCTGGACGCTTCCAGATCATCCAAATTTCTTTGAGTGATTGACGATTTGCGAAGTCACCCTGCAGTAAATTGATAGAGACGTCTTCAAGGATCGCGCGGTTAAAGGCCTTAAAGAATTCCGCAACGGAAAGGCCTGGGCGCGTATCCTGATTGTTGAGGCTTATTTTATAGCGGTCCTGGTCCGCATAAACTGTAACTTTATCGCTTGTATCCCCGACAATCTTGGGGCCAACAATTTCGATCATATCGCTGTCAATGCATCCGGAAAAGTTGCCCGGAATATTCAAAATAAAATCATTCTGTGGCGTCTCGTATATGGATGGAGCGCTGCCAGCTTGCATGCAGTTGCTGTCCACATATATGCCGTTTAGTTTGATATTATGGGACTGAAAATAGGATACCCAGTGATCCATAATATCTCGGACAACGATAATGACTGGCCTTTGGTTGTTTGCCTCTTCGCTGCCAAGCGCGAAATGAAGGGCCTCCGGCGCTGAAGCAAGGTCATCCTCTAAGATATACGGTGCTGCGGCCCGTGCTTGCGCTTCTGTTTTTGCGGGAATTTCAGCATAATGCAATGGTGCTTCGAACCCTGATAGTACCAGCGATAGCTCTGTGTTCTCCAGAGAGCTGCTATTTTCAAGAATAAGGTCAATCGGAGCCTCACCTTGTTCGATACAGTGATGGGTGACTGTATTAAACAATGCCCAACTCATTGTATCGTTACTGACGCGATCAGCATAGATGATCAGATGTTGGCTCAAATTTCTTCTCCAAACTGACGCGATACAATATAAGCATTGCCGTCTCCGCCCGCGCTGATAAGCGATGTCATTGTAACATAGGCATCACCGTAAATAACAGTTGTTGTCAAGGTAAAGAAAGCAGTTTTTTCTTTTACCTGATCGCGGACTGATTGATCGATATCGATATCTTCAAATTCCTTGGATGACCAGAAGGCTTCTAGTGTATCAAACCCAGAAGCCGGTCTGTTTCCAAGAACGGTGGCAACAGTATCAGCCTTCAGGGCTTTGCCTACAATCATTGTAATCAATGATGCCTGATCAGGCGTTAGCGTATTGATATTAATTTCACTGAGGTTGGTGTTGGGAAGCGCGCATAATAATGGCTTCAGAACGGTATAGGTCTCAAGGTCAATGCCTTTGATCGCTCTCAGTTCCGTAATATCGCTGATCAGGTGATTGGGTGGCCTGTAGGCTGGATTTCCTCCAGTATAATCAAAATCCTCAGCACCGCGGGGAACAGGGCGGCTATCACTATCGATCCAATCTGTAATTGCGCCTGAAATTGTCTCGCTTTCGCTATCGCTTACACCATTGGCCTCTAGTAACGTACGAAATTGTTTGCGCGCGTCGACGTTAGCGATGTATTCTGAGCGTTCATTCTTTTCCACCAAACTATTTACATTGAAGCAATTTGAGCCATCAGCAAGTTGGGTTGCAATTGAACCGCCGTCTATCGGGAAAATACCGCGGTTGGTTGCCCATGGCTGTTCAAGTGTCGTTTTATCCGCGGACAATTGTGATGTTTGATCGATAACAGACAGTGCAAGTGCTTCGGAACCAAGGGCGTACCAATTTGCCTGCGTTGTGGAAGAAATATTGGAAGCGCGCCGGATGCCAAACCGAATATCATCAACAAGCGCAACAGCAACCGCGGCCATAACGGCGACGATTAACAGCACTGTGATCAAAACTGCTCCGCGGTCAGAGTTGGAGGCCTTTAGCGTTTTCAGGTTTTGATTGATCATGGCCTGTCACCGCCAACAATGAAAAGTTGCCGAAGAACGCCAAATTCATCGCTATCAATGGTCAAGGCTATAGCAGAGGGTAATCTGCTTTCATCATACCCATCGCCAAACCATTCTGCCTGCCAGATACCATTGATTAAAAATTGCACACTAACGCCGTTAACGCCGCTTAAAAGTGTACGGTCATAAACCGGGGTTTGGGCTGTCGGGTCGGTACGCAGTAAAGTCCGGCGAACCAGGTTTGTCCCGTTTAGATAATATTCGACAGCCTGAATGTTCGCGCGGGGTCTCGCGCCCGCAGGGTTTAGCCATCCTCGTTTTACAAACTTTAGAAAGGGTTCACCTGATAATTTTAGTGTGCCGTCAAATCCGATATTATTCTGGCCGCCGAACGCATCTCGTGTGGGGCGTATAACAGTTTGAAGGAAATCAGATTTAAATGTTGCTCGGGCAAGCTGAAGCGATGTTAGGGCCTCAGAGCGTGCTTCGATTGCACTCTTGCTTTGAAGGGTACTGGAGAGGGCGACTGTGCTGGCGCTTGCAATAAGCGCAAAAATAAAGAGGGCAACAAGGACTTCTACCAATGTGAAACCAGCACCATTATCATTTGCTACTTCATTTATGGAAGGCTGTGCGCGCATCAATCTGCCTTCCTAAGTGCTGTGAAGCTTTGTAAGGCTTGTTCACCGCCTTGGTTGTAGATGCTTATGGTAACCCGGTGAACGTTAGGGCTCGACGTTTCAATGACTTGCCTGCGCCAATCAAAAATGCGTTCAGCATAAGTCACTTGCCCGCTTGTAAAACCTACAGGAATATTCGCGGGTGAGGTAACGGTTTCTACCAGAATATTTTCGAGTGCTATTTCGGCAAAAGCCCGCTCTTCGAGAATTGTAATCGTCCGTATATTTTCATTTTGGGCTGTGATCATTGCGACAACAGCGATTGAAAAGACCGCGAGTGCAACCATAACTTCAACCAGCGTAAAGCCTTCATCTGAAGATGCAGATTGTTTAAGCGCTAGATCGTTGTTATGGCCTTGATGTTTCATGGTTTAAAAATCATACTTAAAATGCTTCAGCCGATTGAAGCGTGATCTGCCCGCTTGCCAGGACCTGAATTGTTTCTTCTTCGCCTGCGCCGCTTAAGGTTAGGCTGAAATTCTGTGTTTCACCGCTCGGTAGGAAAAATACATTGGGAATTAACGGTGTTGCCTTTGTACTGCTACGGCCAATGGCGACTTTTTCGCCTTCGAATTCGAAAGCAAGCTTGATATTTTCAGGCCATAATATGGTGCCTTGTTTCCCGGAAGCTGCATAGGGCAACCACTCGCCGCGCTGACGGCGCATGAACGAATAACCATCGCGGTCAAGCTTCAGGCCGATTACACTGCCCGTTAAAATGGCTTCTTGTGACGCTAGGTTTAACCGCGCAACGATTACATCGGTTTCATCGCTCAAGGTTTGGCGATTGGAGGGTAAATTGAGCACAACAACACTCGCCATCAATCCTATGATAACGATCACAACCAACAGCTCAATCAATGTAAACCCCGCATCGGTGGAATGGCCGGTGCGGGGGGATACGATGATTTGCTGACTATTGTGTTTGCCAGTTACCCACATCTGCGTTTAGTCCTTCACCGCCTAATCTGCCGTCTGCACCCAAGGAGAAAATATCAAATGTACCGTTTTCTCCGGGGTAGCTATACTGGTATGGGTTTCCCCACGGGTCTGGTGGCAGGCGGCGAATATAACCATCAGGACGGTACCGTTCAGGGCGGGCTAATCCGTCAGGGCGTGTCACCAAAGCATCAAGACCTTGGTCGGTTGATGGATAGACAAGGTTATCAAGTTTATAAAGGTCAACCGCTTGCTCAAGCGTTGCAATATCACCGCGGGCTTTGGTAATGCTTGCTGTGTCTGTACTTGGTAAAACATTGATAACCACAACCGTTGCAAGCAATCCAATGATGACAATCACAACCATCAATTCTACGAGTGTGAACCCGTCTTCATTTTGAATGTCGTCTTTGAGCGCATTCAAACGAGGGTTCTTTTCAAATCTATTTTTCAACCATTTGATCATGATCATATACTCCTTGGTTGATACTATTCTTTTTCATTTTTGCTATCTTGTTTTAAAGGCCTGCAAGCGTATTCAGTTGCAAAATCGGAAGCAGGATCGATAAAACAATGACCGCAACTACGCCGCCCATCATAATGATGATCATCGGTTCGAGCAAGGACAGTGCAGCCGAAGTAAAGCTTTCAAATTCATTTTCAAGATAGTCCGCTGACTTGCCGAGCAATTCCTCCAACTGGCCACTGTTTTCACCTGCTGCTGCCATATAGGCAACCATAGGCGGAAATCCGCTCGTGCGCTTTAAGGCTGCGGACAGGCTGGCGCCTTCTTCTACCATGATCACGACTTTGTCGATCGCGTCCTGAAGCACTGTGTTGCTGACTGTTTTTTGTGCGGCTCTTAGACCGCTTAAAACAGGGACACCGCTTGAAATCAGGGTGCTGAGCGTGCGTGCCAGCCGCGCTGCATTGAGGCCGCGGACCAGCTTGCCAATAACTGGCAGGCTGAGAATAAACTGATCAACTTTTTTCCTGAATGCCCTGGCTTTGAGGGCACGAAAAAAAGCGAAGGTGCCGACAATAAGGAAAAGCAAAATAACAAGGCCAAAGTTCTGGATGAACTCTGAAATGTTGATCATCAAACGCGTAAGGAAGGGAAGCGTTCTGCCCATGCTATCAAATTGCTCGACAACTTTGGGAACAACAAATGTCATAAGGGCAATGATTACCCCAACTGCGACAAACGATAAAGCCGCCGGATAAATCAGGGCGGTTTGAACTTTGGCTCGAACGGCCTGAGAGCGTTCCATATGATCAGCGAGGCGATTTAGAACCGCTGATAAACTTCCTGAGTTTTCTCCTGCAGCAACCATTGAGCAATAAAGCTGATCAAAGCTTTTGTTATGCTTCGCCATTGCTTCAGAAAGCTTGTGTCCTTCGATAACGTTTGCACGAACCTCAAGGATGATGCGTTTTAAGGCTGGCTTTTCAGCCTGAAGGGCAATTGTATTGAGGGCTTCTTCAATTGGCGCGGCTGCCCCCACCATTGTCGCCAATTGTCGGGTAAATAGCGTGACATCCTTATGCGATAATTTACCGCTGCCACCGTTGCCAAAACTAATTTCCCTTGATAATCCCTTTTTTTCTGCCGCCACATCAAGGCGAATAGGGACCAGCTTTTTGGCGCGCAATTCCCTTCGTGCGCTTCGGGCATTCTCAGAAGAAATAGTTCCCTTTTTTGTGCGGCCACTTGTATCAAGGGCCTCATATTCAAATGCCGGCATGATCTTCTCGCTCGGCTTTGCAAACACGCAGAACTTCTTCTACGGTTGTTGTCCCTTTCAGGACTTGAGAGAACCCATTTTCAGCAAGCGTATCTGAGGATTTGAAAGCATGGTCTGCAATCGCTTGCTCGCGGGCGTCATCATGAATAAGTTCCTGAAGCTTGCTATCAACGATAACAAGTTCGTAGAGGCCAACACGCCCCTGATAACCGGTTCCATTACACTCAGGGCAACCATTCGCTTTAAAAATCGTTGCAGATTGGTCAGCGGGTAGGTTTAGAAGCTTTTTGGTGCTGCCATCGGCTTCAATAGGTGTCTTACAGTGCGGACATAGCCTGCGAACAAGGCGCTGCGCCAAAATAGCTTTTACTGTGCTCGCTAAAAGGAAGGGTTCCACCCCCATATCGCGTAGACGTGTAACGGCACTGACGGCGCTGTTGGTGTGCACAGTGGAGAGAACTAGGTGGCCTGTTAAACTTGCTTGCACCGCGATTTCGGCGGTTTCAACATCCCGTATCTCGCCGACCATAACCACGTCCGGGTCTTGCCGCAGCATTGCCCGCAATCCAGCTGCGAACGTCATACCGACTTTGGCGTTCACTTGTGTTTGCCCAACGCCTTCCAACGCATATTCAACAGGGTCCTCTACGGTCAGAATATTTCGGGTTTTGTCGTTCAAAAGCGACAGGCCTGCATAAAGCGTTGTGGTTTTACCAGAACCCGTTGGACCCGTTACCAAAATAATTCCGTTCGGTTCTTTGATTACATCTTCAAAGCGTCCGCGTGTTTTCTCTTCCATTCCGAGGTCAGAAATATCGAAATGGGCTTGATCGCGGTCCAATAGCCGTAAAACAACACGTTCACCGTGGCGCGAGGGCAGGGTCGAGACACGGACATCAATTGCCTTCCCGCCAATCGTTAGGGAAATACGTCCATCTTGTGGTATACGTTTTTCCGCAATGTCGAGCCGCGCCATAACCTTTATACGGGAAACCAATAAAGGAGCGAGTTTAACGGGTAAACTCAGCGTTTCCTTTAATACGCCGTCAATGCGCAACCTGACAGAAAGGCCTGTTTCATAAGGCTCTATATGAATGTCGGAACCGCGATTTTTAACGGCCTCTGCAATCAAGCCATTGATCAAGCGAATAACGGGTGCATCATCGTCGCTATCAAGCAAGTCTGCAGTTTGGGGAATATCATCAACCAAACTATCCAGATTTTCAGATTGCCCCAGATCATCTGCGAGTTTGCCAGATGCTATGCCATCAACCGCATAGATACTGGATAATTGCTGATCAAATGCTGCCCCGTCCAATTCTTGAATTTTGAAAGGTGATCCGGCTGCTCTTCGCACTTCAACAAATAGTAAGGGATCGATTTCCATCGCACCCTTGGTTGCTAAAACAACACCGTCTTCACCGCGTGTTGCGATCAAACCGTGTGATTTGGCAAAACTATAGCTCAGGATAGGCGAGGTAGAAGATTCCTCGACATGAGCAGTATCTGAATTTTCGCTGATCTCAGACATCTCTGGCATAATTCACAATCAATTATCGATCTTTGGTGGTGTTTTGCCGCCGATTACATCGCGCAGGATTACATCAATTCCGGCTTCCCCGCCGTCTTCTCTCCATTCTAACTGTTGCTGACGGGTGTATTGATATTTGCGGCGGGTTACGTCGCGTACGTCAGCGCCGTCCCTTAGAATGGTCGGGCGAATGAAGACCATAAGGTTGGTTTTTTCCAGCGATTTGCTCTCACTTTTAAAAAGGTTTCCTAGAACAGGAATATCCCCAAGTAACGGTACCTTATTAAGCGTGATGCTTTCGTCCTGTTGGATCAGGCCACCTAAAACAATGATTTCACCGTCTTCCGCCATGACTGTAGTTTGGATCTGGCGTTTGTTCGTAATGAAATCGGCGCTTGTCGTGATGATCGCTTCTTCAACGCTTGAAACTTCCTGATTGATTTGTAGGCGAATTTGATCACCTTCGTTGATTTGTGGCGTTACATCCAATTGAATCCCCACTTCCTGACGGGTAACCGTTCTGAAGGGGTTAGAGTTATCGTTACCCAAAACCTCACCGCTGGTGACGGGAATTTCCTGCCCGACAATCAGGCTGGCAGGTTGATTGTTTAGCGTCGTTAAAAACGGTGTTGATAGGATGTTAGAGCTAATGTCCTGCTGTAACGCATTTAAGATAACACCAAAAATTGTTCCGCCGGATTCTCCTGCAAAGCCACCCAGAAACCCATTTGTCCCCAACAATGAGTTAACTGCTGCTGTCCTGAGGGCATCCCCTTGTCCTGCAAACGGGCTATCATCATCGACAAGCAATGCACCCGTCGTCGCGAGAATATTAGGTGCGGTTGCGGCAAAGTTGGTCGCCGTGAACGGAATATTGCTGCCTTCACCGCCCGAGAGAACATATTGAACGCCAAGGTCTTTTGCGGCTTGGTCGGAAATTTCGACGATAATGGCCTCAATGATCACCTGTGCTCTTGGAACATCAAGCTTCCTAATTACATCCGCAAGTGCTTTCTGCATATCTGGGCTCGCGCTGATAATGAGCGCATTCGTTCCGCGGTCATAGGCAATGGTCGCGCGCGCGCCGCCGCCCGAATTTCCGACAATTGGTTGACTAACTGGCACAACTCCCTGCGGAGCAAGGGTGTTGCCTGCGTTAACAGTACCCGATGAGCTGCTGGCAATAGACCTGCTGATTTGCTCGAGCGTTGGAACGATTTCTTCGGCGTCAGCATGTTTCAGATAAATAACTTCAATATCACCTTTGGTGGCACTTCTGCTATCCAGGTCGGTGATAATTGGCATCAATTCATCAACAACTTCCTGATCACCTTTCAAAATAAGGGTGTTACTGCTGAGAACTGGAATAACTTTGAGCGATGTATTCCGGTTTTCGTCCCCAGCACCCGACGAACGAAGCGCTGATATTGTTTCTGCCATCTCTTCGGTTGAGGTGTTGACAAGCGAGATAAGTCGTGTTGTTGCGGTATCTCTATCAATCGATTTTAAGACACTTCTAATACGTTCCATATTGCCAGCGTAATCGACAACAACCAAAAAATTATTTGATCTGTGCGCGATCGCACGACCAAGGCGATGAATGATTGGTTTGACCGTATTCAAGGCAGTGATTGCATCAACATAGTTGATACGGAAAACCTCTGTGATCAACTGGTCATCAGGAACATCAATTCCGGTTGCTGTACGGTCAGTAACACCCGCTTCGTCCGGAACAATTTTATAGGCGCCGCCTTTAGTTGGGACCGCGGTGAAGCCATAAACGCGAAGCGCAGATAAAAACATATCAAACACATCGGCGGTAGGGACTGGCTCGCGTGAAATGATAGTGATTTTGCCCTGAACTCGTGGGTCAAGGATGAAGGTTTTCCCCGTCATCATCGAGATATCATCGATCATAGCGCGAATGTCTGCATCACGGAAATTCAACACTTGATCTTGTGCGATAGCGCTTTCTACAAAATTCACATTTCCAAGCGAAGGGATCGTTGAAAAGATACCTGTTAGGGCAATTACTGATAAGCTATATTTTAGCATTTGTTTCATAGAAAGCTGCTTTTCATTGTGTTGCTTGGTAATCAAAGGACAATTCCTTGATCTTTCCTTCACGCTCTACCCGAATTGTAAGGGTGGGTGAATTCCCGATTTCCGAGACTAATTCTGTCAAAATTTCCAGCGTTGTCACCGGCGTGTCATTAACGGACAAAAATATGTCATTTGGTTTCAATCCAAGCGCAAGTAAATCCACTTGATTGCTATTGGCATTGATAACCCAACCGTCAATAAAGCGCCCGTTCCTGCGCGGCTTCATTTGAACTGTTTTTAAAAAGGCATTTATTTGACTTTTACGAACTGTGCCGCCACTTTCCTTCGTTAAATAGGGCGCATTGGCTTCTGCTGTCGAACCGCGCTGCGCCGCTGTGCGCGTTGTAGTTGGGTCAACGCCGTCAAGATACAAGCTTTCCCTTAGGCCAGAGCGAGTGATTTCGACATAGGTGGAGTAGATGGCGACAAGTTTTACACCGTCAATGATTTCATCATCGATGGTGAATACATATTCTTTCTGGTCCGGGGTACGGATAATGGCACTTCCAGCCGAGTTCTCGTCAAGGCTTTGTCGAACACCAAATAATTTCAGGTCCAGGCTTGTCTCTGGTGCAGCGGTTTGCTCGATTTGTTGTTGTGCGTTGCTGATGGTTCGGTTGAAAGGGTCAAATTGGGTCAGTGTGTCGAAGCTGGTATTTAGGCTGCGGGCTGATTGCGTGTTGGCAACGATTGGGTTTGATCCGGTTTCCGTTTGATCCGTATTTCCTGACACTAATAACCAAAACAAAGACGCTGCCAGCCATGCAAGCAGAATGATAAAGATCACTTCAATAACTGAAATAACCGCCTTAAGCGATACAATCGACTTCAGCGATGTTGATCGAATGCTTTGCATCAAACTATTTTCTTCCACTGAGCCGAGCATTGCTCACAAATGTTATCATTTGATGCTTGCTCAAAACTTCCAACAATCCCACGGTCTGTTATTCGGCTAAAATCTGAATTTGTCAAGAAACAGGCACATATAAGCGGTGATTTTAGGAGCTGATGGATGCGATGTCACAAAAGAAAAGAGGGGCTATGAAAGCCCCTCTTAGTACTTTTTTAGAATGAGTATTTGAAGCCCAAGCTGAAGCTACGCCCAATATCATACTGAAGCGCAGTGAACTCAGCGTCAGACTGTGTGTCCTCTACTGTCAGTAAGAAATCATCGTTCAAAAGGTTGCTTGCCGTGAAGGTAACTTCAAGAATATTGCCGCCTACTTCAAATTCGCGGCCATACACAAACCGAAGGTCATAAAAGTCATCTTCGATCACATCAGGAACGCCTGCAAGGCCAACGTCAAAGATACGGTTGCCTGTGAAAGTAAAGAATAGGCCTGCTTTTTCACCGCGATCAAAGTCTTCGAAACCAAACTGCAAGTTTGCAAGGAAGTCTGATTGACCCTGTAGACGGCGAATGTTGTTCGTTAACTGATCGCTATTGTTTGGATCAATACTGATTTCAGAATCGATATAGGTTGCGTTCGCTTTGAAGAAGAAATCACGTGCACCAAGCCAGTTCCAACCGAACCAGTCTTGAAGGAACAGGTCTTTCTCAAACTCACCTTCAACACCAAATACTGTTGCAGAGTCCGCATTCACGAACGAACGAAGCGGTGTGTTACCAATAAGTGTGAAAGAACGCTCGATCGGATTTGTCAAATCTTTGTAGAACACACCGAGGGTCGCGCTCTCACCGCTTTCGAAATAATATTCGATGCGGGCGTCAAAGTTATCGATCGATGTTGGGACAAGGTTTTGGTTACCAACGGTTTGAAGACCAGTGATCGTATCAATAAAGTTAGCCGTTGAAAGTTCACGCAGGTCCGGGCGAGCCAGTGTACGTGAGTATGCTAGGCGCAATTGATAGTTTTCAGCAAATTCCCATGTCGCAGTTGCGGAAGGTAGGAAGCGGTTGATATTTTGTTCAACAACTACTGGTTCGCCGCTGATACGTGTGAAAGAAGATGTTAGCTGATCAGAACTTTCATAGCGCGTACCAAACGCGACACGCAGGGTAGGGCTAATTTCAACATCAAACTGGATGTAGGCCTGTAGGTTGTCAAATTCAGCAGAGAATGTATCCGAAGGATCAGTGAATTCTTCAAGCTCAAACTGACCTGGGCCTACGTTTGCAGGGCCAAAAATAATTTCAGGAATCCTTGCGAGAAGTTCCTGGTTTACACCGGCTGGTGCATCGAACTGGAAGCGAAGGAATTGAGAATCTCGGGCACGGTCCACATAGGTAAAGCCGGTTTTGATATCGACAGCATTTTCACCAATAAAGATTGGTTGAACAATGTTAAAACCAACCTCGTATGTTTCATCGTCCAGTTCGCCGAATGATGTCAGGTTACTGTCCGGCCCGGTTGAAAGTTCGAACGCTTGTGCGATATTTTCATCGAAATCGAATGTTGTCTCGTTCCGAAGCGGTGCATCGCGGTCAGCACGCTTATAAGACAGGCGCCAATCAATTTCAGCCGGCTCGGTGTCACCGCCGAAGAAACCAACAACATGATCACCAGAAAGCTGGTTTGACCAAATCTGGCTTTCGACAAAGTCAAGACGTGTGAAGCTACTGAGTGTACCCGGGTCAGCACTGAAGGACCCTGTTTCAATCAGAACTTCTTTTACTGATTTTCTAAGAATGATCGATGTGGCTTTGATCGAGTTATCAGGATCAAATTCAATACCGCCGGAAAGAATGGCATTCAGGTCAACAGTAAATTCGGTATTGCGTCTACCGCATGTGTCAGCGACAGAATCGAAATCGCTTGATGATTGACAGAAATCAGGATTGATTTGGCCGTTGAAGACAACGCCAGCATCGGTTACAGCAAACTCGTTTCTAACACCGTCTTTGTTTGCGAAATCCGCGTCATAATCAACAACAAAGATGAAACCAGCATCGAAGCTATCAAATTCATAGCGATCACCAAACGAGACGTTAACGCCCACATTCGGGCCGTTTGGCTCAAGGTCTGCTGAATAGATAAGAGGAAGGCTTTCACCAGCAGCTTCAAGCTGGCCTGGGGACAATCCTTCAAGAAGCGGGTTGGCTTCTAAAATCCCTGGTAACTGGCGGAACCCACCAGCAAAACCAAAAACTTCGCCAAAATTACCGTCGTAGCTTAGGCCATTTTGAAGCGAGCTAACGGTATTATATTCGCCCGAAATGCCAACATTAAAGAAGGGCTCATCAGGAACCGCTTTGGAGCGAAGGTCAATAACACCGCCCGCAAACTCGCCAGGATACTGCGGTGAGAATGTTTTTTGAACAAGTACGTTTTCAATGATCGCGGTAGGGAACAGATCTAGCGGAACCGCACGGCGAAGTGGGTCAGGACTAGGAAGCTGTGAGCCATCAAGAAGCGTGCTTGAATAACGCTCGTTCAGGCCACGAACAAAAGGAATGCCATCATTACCAAGCGAGATACCTGGGAGGCGTGTCAGGGCCACAGCAACATCGCCGTCGCCTGTGCGCTGGAACTCCGTTGCATCAAGCACGTTTGAAATTTCAGAGGTTGAGCGTTTTTCATCAGGGATGAAGCGTCCAAGAACCTGAATTTCTTCAATTGGGCCATCGTCTTCCTGAGCGTCATCTTCTTGCGCGAAAACTTGTGCAGGTAGCACAAGTACAGTTGAGGCAAGAAGCATGCTTTTGAGTGATAATTTCGTTGGTTTCATCAGAACCACCATTGTTATTGCAAGTTGATAAGCGGACGCTGCGGCAAGGTTTGTTGTCCTGCCGCAGCGTATGTTTTCAGGGATTAGTTACCCAGGAAGATTGTCCAGCCAGCTGTCCAGTCTAGGTTTCCATCACCAGGAACCGCGCCGATTGCTGTTACTGGATCAAAGAAGCTGTCGATTGCATTCACGTTAACAACAGGAACTGCGTTTTCGTTCGCGCCGTTAATGAACGCTACGCCGCCAGTTGAACGTGCCACAAGTGAAGTTGGGCCAGCGTTGTTGTTTGCTTGGTTGTCAAAGAACACTTGTGTGTCAAATGCATCGCCGTCTTCTACCTCGATCGCATCGTTACAGCCGAATAGTGTAGATTCGATCGTTAGGTTACCAGTGAGGTCTGTTGCACTAGTACCTGCGTTTGCAAATGTACTTGCATCATCGATGTCATAACATGCATCAGGCCACGCTGTAGCAACCGTATTCCAAAGACGAAGGCCAGTACCACGGCGTGGTAGAACCGCTGTGTCACCAACGCTTGCACCAATGAGTGTCACATTGGCAATTTGTGGAAGTGCACGTGGGTCAGCGTCTTCAGCACCTTCACGGTTATCACCTTCGAAACCACGGTCAGAGTTAGACTGGTTTTCGTTCTGTACGATAAGAAGGTGTTGTACACGACCGCGCCATCCAAATGTCCAGTCAAGACTGTCATCATCAGCACCAGTGATTACAACGTGTTTCGCGTCGACTGTACCACCGAAGAATTCAACACCGTCGTCAGCACCGTTGTGAACCTGAAGGAAATCAATCTCTGTGCCACGGCCAACGCCCTGGAATGCGATACCGTTAAGCTCGTCAGTTGATGTGATTGGGTTACCAGCAAATTCAACACGAGTGAAGAACATCTGACCGCTGTCATCATTGTCGTCGTTACCGCCATAAAGACCACTGTCACCTTCGCCTTCTGCTTCACAGATGC
The DNA here is from genome assembly GCF_024398015.1 of Kordiimonas sp. SCSIO 12610. GTDB lineage: Bacteria > Pseudomonadota > Alphaproteobacteria > Sphingomonadales > Kordiimonadaceae > CANLMI01. The sequence continues at coordinate 1,425,586 of NZ_CP073747.1, forward strand.
CGCTGTTACAAGTGTTGATAGTTGCACGACCGTTGATCACAAGACCACCCCAGAGCGATGTATCAGTTGCTACATTGCGGCTTTCAGGGTTGATCGCTGTGAACACAACAGGATTTTCACGTGTACCGTTTGATTGTAACTGCGAACCACGGCTTACGATTAGAAGTGATTGTTGTGTTTCACCTTCGATTGTCACGCCAGCATCGATTGTAAGTGTTGCACTTGCAGCACCCGCGACTGGGTTTGCAGCGTCCGGTCCAGCGTCCTGGCCAACGAATACAGGGCCGCGAAGGAAGTAATCAAGGCCAGCAACAAGGCGTGTATCTTCTGTAATTGTACCTTCAAGGACACAGCCACCTTCAATTGCAGTTGTTGTAGATGGACATACAGGATCGTCGTTGATGCCGAAAGACCAACCAAGTGTCCAGTTATCAGATGGATCGTCGCTTGCGATCGCACCAATGTGGTCAACACTATCGAAGAAGCTATCGATTGTGCTTACATCAACCGCTGGAACAGCCGCTTCGTTGGTACCGTTGATAAAGTTTGAAAGTGAAGATGGGCCAAATACGTTGTTATCCTGGTTTTGGATAAATGTTTCCAGAAGGAATGGATCGCCCGCTTCGTCATCGGTTGGGTCGCTACAGTCAAACAATGTTGATTGAACTGTCAGGTTACCAGTGAGGTTAGTCGCACTTGAACCCGCATTTGTGAATGTGCTTGTGTCATCAAGATCGAAACAAGCATCCGGGAAACCAGTAGCAACCACGTTAAAGATGTTTGCACCTGTACCGCGGCGAAGCAGGATACCTGTATCGCCAACATCTGTGCCAACGAAAGTTAGGTTAGAGAGAACAGGTTGAGCGCGCGGTGTAGCGTCTTCTGCACCTTCACGGTTATCCGCTTCGATACCACGGTCAGAGTTAGACTGGTTGGGGTTTTGAACCACAAGGATAAACTGACCACGGCCGCGCCATCCAAATGTCCAGTCAACGCTGTCGTCATCAGAGCCGGTTACGATCAGGTGGCGAACATCAACTGTACCACCGAAAAACTCAACGCCGTCATCCGCACCGTTGTGAACCTGAAGGAAGTCGACGCGTGTACCACGGCCAACGCCCTGGAAGGCAATACCGTTCAATTCATCTGTTGATGTGATTGGGTTACCTGCGAAAAGAACGCGAACATACTCAAGAACACCGCTATTGTCGTTGTCGTCGTCACCGCCGTAGGTGCCACTGTCGCCTTCGCCTTCAGCTTCACAGATGCCTGTGTCACAAGTGTTAAGCGTTGCACGACCGTTGATGATCAAGCCACCCCATTCTGATGTGAAAGGTTGCTCAAGAATTGGGCCATTGAAAGCAGGGCGTGGGTTAATGCCAAGTTCGTCACCGAAACCAAGATCAAGCGCGGATGTGAATGTAATTGGGTTGTTTACGTCACCGTCAGCAACGATCTGTGAACCACGTGCAACAATCAGGACATCCTGTGCTGTCGCGCCGTATAGTGTAACGCCAGGTTCGATTGTAAGAACAGCGGGATCACCGCCAGCGTTTTGACCAGTTGGGCCAACATCCTGACCAATACGAACACTACCGTTAAGCTGGTAGATGATACCTGATGTTAGTGTAACATCATCAGTGATCGTACCTGAAAGCTGACATTGCTCGCTTGAACCAACAGTGATTGCAGTTGTTCCTGATGGACACGTAACGCCAGTGCCACCACCGCCGGTGCCACCACCGCCAGTGCCGCCGCCGCCAGTGCCGCCGCCACCAGCGCCAGTACCAGGGTTAGGGCCTACTGTACCAGGGGAGGCGATTTCTGTTGAGCTATCACCGCAGGCAACAAGTGCAAGTGCAGTTGTTGCAGCGAGTAGTGTGGTTTTGAAAGACGTAAAGGTCATAACATTTCCCAATTAAAAGATATCAAATGTCTTTATCGTATTGTGCCAAAGATGACCTCAGGGGTTATCTATGGCGTTCGGGAAAAGCTCGTAAGGAAGAAATGTTACAGTTTTTTAATACTTAAGTGAGGTCATTTATGTTTAAAGAAAATGTCACAGAAGTGTAATCTTAAGAAGGTGTTAACCTTATTTTATTTCAAAAAGCCTTTAAATCACGACATATTTAGCTGACCAAAGAGTCCAGAATCCAATGCATAGGTAGGGGCCGAAGGGGATTGCTGTCTTTGAGTCGATTTTTCTATTTGTAAGTGATTGAAATGTTACAATTATAAGTGCACTCACGGATGCGGTTAACAGAATAAAGGGAAGGGTTTGCCACCCGAGCCATGCTCCCGCAGCAGCAAGAAACTTTGCGTCGCCCAGGCCGATTGCCTCTATGTTTCGTGTTCGTATATAAACTTCTCTGATGCTCCAGATAAAAAGATACCCTGCAGCAGCGCCGATAATGGCGTCGGTGGCGGCATCACCTCGAATGAACAGAACATTCCATAGCAGGCCCGCAGCCATCAAGGGAAGTGTCGCATGATTAGGCAGCCGAAATGATTTCAAATCCACCAACGTCAGGTAGGTCAGGACATAGAGCAATAAAATACTGGCGATGATAATCGGTAAGGGTGGTTGTGCGATCAGGATAGGCAACAAAAGTATGAAGGCCACCAGTATATTCATTATTCCTTGCTTCATCATACTGATAACTTGCCTTATTATTTTGCCGTGAGTGGCGTACATTATGAATGGGTGCGCGCTGTAATATTTCTAGCACTTGCACCGACAGGGCTGCAAGGGTAGGTTGGCGCAAACACGACCCTTCGGCCTGTATTTGTATTGGAGACCATGATGCTGAAAGCGCAAATTGTACCTGTAACCAGTTTTTCGCAGAATTGCAGCATCGTATGGTGCAGCGAAACGATGGAAGGTGCGTTTGTTGACCCGGGTGGGGACGTTAGTAAACTAACAGAAGCCGCTGATAAGCTTGGTGTCAATATTGTCAAAATTTTCCTGACACACGGGCATTTGGATCACGCTGGCGGTGCGGCTGATTTAAAAGACAAGTTTGATTTGCCAATTATCGGCCCCCATGCGGATGATCTTTTCTGGTTAGATGGTATCGAAGAACAGGCTGCACAGTATGGTATGGCAGGTCTTCGTTGCTGCGTGCCTGATGAGTGGCTTAATGACGGCGATGCCGTTACTTTAGGGAACCTGACAATGGACGTAATTCATTGCCCTGGTCATACGCCCGGCCATGTTGTCTTCTATGAGAAAAATACCAAAGTCGCTTTCGTCGGTGATGTATTGTTTAAAGGGTCCATTGGTCGAACCGATTTTCCGAAAGGGAATTTTGATGATTTGGTTGGCGCGATTACTGGCAAGCTTTGGCCGCTTGGTAATGAAGTTACCTTTGTGCCCGGCCACGGCCCACTTTCCACGTTCGGGGCCGAGCGTCAAAGCAACCCATTCGTCGGAGACCGCGTATTAAATAAGGCATAAAGGGCCATAAATGCAACCCTAAAATAAAACAGGGGTGCAGAGAAAGGTAGGATTAAAACCCCTCTCATTGCCCTGCACGCCTTATCCTCTGACGTTGAAAAGTATCCTTATGCATTTTGCTTCCAAAGATATTCCTGCCGCTTCGGCCTATAAGCTGCTGACTTCCACAGTTGTCCCACGCCCCATTGCATTTGTAACGACAATAAGTGCTGACGGTATCGTCAATGCTGCGCCCTTTAGCTTTTTTAATGCGATGGGAAGTGAGCCACCAGTAGTGGCATTAGGGTTTGAGCCAAAGGCAGATGGCAGCGATAAGGATACGCCGAACAATATTTTCGATACAGGCGAATTCGTCGTGAATATCGTTGATGAAAATCTGGCTAGTCAGATGAATATTTGTGCTGGCCCGTATCCCGCAAGCGAGAGCGAAATAGAAGCCGCCGAATTAGCAACTGTTCAGTCACTTGAGGTAGCGCCGCCGCGCATAAGCCTGTCCCCCGTTAGTTTTGAGTGTAAATTATTTCAGAATGTTCCACTTGGCGGCGGTGGTCATATCGTCATTGGTGAAATTCTGCACTTTCACGTTCGCGATGATATTATAGAAAGCCTTGATCCCCTTCGTATCAATGTGCGGAAACTGGATGCGATCGCGCGGTTGACAGGTGCCGACTATGCGAGAACAACAGACACATTTCAGATCAAACGTCCTACTTAATCTCAGTTTTCTAAATTTTTTAAAAAAGTAATATGTAAAGCAAAGGGTTAGTGACTGGAAATAGCGTTTCGCTTGGTGTATACAAGGCTCTAAGCAAGGGGGCTTTGGTAATGAAACGTTTCATCATAAATCTACTGGAACGCTTGCGGGTCAGGAAATCCAAACGCAATGATGTCGATGTCGCGTTAACGGTCGCTAACAGTGCAACCGAAGATGCAAGCTTCAGCGAGGATACCGTAATTGATCAGGCTGGGCGTAAAACAAAGGATGTTGAATTATCGCTTCCCCGTTCCTGTATGAATTGCGGCGAGGTTTTAACGGGGCCATTTTGTTTTGCCTGTGGTCAAAAGGAAGGGGACATCAGAAGGCCGATTTGGTCTTTGCTTGGGGAACTGCTTGATAATGTTGTCGCTCCCGATAGCAAACTTTTTAAGACATTGCTTCTGCTTCTTTTTATGCCAGGCAAGCTTACGCATGATTATAATAGCGGTAAACGCGCGCGTTTTATACCGCCACTCCGCCTTTACATTACAATCACATTCGCTTTCTTCGCGCTGCTTTTGGTCGCAGATGTCCTGATACTCGATATCAAATTTACCTTGAAGGAAGAAAACCGCGACGGCGCAGAACAGTCTGAACAATTATCATCTGGGCAAACACAAGGGGGTGAAAATAGTGACGGTAAGGTTGTTAATGATTTTCTGGAGGGTTGGAATTCTTACGAACCAGATGACAAGCAGCCAAGCGCAGAACCCACAGCAACTCCGGCAACGCCCACCGTTTTAGCTGAAGGTGCAGAAGAAGCGACCGTGCAAAACTCTGAAGCCAGCCAAGGGGGTGAGAGCGCGATTACTGAAGGCGGCACCGTTGATAATACGGTTCCTGAAAAACAGGGCCTTAGGGATGTTGTAGCGAGGTTGCGGGAAAAATACGGCGAAGATCTGAAGTTAGGCAGTGATCAGTTAAGCGAGGCAGAGCGTGCGGAAGTATCGGCGGCCCTTGACGAAGACCTTAAAAACCTGCCTGCAATCGCTCGAAATGCCATAAAGGATACCGTTTTCTCTGACGAACTTGATGTAGATTTGGACGATTTGATCGATGATATCGGCGAAGATGTCCCTGTTGCAATTAATGAGGATAATATCAAAATTAATGCTGACGGTTTCCCTTATGATGTTTCGTTTGATATGTTTGTGAAGCGAACTGACGAAGAACGTGAAGGAATACGTGAAGAAGAATTACAACAATGGAAAGCCGATACAGATGATGAAGAATGGACTGTCCAACTTGTGGAAGGTTTTTCGGAGGCTCTCAAGGATCCAAGCAAATTCAATGATGTGTTTAATGATTGGTTGCCGAGAATACTCTTTATCATGGTGCCTTTCTTTGCGCTGATTTTACGGCTGTTTCATTGGGGCAAGAAGCGATTTTATTTTAATCAACTGATTTTCTCGCTGCATTTCCATACATTTCTGTTTTTAATCTTCACTGGTTTTATTTTTATTATTCCGGTTACGGGCGGTGAAATGGCGGGCCCAATATTTTGGCTGTTATCGTCCATTTATATCATTGTCGCCTTGAAATATGGACAAGGCCAGGGGTGGATAAAAGCAGTTCTAAAAGCAGGGCCTATATGGGTAAGTTATTCCTTTTTCCTAGTTATCACACTGTTGCTATCAGTTGGTTATGGGCTTTCAGGAAGAAGCTTGGGTGACCTATACAATATGATCTCAAATGGAGGTGTTTGACGCAGGTACACGATAAAGTGGCAGCGGTTTTTCTGCCACTTTAAATGGTTCTTATTGCGCAATCAGGATAGTGCGTTCGCAGCTTCAATCGTTTTACCGCGTGCTTTATTTAAACTTTCTTCGCCGTTTGTGGCCATTTGATCAGCCGCAATTATTGTGACGTCGTTGAGGCCAACAAAGCCTAATACATGTTTGGCGTATGTCGTTGCGAAGTCTATATCGCTGCCCACTTGTGTGCCGCCAGACGCAACAAAAATATAAACCTTCTTGCCCGTCAAAAGGCCAACAGGGCCGTTTTCAGTATAACGAAATGTTTTTCGGGCGCGGGCGATCAGGTCGATCCATGTTTTAAAGGAAGCAGGGGCCCCAAAGTTATAGATTGGCAGGCCGATGGTGATGATGTCTGCTTCCTCTAATTCTGCGATCAATGTGTCGGAAAATGCGAGTGCGCTTTTTTGTGCGTCGCTGCGATCTTCCTCTGGTGTGAAGTTTGCCCCGACCCAGTCTGTATCGATTAAGGGTAATCCCTTTGAAATGTCGCGTTGATTAATTGTGAAGCCGCTGTTTCCCAGTTCTTCAAAGAATAAGTTACTAAGCGCCTTTGTTGTTGAATTTTCACCTTGAAGGCTGGTTTCAATACGCAGGATATTTTGGATTGTGTCTGTCATGGTCTTTCCGTTTCTCTTGGTTGTTGCGGGGTGTTTATGTTCATGACCATGAATATAGTGTATCAAAAAAGGGGCCTGTAGCCCCTTAGATATAAACTCTGTGTTGCATTTTGTGAAACTTAAGTTTTTGCTTCCAGGTCCAGTGATGCGGAATTAATGCAATAGCGAAGGCCCGTTGGTTTTGGCCCGTCAGGGAATACATGACCAAGGTGGCTATCACATTTGGAGCAGACCACTTCCACCCGGACCATCCCAAATGATGTATCACGGTGTTCGGTTATGGCGCTGCCATTGATACCATCAATAGGCTCATAAAAGCTTGGCCACCCTGATCCGGAATCGTATTTGCTGTTGCTTGAAAACAGTGGGGTTCCACAGCAAATACAATTGTAGGTTCCCGGTGTTTTACAATCCCAATATTTTCCGGTGAAGGCACGTTCTGTCCCGCCGCATCTGGCAACTTCATATTGTTCAGGCGACAGGCTATCACGCCATTCTGTATCGCTTTTCTGAATATCCGCCATGATTATTGCACCTTACATTCTAGGCACAGGATATAATGGTTCATTGGGTCGTTGATTTCCAAAAGCTCGCTAACTTCGCTCTCTAGTTCTAGGGCAGTTTGCAACAACGGTGAAAGCTGGCGCGATGGTAGGAAATTGTTGATCTCGTCACCAACAGCTTTGGAATTCATGAGCTGGTTCAGGAACACTTCATACTGGCTAGGTTTTTCACGGTAGAAAACCGCTTTATAGTTTTCAACTTCACCGAGACGGGCAGCAGCGGCAACCGCGTCACCGAAATTACCCAGATGATCAACAAGGCCAAGGTCCTTGGCTGTTGAACCGATCCACACACGGCCTTGAGCAATCTTATCGACATCTTCAACGCTCATGTTTCGGCCCTTAGAAACCAACTCTAGGAAGTCGCTATATCCGTTTTCAATAGAGAGTTGCAATATGCTTTTTGCTGTATCGTTAAGGCCGCCGAGTGGGTTAAAGCCCCCTGCTAGCGGGGTTGTGCCAACGCCGTCAGAATGCACACCGATTTTCTCCAATGTTTTCTCGAATGTTGGGACAACAGCAAAAATACCAATTGATCCGGTTATCGTTGTGGGCGACGCCCAAATTTCGTCGGCGGTTGCGGAAATCCAATACCCGCCTGACGCCGCAACCGGACCCATCGACGCCACAACAGGAATGCCTGCATCTTGAGCGGCGACAAGTTCTTCACGAATAAGCTCGGACGCGAAGGCAGACCCACCAGGGCTGTCTACACGAAGGACAATAGCAGCTGTGTTGCTGTTTTTACGAGCCATGCGGATATGATTGATAATTGTCTCAGATGCGGCAACCGTAACAGGGCCATTACCCGGAACGATCGTTCCTTGAGCGGTGATCACAGCAATCTGGTTTGGCGCTGTGTTCTCCGTTGCCGTTGCGGCTAAATACGCCTCATGACTAATTTGCTTGAAACTTGTACGGTCATCGTTTGTGCCATATTCGTTCATGAGGTACTGGCGCCACTCGTTGCGCGGAGTTAGCTCGTCCACCAAGCCCATAGCGACGGCCAGTTCGCCGAAGTCCCCTGAAACTTTTTCCATTTCGCGAGGGAGGTTATTGATCTGATCAACAAGCACAGCGCGGTCAAGACCGCGGGCTTCAACGATACGGTCCAGATACTGATCCCATAATGAATTCAGGAATGCAAGGTTCGCTTCCTTTGCAGCATCAGACATATTATCGCGAATGCTTGGCTCTACCGCGGACTTATATGTACCAACCTTAAAGACATTAACCGTTGCTTCGATTTTGTCATAAAGGCTTTTGTAATACAGTGGGTAACTGCCGTAACCATCAAGAAGGACATTGCCTTCGCCGTTCATGTAAATTTTATCGGCCTCTGCTGCTAAAAGATAATCTGATTGGCTGTAGCTGGTGGAAATTGCGTACACTTTTTTGCCAGAGCTTTTAAAGTCGCGAATGCTAGCCGCAATGTCGTGAATGTGGCTAGGTGAAGCGCCAAGCATGCTATCCGTTAAAATAGCGAGTGCTGAAATACGGTCATCATCTTTTGCTTTTTCAAGGGCCTTGATAATACCGTGAAAACTAGTTTCAGGTGTTGATTGATTGAAGGCCGTTGCAAAGGCATCTGGCAAATCTTTTTGTTCAACAATGGCACCTGACGGCCATAACACCAAAACAGAACCATCCTGTACTGTTGGTTTTTTCGGGCCACTGGAAGCGCCAACGATGGCAACAAGTAAGAATATGACGAGTATGCCTAAAAAGCCTGTGCCAATACCTTGAATGAATTTCACTAATGAGTTGATGATTTTCCAAACGCCTTTCATTGGGCGATACTCCACGTCTTGAATTTTAGCAAAAAATTACTTTGTTATAGTAAGTGCTGCTTTAGTGGCCATTCGTCAAGGCCTGACACATCAAGATTATGAGATTCTCATATTGAGACATATTCTTGTGTTAGAGCCGTAGACCAAACCGCTAAAACATGCATTAATCCCTATAAGTAAGGCAAATTTATAACCAAAATCTAAAGCGGAGGTAATTTATGTCAGCGAGTGTTCCATCAGTAGCAGGGCGAAAGCATATTCGAAGTCAGGGTATTGCGGATGATATCGACTATGAGATCAAAGGCGCTGAGATGCAGTTTGTAGAAATTGAACTGGATCCTGGCGAATCTGCAATCGCTGAAGCGGGCGCCATGATGTTCAAAGGCAAGGACATCACCATGAACGCTGTTTTTGGGGATGGATCAGGTCAGGATGGCGGCTTTATGGGGAAACTGTTGGGTGCTGGTAAGCGACTGATTACGGGTGAGAGCTTGTTTACCACCGTTTTTACACATGAAGGTTTCGGTAAAGAACGTGTGGCGTTCGCAGCACCGTATCCCGGAAATATTTTGCCTGTGAAACTGGACGATTATGGCGGCCGGATCATTTGTCAGAAGGATAGTTTCCTTGCAGCTGCAAGAGGGGTTCAAATTGGAATCCATTTTCAACAGAAAATTATGACAGGCCTGTTCGGCGGCGAAGGTTTCATTATGCAACGCCTGGACGGCGACGGTTGGGCGTTCATTCATATTGGGGGAACGGTGATTGAAAAAGATCTGAAGCCCGGTGAAGTTTTGCATGTGGACACGGGTTGCCTTGCCGCCATGACCGCGGATGTCGATATGGACATTGAAAGCGTCGGGGGGGTGAAGTCTATGATTTTTGGCGGGGAAGGTGTTTTCTTCGCAAGGTTGACAGGCCCTGGAAAAGTTTGGCTTCAGAGCCTGCCATTCAGTCGCCTCGCTGGGCGTATGCTTGCCGCATCACCCGCTGGCAGTGGTGCACGCAAGGGTGAAGGATCGGTCCTCGGTGGGCTTGGTAACATGCTGGACGGCGATGGATTTTAAGGTCGGGTGTAAATAAAGGCTTTTAATGTTTGCCAGTGATTGGCATAAAGCATGAAATTAATCAGAGCACGGCAGTTTGCCGTGCTTTTTTCAAAGCAAATGATTGAGGCTATAATGGCAGTAGAAATTCCTGAAGGATACAAGCTTTGGACCGATATGGGTACAGACCCTTTTGAGGATTTGGCCGGGCCATTTCACCTGAAACCTCAAGAAGATGGCACGCATAAGTGTGCCTTTATCTCTGACCCGAAACACGCCAATATGGGCGGTATGATCCATGGTGGCTTGTTAATGACATTTGCGGATTATGCACTTTTTGCGATTGCACGGGATTGCTTGGGCGAAGCAGGCGGGGTTACAATCTCGTTTAATAGTGAATTTGTCTCCGCGGGGCCTATTGGTGCATTGATTGAAGCGTCTGGTGAAATAGTGAAGGTTACGGGTTCCATGGTCTTTGTTCGCGGTAAGATATACACAGGTGAACAGACAATCCTTAGCTTCTCTGGTATCATCAAAAAACTTAGGTCACGCTAACATTCAAATTTTCATTGTTATATCACATTAAATAACTAAACCCTTGTTTTTAAGTAGATGTTTTTTGTGGTTTGTTAGTACTTCTGATTGTATAGTTGTTGTGGGGTACAATTGTACGATTGAGTCGAGATTAATGTTTGAAAACCGCCTTTTGTCAGATGATGCATCTGTGCGTCTGCTGTGTTGTGACGTGTCTGAAGTTAGCGTTCTTCAAGAGTTTGCGCACTATTGCGCCAGTTTATATTTTGATAGTGATGGAAAATCACTACAAAAAACTGCTTTTTCGCCGACAAAAATTACCGGCGTTCTGCCGTTTATTGTCATCAGCGAAATCATCGACGGTGATGTTTTCTTTCGTCTTGCGGGCACTTTGATTGAACCAATTTTTAGCAGCCAATCTGTTACAGGAAAGAAGGTCGCCGATTTTATCCCGCCAGAAAGCAAGGATGCGGTTCAGGAGTTTTTCCAATTTGGAGGAAACAATAACCTAGTCAGTTTTCAGGAAGAAGACCTTGAGCTGGCGAGCGGTGATGTCATCACATGTATGACCCTGGGTTTTCCCTTTGAAAGGGAAGACGGTGGCAAGTGTTTTCGAATATCCGCAAGTTATTACACATACCGAAAGCAACATTCTATTTTGCCAGAGGGGATTAATGTGAAGCATTCTAAAATCCACAATATTCGGTTTGCCCCGCTTGATAAATTCATGGATGCGATCTCAGCCCTGCCGCAATAAATGGATTCACTGTGCGCCTGGCACTTACGTTATTGCTCGTAGTCTTCCCATTTTTATTCTTGCCAGCCATTGGAAAATGACCCACTCTTGCGGTATTATATGCGTGTATGCCGCAGAGGGAGGGTGTGTTATGGCTGATGATGTTTCGGGGAAAATCGCTGATAAAATCTTATGGGTGGCGGTGATTGGAGCAGGGCCCGCAGGGTATTACACCGCCGAGGCGCTAACCACCGGGCGGGATGACGTGCGTGTTGATATTATTGATCGCCTACCAACCCCTTTTGGTTTGATCAGGGCAGGGGTCGCGCCTGACCATCAATCAATCAAAAATGTTGCAAAACGGTATAGTGCCACGAATGACAGGGAAAATGTCCGATTTGTTGGAAATCTCTCCCTCGGGCGCGACATAACCTTAAAGGAACTACAAACGCTTTATGATGTTGTAGTTTTGGCAACGGGGGCCGCCAAAGACCGTGAACTGGGCCTCGACGGTGAAAACCTAACTGGTATTATTGGGTCGAGTGCATTCGTTAGCTGGTACAATAGTCACCCTGATTTCCGTAACCTCGCGCCAGACCTTAAAGTGGCAAGTGTTGCGGTTATCGGTAACGGCAATGTGGCGATTGATGTCGCGCGGGTGCTTGCCAAAACTGCGGATGAAATGACAAATTCTGACCTTGCCCCCCATGCAGCCGATCAAATCCACGGCTCGCCAATTCGGGATATTTATGTGTTTGGGCGCCGTGGGCCACTAGAGGCAAGCTTTACACCAAAAGAAATGGGTGAACTCAATGAGTTAGAGAATTGTGTCGCTTTGGTTGATGAGGGTCAACTCCCCGACGCCTCTGGTGATGACGAACTTGCTGGCGCGCAAAAGAAAAACATGATTGCGCTCAGAAAAATGGCAGAAAACAAGCCTGACGATAAAAACATAAGACTGCATTTGATGTTTTACCGAAGGCCTATGGCCATTCTGGGCGACGAGCGCGTTTGTGGTATCCGGTTAGAGAAAACGCGTGTAGAGGCCGATGGAACCTGCACAGGAACAGGAGAGACTGAAACCTTGCCTGTTGGGTTGATTGTGCCCTGTATCGGCTATAAATCTGCGCCCATCGAGGATGTTCCCTATAACGAACGGCGCGGCCGTTTTGAAAATGATGAAGGCTTGATCGCTGATCGGCTTTACTGTGTTGGTTGGGCGCGCCGCGGCCCCACGGGCACAATAGGAACCAATAAACCGGACGGTGTGGCAATCGCGAAAAAAATCCTTGAAGAGGTCCAGCCAAGTGGGCGCGGTGGCAGAGTAGGCCTTGATAAAATCGTTGAGGAACGTGACCTGAAAATTGTGACATTCGCTGACTGGAAGAAAATTGATGAAGCCGAAACCAGCGCTGCCACAGACGGCGCGCCACGCGTGAAGTTTGCGAGCGTAGAAGACATGATCGAAGCGGTCGATAATCAGTAAAAAGATACTGTCAGGCGAATAGGATAAGAAAGTATAATAATGACCATTACAATGCGTGCGGCGACACCAAGCGATCATTCGTGCCTTTTCGATATCTGGCAAACGGCCGTTGCTGCAACCCATGATTTCCTTAGTGAAAAGGATGCCGCTGAAATTGCTGACCTTGTGAGGGATCACTATATCCCAAATGCGGAATTCATGGTGACAGTTGATCAGAGCGATACCCCAACAGCCTTCATTGGTATGACCGATAATTCGATCGATGCGCTTTTTGTTCACAGTGACCACCACGGTGAAGGGATTGGTAGTTTTATTGTCAAACAAATGCAAAGTCAGTTTGAAACGCTGACGCTTGATGTGAACGAAGGAAATCCAGGCGCACGGGCTTTTTATGAAAAACATGGCTTTGAAAAAACAGGCCGATCAGAAACCGACGATCAGGGTCGGCCATACCCGCTTATTCATATGGCTTGGCGGCGATAAATAGCCCCGTTAACAGAGTCTGTGGTTTTTATTTCACCGCAATATGCATGCGGGTAAGCGACCAGACCCAATATTGTGTATAGGTATTATCCAGGTCTTCGATACCGTCCCTATCGAACACGATGAACAGGGGGGCATATTCCTCTGGTAATGGTTTGCCGTCCATTTGTGTCGCGATGATGGGGTTGAATTTTTCCAACACCTCTGTGATTGGAATGCGAATATCATAATCGTCGCCCGCGGCTGCGATAATTTCCTTATCGTCCCAATAGGATGTTCCTGCCTTAATGGACGCAGAAGCCGAAAGGCGCGGCAATACATCGTTTTCAGCATACAAATTCAACACATCCATCACCCGTGGGCCAGAAAATGTGTGAATTTCATCGCCCGTGAAATAGGTGCTTGTGGTGATTGATACCTGATCAAAATCACTTTCCAAGGCATCGATTGGAATAACACGGAACGGCGCTGTGCTGGTTAATGTCAGGGGAACAATGGTTTGAGGGATAAGGGTTTCATCAAAAAAGGCAGCATCCTTACGGCGCGTTTCCGATACATCCGTGACGATAGGGTAAATCACCACAAACATCAGGATGAAAGTCACGATGAAGATAGTCACCAATATACGCGTCGCAGGGTTCAATATGTGCTCCTCTAATCTGCTTCTATGTCATAATGCAGAATGATTAGGGAGGCCAGTCAACAATATTTAGCAGGAATGTTATTGTGAGAGGGGGATAGGGGGACTTTGTAGAGCAAGTGTCTGAGATTATTTCTTCTTCGAGAATCTTACTACACATGGTACTATATTGTGATTAGTCCCATTGAGGTTGGGGCAATCTACCACGAAGTGCATCTTCTGCATGCTCCGCCAGATTCTTGAATTTTCTAAGAACTAGTATGATTGTATCGATATTTTCAATCGTTAGTTTTCTTGTAAACTCTGGGTTTTCTAGTTTTGAGTATAACTGAGACTTGATATTAACCAATTCGTGTAAATAGTTTCCTATTGCAGGTGTCACGGTTTTAATCTCGTGTAAAACGTCATCAAGTACTTCGGATTTCGTACCAAGGAATTTTGCTTGCGAAGATATGAATGACAGCGTGCTGGTTGAGGGAGATTGTGTATCGGTTAGCTCGTGTTTTAGTCTCATAAGAGCGTCAATCACATTAGCTTTTCCACCAGATAATTTTGAAATATCAACGATTACCTCTTTGATTAGGCCAATTGCTTTTACCTGTTTATTGGTAATTTTGTTTTTGTTAATTTGCAAGATTGCGTTACTAACCGAGGTAAATAACCCTTCAGTTTGCTGACCAATAGTAAGAATACTCTGTAGGTGCTCGATCATAACGTCGTCCTTTATTGTAACGTCAGTTTAGCCTAGTTTTCGTTCAGCCAAATAGGCGTGCTTCCAATTTTCCTGCGGCTCAGGTAGTGGTGTTTGATAAACAAGCTCAAAGGCATTAGGTACACCGATGGTGCTGCTATCAAAAATTTCATCTAGCACGCTATGCATATCTTTTTCAGTCGCGGCAGAAGCGAGACGGTTATTTAGATCAGTAAGTTCCGACATTCTGTCGTCCTTTATTGTGCTAGCTGATTAACATGAGAAACATACCTGTATGACACCCGTTTTAAAATCTGTGTACAGTATTTGTCTGCAATTACAAATTCCCCCTTCTTGCGCAGTGCTGTTGAGGACTTCCCTAATGTCACTCTTCTCCCAGTATCAAGTTCTGCAACCAGTAATGTTGGTGTTGCTGTATCGCTTTGCTGTTTAGAAATGCCGACAACTTTTAGCTTAAGGGTGCCACATTTCTCCGGTGTATCAATAGCAAACACCAGAATAACCAATAAGATAGCAACGCCCATTAATATAGCGCTGGTGTTGTTTTCCGGTTCTTTTTGAAGAGACTTTTTGGTCATTCTGCCCCCTTAAGTGTCCTTTATTGTGATTGGTCAATCTACATGCATCGCTTCGCTTTTCGACGTTCTATAATGCCGTCGTATTTCGCAATCCATTTGCTCAAATCCTCTTTCAATTCTTCATGTGTTGGCCCGCCGATGAATTCGAAGTGAACACTATCGGCGTTATCAAGCTGTTCTTGCAGGTTGTCTCGCCAAGTCTGAAATGGTTCAATTCTATCCATATCATGTATCCTTCCAGTTTATTTGATCATCAATAGGTTGTGAATTTTCACTATAGGGATAAGGTTCTCTTGCATCAAGTTGCCTACGTATATTCAGTAATGTGATGTATGAAAGTTTTGCTTTACTGCATAGTTTGACATTGATTTCTTCAGCGATGGTTCGGCATGCTTTGCTTGGCAAGATGATTGCCTGAACATTAAAGCTATCAATATTTAAGGAGAAAATGGTGCCGGCACTCGGAATCGAACCAAGGACCTGATGATTACAAATCAACTGCTCTACCAGCTGAGCTATACCGGCACATTATTCGGTAAGGGCATCGGCGTTGTTCGCCGTTGCGGGCGCCTTTCTATCACAACTTTTCTGATGTGCAAGAGGAATTTTTAAAAAAAATCACCTTGGCCGTTATGGCGTGCATTTTAGGTGAAAAAATATATTGCAATTAATAATCATTATTAATAGTGTTTCGTTTATCACGCAATCACGTTAAGCCACCAACGGCATTTAGCTGCAATGAGGGAATGAATAATGGACGAGTCACGACAGTTTTTAGCGACAAAGGATAATCATATTGCGGATACTAAAGAGGCTAGGGGCTTAAAACTGGGCGCCGCAGAAAACTTTGCCCTGTTGATGGTGCGTGCGTGGGTGAGGGTGCTAACGGCAAAAAGGGGAAGTGCTCCGGTTCATGATGCCCTTAATATATGGAATCGCGGATTTTGTCAGGTTGGCACGGTAACAGCGTCAAAATCCCTCGATCAATTCATGAGCATGCTGGCGCGGAAAAGCCAGCATAAAATAGAAATCGGCTGCCCTAAATGCCTGGCCCCCAATTCGGATGAGCAGCGAATATTGGAGTGTATGCGCGCCTATCAAAGGGGTGATGTCTGCAAGGGACGTGGGCTCTTATCATATTGGCTGAGTGACGAAGATATGGGTTTTGCCGAGCACCAGCTTATTTTGTTTGTCGCCGCCTTAAGTGAGAAAGCCTATATTTTCAGGGATCGTTTGCCCTGTAGTGTAGGCGGGCCAGCCAGAAAAACAGCCTCAGACGCCGATGCGATGAGCGATCACCTGGAGGCCTTTTAGCGCGCTGACAGATATTTCGCCAGCGTTACAGTGCATTAAGGGCAAGGCGGCTGATCAATATAGTCATTCAATTGATGCTCTGAATAGCGTAACCCAAGGCTGCTGCTGAGGGAGTGAGAATTGTCTTGAATGCAGCAGCCTCGGGCCACCCGTAAAGGTGATGGTGTCTTAGATACCCAATTTATTCGGCAGCGACCGTGTGCGCTGGGTTCGTGTCAGCGCCGAACCTGACGAGATACACCAAAAGCCCAATGCTGCCTGTCAGCAGCGTTAAAACAGTGTAGGGAAGTGGGTTAATCCCTTTGTTTTTTGCGTCCTGCCACATCCATGCAATACCGATAAAGAGTGCCAAAACCAAATCCACGCTTGCGAGTATTCCCCATGGGCCGAGGTTGGATAGATAGTGCATGAAATCACCGCTTGTTGCGGTCGTAAAGGCATAGATATTCACGCCGGCAAAGCCGATCAATAATACGGTCCAAATCAGTTTTGAATTCATTTACTGCTCCTTTTCTTAAAAAGCGGTGTGGTTGTTCTCGCAGGCTAGACCGCGTGTGGAATATCCGCAATTCCCTAACAGGTAATAGCCAGCATTACCGTTTTCCATTATGATCTTTGTACGCAATTGGAGACAAGCAGATGCCTATTATATCAGCAGAAACTATCAAACCGGACGCTAGCACGACACTAGAACATACGGGTTCAGTGACTTCGAGCTTTGGCCGTATGCTGAAACAGTGGCGCCAACACCGCGGGCACAGCCAACTGGAACTTAGTTTGAGAGCAGATGTGTCACAAAAACATATTTCTTTCATTGAAACGGGGCGCTCACGGCCAAAAGTGGAGACTGTCCGCAAGGTGGCAGAAGCGCTTGAAATTCCGCTTAGGGAGCAAAATAAGCTATATGAAATGGCAGGCCTTCCGGCGCGGTTTCCAGATGTGCATTATGATGCGGCGGCCCTTACCCCTTACAGGGATGCAATTTTTCGCATGCTGAAACAGCAAGACCCATTCCCTGCATATGTGGTGGATCGCTGGTGGAATTTGATCGAAGCGAATGAGGCTGGCAAAATGCTGTTTATGGCACCGGGGCTGGATACACCCAATATGGTTGATGCCTTTATGGCGCCTGGTGCTTTTCGGGATATGGTCGAGAATTTTGACGAAGTTGCCTGGGCATTCATGAAACGCTTGCGTGCAGAAGCGATGCAAGCCCCCGGTGACGAACAAATGCAGGCCTTGCTTTCCCGGGCGCAGGCATATTTGCAAAATGTTCCGGAACCAAAGACAACGGACCGTCACGAGCTCGCGCTTTGTCCTCGTATTAAAATGGGGGATGCTGTGATTAATATGATTACAATGGTTGCTCATTTTTCTGAGCCTAATGCAGCTATTTTGGACGAACTTAGGTTAGAGTTGGTGTTCCCCGCTGACGCAGAAGCGGCTGCCTTCTTTACCGCCATGCAGGTATAATCGATTTCGTGATTTCCAATTCCAATTCGATTTCACTAAGCTTTCGATTAGGGAAATGAAAAAAGGAGAGGGGTCATGATCACGACATATTCCAAAATGATACGTATTGGGCTGATGATTGTTATGTCATCATTTGTATCATCGATTGTTTCAGCGAACGATAAACTTACACCTGAGCATTGGTTAAACTGGGAACGTGCGGGTGGGCCGCAGGTTTCGCCGGATGGTAAAGTTATTGTCTATACCCGGTCGCGCACCAATGCGATGGAAGACAGGATTTCGAGCGAAATCTGGATGATGAATGCGGACGGTGGTAAACACCGTTTCCTCGTGAAAGGCGGGGGTGTTCGTTGGTCACCAGACGGTAGCCGCATTGCCTATGTTGCAGTTGGTGACGACGGAAAGCCGCAGGTTTTTGTGCGCTGGATGGACGCCGAGGGTGCCACAAGTCAGATTACCCACAGTCTTTATGCACCGCAGATGATCCGGTGGTCACCGGACAGTAAAACCGTTGCTTTTCGTGCGCGTGTTCCGGCTAAATCTGATTGGAAATACGAGCAGCCAAAAATGCCGAAGGGCGCTAAAATACGGGGCGGCGCGACGGTTATTGATACGCTTCATTACAGGCAGGACCGCGTTGGTTTGATCGCGGGGTTTGATCATTTGTTTACGGTTCCTGCGGACGGGGGTACTGCAAAGCAATTGACGAGCGGTAAATGGCATACAAGCCTAAGGTTTTCTGGCATTTTAACCAATTCACCTTTCGTATGGACACCGGATAATACCCACCTCGTATTTGATGGAAATGGCCCGGAAGGTGATGTGAATGAGGCTGTTCCCATGTCTTTCATTCATAAGGTTGATGTGAAATCAGGCAAAATCAAAAGCCTAACAAACACGCCGGGTATGTGGGGATCACCTGCCGTGTCACCAGATGGCAAGACAGTGATTTTTGCGGGTCAGGCCGACACGATTGCCACATACGGTGTTGATGAAATTCGAACCGTTGGCATCGATGGTAGTGGTGAGCGAAGCATCACCAAAACCCTTCCAAATTCTGCGGGTGATTTCAGGTTTGCGAAGAACGGTAAAAGCGTATTTTTTAATATGGCCACAGAAGGCGACGCAGGTGTTGTTGAATTAACGCTTTCAAACGGAAATATGAAAACTGTCACGAAAGGTGACATGCAACAGTTCGCTATGGCGAGCATGGCATCAGACGGTCGGATGGTTGGAACGCTGACGACGCCCGAACATGACCGTGACCTTGCTGTTTCGGATCGTCGGGGCAACGTTACCCGGCTTACAAACTTGAACGCTGATATTCTGGATGGTGTTACACTCAGCAGTGTTGAAGAGATTTGGTACGACAGCACCGAAAACACAAAGGTGCAGGGCTGGATAATCACACCGCCTGATTATGACGCTAATAAGAAATATCCGCTGTTGTTATACATCCACGGCGGGCCGCATGCCATGTATGGCACAAACTTCCGCTTTGCCATGCAGGCATTTGCAGCCAAGGGCTATGTGGTGGTTTATACCAACCCGCGCGGGTCAACGGGCTATGGTAGTGATTTTGCAAACGCGATTGATAACGCCTATCCGGGTGACCGCGATTTTGCCGACTTGATGGCTGGTGTTGATACAACGATTGCAAAACGGTCAATCGACGAAGACCGGATGTATGTTACTGGATGCTCAGGCGGTGGCGTTCTGACCACATGGGTTGTTGGTAATACGGATCGTTTCGCGGCTGGTGCGTCGCTGTGCCCTGTGATTAACTGGGTTAGTTTTGTTGGCACGGCGGATGTTGTCGCATGGTCCTATCGTCGTTTCCACAAGCCTTGGTGGGAAGACCTTGAAACCTGGATGAAGCACAGTCCATTATCACGTGCGCCTTATACGAAAACGCCAACACTTTACATGACTGGTGACAAAGATTTGCGTACACCTTTGAAGCAAGCGGAAGAAATGTATTCAGCGCTTAAAGTTCTAGGTGTGCCGACAAAGCTCGTGGCCATGAAGGGCGAATATCATGGAACATCCAGTATTCCTTCAAATATGCTTAGAACGATTTCAATTCTGGATACATGGTTTAAGGAATGGCCTGAAAAGAAAGGCTCAGAATAGGAAGGCGTGTAAGCGAATGAGCTTATATTCAACTTTCCATATCTGATGATCAGGTTGGATGATTAGGGCGGGGGAGTACCTTCGCCCTTTTTGTTTCTTGTTCTTATTGTTTACAGGTTTGGGAAGCAGATTTTCAATTCATTTTCTTCAACCGATAATTCCGGCGCAGGCTGTAATGCAGATGATTTTCCATCGCAGTTTTTGCCTGTTTTGATGCTGAATTTATAACCATGCCACGGGCAGGTAATCGTGCCATCCTTGTCAATTGACGAATGTTCCAACGGCCCTAAAAGGTGGGGGCAGTCTGCTGCATAAATGACCCACTCATTGTTCCATTTTCTGATGCAATAACGTGTACCCTTATATTCCAGGATATGGGGTAATTGGCCTTCGATTGCCGCGATTGGAATAGAAACCTGATTGGGGTCTTTTAGACTAGTACCTGATATGTTTTTTCGGTCGATAGCTTCCTGCCGACCCTGCATCAAGTCCTGATCTTCATCATAGAGCGTTTGATACTGTACTTGCATCATCCTCAACAGAGCGTCAGAAAACCCTTGGTCTTCCGGTTTTTCGGGCAGGTAAAACCTTACATCAACTTCTATACCATGATCGCCTGTTTTGCTTTCCAGTTCATTGGCCTGTTTGCTGATCTGTTTACTGGCCTGAGTGTGAATTTCTATTCCTTCGCCGGGGCCGTCAAGAACAGTCGTTGCCCAGTAATTCCTTGTACAGTCAACCAAAAGCTCAATGTGCTGGAAAACAGGATTGTCTGCTTGTCCGGGCAAGGTTGTTTTAGCGCGCCATCCCCATGTCCCACTATCCAGTAATTCAATTCCCGCAAAGGACGAAGGGTGCACGTAGGGCAAATGCTCCCAATCGTAGGCGTTTTCCATCATACGTGTCATAGAGACAGGAAGTGGGCGAACATAATTCCCAAGATAATGCAGCTTAGAGATGCGATTATAATCGATGGTTTTAGGGCGGGAGCTAAAATCAAAGGGTGCCATATATTTATACTTCCAACTGCGGCTGACAATCTAATCCAACCCTCAAAGCGTATCTTGTTTAATGATAAACAACAAGACAGCAGGGTAGATTATAATGAAACGCCTAATTTTGAATTTTTCTGTATTTACCGTATTTTCCGCAATTATGATTCTGATTGCCCATGGGGCGGTTGCGCAGGCACCAGACGCTCAGGTGCAACAACCACCGCAAAGACCTCAAGGGCCGCAAAGGTTGTCGGATTGGGAAATTGACCTTGGGGCAGGTGCATTATTTTCCCCTGTGTTTGCTGGTTCTGACGAGTATCAACTATCACTTTTGCCGTCTATCCGTCTGACCTTTAAAAACAGGTTTTTTGCCTCTGTTCAGAAAGGGGCGGGATATAATATCATTAACGATGGTACATGGCGTGTTGGACCAATTTTGCGGTATGCATTTCCACGTGATGAAAATGGCGGCACTAGTCCATTTGCGGTGATTGGTGGGAATACGGATGCCCTTATTGGCCTTGGTGATGTTGCGGGTACATTCGAGCTTGGCGGGTTTGCAGAATACAGGACAGGTGCCTGGCGCTTTAAAGCGGAAACACGACAAGGGCTGAACGGCCACGAAGGTTTGGTCGGTGAACTGGAGGCTGCTTTCCAAAGCAATATTTCAAGTTGGTTTTATGAGCGTGGTCGTCCCATTTTGGCGTCAGTTGGTGCGCGGGCAATTTTCACTGATGATGATTTTAATCAAGCCTATTTCGGGGTTAATCAAAATCAATCGCTTGCGAGCGGGTTGCCTGAATTTGACGCAGGCGGTGGCCTTTACTCCGTAAGTGCGAATGCACAGGTTATTTATCCATACAGCAGGCGGCTTTCAATCATTGGGTTCAGCAGTCTGGAGCGCTTAACAGGTGATGTGGCTGATAGCCCACTAGTGATTGAGCGCGGCAGCCGCAACCAATTTACGATGGGTATATTCTTTTCCTATAAATTCGGTCTTTAACTGGGGCTTTCAATGCTAGTGACCCATGGTTCCTGTCATGTATTGACAAGAACCATGTTGTTTTCGCTCGCTTACTCGTATTTTAATAGTTTGACTGGGGGAACGGATGCAGCACGAAGCACCAAGGAAGCAACCAGAACAACAGTTATGCAAACTATTGTACCGCCGCCAATAAGGTACAGGTCGGCCCCCATATCAATGCGGCTTGGGTATTTCTGTAGCCAGTCGTTTAGGAAATAGTATGCAACAAACCCTGCAGGCAGGTTGGCGATCAGGACAGGTTTTAAATATTGCCAGGTAAAGAGCTTGAGATTGTCTGCAACGGAAGCACCGAGCACCCTGCGAATGCTGAATTCTTTTGCACGGTGAGCGATTGAATTGCTGACAAGGCCGATCAACCCGACAAGCGACAGGATAACAGCAAGAATTGAGAATACAGCGAATAAACTCAGTTGCTGATTTTCATTATCATACAGGCTGGCGATACGTTCTTCCATATATTGAAGCAGGAAGGGAGTTTCAGGGTACATTTGTTGCCAAATTGCTTCGATATCCGAGATTGTTTGGGCTTCCATGCCTTTTACAAGTCTAACAGACATAACATTCAAAGCGTTTGGTGAGTGAAAATATATCTTGTTTTCCATTGGCCTGCGAGCCGAGCGGAACTGGATATCGTCAATAACACCCACAATGGTTAAATCTGCGCCTTGGCCTTCACCCAGATCCATTGTGATATGCTCGCCGATGATTGCGCTTGGGCTTTCATAGCCCAGGTTTCTGACGGCTTCGCGGTTGATGACAACATTTTTGTTACCATCGCGCGGAGAATAATTGTTCAGTTCGACAAAATCGTCCGCGAAATTTGTATTAAGCTGACGGCCTGAAATCAAATTGGCCTGATAACTTGTGAAAAAATCATCATCGGTTGCAACAAGGCGAAGTCCGATCAGGCTCTCCGGTGTTTGGAATTTTGAATAGAACCCTTCGTAGGTAACTCTATTGTCGTTGGGAACAACTGAGGAGCGCGTTACTGTTTCGACGCCGGATAATTTTGCGATTTGTGCTTTAAAACTTTCTGAGCGCGACGCATCAACCCCGCGGTCCAAGCCTCTAATGAGCACTATGTTCGATGGTTCAAAACCGAGATCAAGGTCTTGAATATGGGCCATTTGTCGTGAAATAGCCACAGCACCAATAATAAGCGCGATTGAAGCCGTAAACTGAATGAAGACAAGTGCTGTTCTAAACCGTGTCACATTAGCTCGCTGTGATTTACCGCCAGATAAAAATTTAACAGGGCGGAACTTATTGATGATAAGTGCAGGATAAAACCCTGCGACAAGGCCGAGTAAAATTGTTGATATTGCAAAAATTGTGATGCCTGAGGTGTCGAACAGGTCGCCCAGTTTATACTCAACGCCCATGATCGAACCAAAATATGGTAACAGATCGGCAGCAATCAACAAGCCAATCAGGGCGGCAGGAATGGTTTGCATGGCCATTTCGATCATCACATGCCGGATGATTTGGAAATAATTGGCGCCTGAAACTTTACGAAGGCAAAATTCTTTTTCTCGTTCGACGGCTCTGGCCGTAGCGAGGCTTACATAGTTAAATACTGAGATTGCAAGCACTAGAATTGCTATACCCAGGAAAGAATATACCGTTGCATAACGCCCAATCGAATTAGCCGAAGTACGATCGCTGGACCCTAGATGAATATCTCCGAACGGTTGAAGGAAAAGGCGATAGATTTCACGCATATCGCTTGTCCCAGGACCCTGAAAGGGCCGGTGTTCATCAACAATAACTGCGAGTTTTTCTTCAACGTCTGCGATGCTTGCGCCGTCGCGTAATTTTACATAGGTCTGCAAACTCACATTGTCCCACGATGCATGGTTAGGAACAAGCGCATCACTATATTGAATAGCAATCTGAATATTAAAATCGGTATGAGCAGGCAGATCTTTGAAAACACCGCTTACAATATAATCAATGTTATTGACGGTTAGTGTTTGGCCGATCGCATTGCCAGTACCAAAGTATTTCGCGGCCATTGCTTCAGATAGAACAACACTATGATTGTTGGAGAAAGCAGTCTGAGCGGTGCCGCTAACAAAATCGACGGTAAAAATGTCGAATAAACCCTGATCAGCGATTGTGATCGTTTCATAATTAATGAGCGTGTCCTGTTTGATTGGCCAGTTTCTGAAACCCATCCTTAGAGCCAGTTCAGCTTCATCAATATTTTCACGAATGGTTGGGGCGAGCGGTGTAACTGTATTTATGCCATACCCACCTGTTGTCGAGCGCAGTGCCTGCCCTTCAACACGGTAAAGGCCCTCATGATTTTCCACCCAGGAATTATAGTTTAATTCAACATGAACATAGAGGAGAATAAGAATTGAAACCGCAATGCCGGCCGCTAGACCCAGCATATTTAGTAGAGGCAGGGCAGGCCGCCTGATCATTTGCCAAAAACCGGTTTTTAAAATTTGCTTAAGCATGTTTTCCTCGATGTCATTTGATATATTTTCTTTTGATTAAGCAAACTATGTACCAATGATGCTTATAAAAAATACATATAGAAATCAGATGGTTATAGTTTTATAATTTATTGTAAACGGCTATCGTTGTTCAGAATTGAACACTGAATGTCCGGTTTCGAACAGTTAAACCTTACATTTCTAATGCTCATTAGGACCGGGCTTTATTTTGTCGCTGCAAGTGCTCCCAAATGATTACGAACATGATCGGTCAGATAATCTGAAATGGCTTTGATCCGCTCTAGTTTCGCATAGTCTTCATGAACCACGAGCCAGAAAGACCGTTTGAAATGAACCTGCTCGGGCAAAATTGGCACTAAATCAGCATGGCGTTTCGCAATAAAGTCGGGGATTACGCAAAGTCCGGCACCCGCAAGCGTGCAGTTCACCTGCACATGCAAACTGGTACTTGTAATATTGGCTTTAATATCATCATCAATTAATGGCAGATAATCCAGTTTTTTGTCAGTGATCAGGTCCGGAATATAGGCAACGTTCGGCAGGTGTTTGATATCGTTTGTCGTCATTATTGGGGCATGCGCGTCGATAAAAGATTTGCTGGCATACAGATGCAAATGAAAATCGGAAATTTTCCTAACCTTAAGTCGCCCCTGATTTGGGGGTGATACAGTGATTGTGAAATCGGCTTCCCGTTTTGATAGGCTGAAGGTGCGTGGTGACGCAACTATCTGAAGCTCGAGGTTTGGATGACGCTCGCAGAAGCTTTTGGCGCCTTCTGAAATCAAATAGGTGGCGACGCCGTCCGGTGCACCAAGTCGAATAGTACCAGAGAAATGTTGTTCTTCGTCCGCCATTTCCGCAAAGGCCGAAATTGTGGCGCTTTCCATCTGTTCTGCCACTGGAATTAAGCGCTCACCCGCTTCGGTCAGCGTATAGCCCTGAGGGCTTTTATCAAACAGCTTTGATCCCAAGGCCGATTCGAGTGCACTGATCCTTCTACCGACCGTTGCCTGGTTAACGCTGAGTTGTTGTGCGGCTTTGCTTAGGCGGCCTGCACGTGCAACAGCTAAAAAATGGCGAATATCGTCCCAATTCATAATTATATCACCGTAGCTTTATGTGTTTTGAAATATTATTATAATGCAAAAATGCATAATGAAAATGCAAAAATACAGGATTGTCGTGCAATAATAAAGATACGATACCTTTGAACCGAAATTCAGGGGTTTGTGGTTGGGTTGTCACAAAGACAATAAATTGGGTGGCACTGTAAACTCTGAAACTTGCGTCTTTGACTTTGTTCTTTTGCGGCGCATTTTGCTGTTTTCTTTCAGAAGCCAGCATAAAACGGGAGATACTGTGAATGAGTGATTTTGGTCCTTTAAAGCTTCATGTGCCGGAACCGGTTGGTCGACCAGGCGATGAACCCGATTTTTCTTATATTGATATTCCAGAAGCTGGCAGTGTTCGCATGCCGGCGGTGGACGCTGATGCCAAGGATATGCGCGATCTTGCTTACACGATGATCCGCGTGCTTGATGATAACGGCGAGCCTGTTGGTGACTGGGCAAAATATGTTGACGACGAGATGGCGATGAAAGGTCTTCGTGACATGCTAAAGGTTCGGGCGTTTGATGCACGGATGTTTATGTCACAGCGTCAGGGTAAAACATCATTCTATATCCAGTGTACTGGTGAGGAAGCGATCGCTTGCGCGCACCAGATGGCGCTTGAAAAAGGCGATATGAATTTCCCAACCTATCGTCAGCAGGGACTGTTGATCAGCCAGGATTTCCCAATGGTTGATATGATGTGTCAGATTTTCTCAAATGAGAAAGACATGCTTAAAGGTCGCCAGCTTCCGATCATGTATACATCCAAGGAATATGGTTTCTTCTCTATCTCCGGAAACCTGGGTACACAGTATATTCAGGCTGTTGGCTGGGCGATGGCGTCTGCGATCAAGGGCGATACTAAAATTGCTTCTGGCTGGATCGGTGACGGCTCAACAGCGGAAAGTGATTTCCATGCTTCGCTTGTTTTTGCCTCTGTATACAAAGCACCAGTGATTTTGAATGTGGTTAATAACCAGTGGGCGATCTCAAGCTTCCAAGGCATTGCAGGTGGTCAACAATCAACATTTGCTTCACGCGGTCACGGGTTTGGTATTCCGTCACTACGCGTTGATGGTAACGACTATTTCGCTGTCTATGCTGCAAGCCGCTGGGCAGCAGAGCGTGCGCGCCGCAATCTTGGCCCAACGTTGATTGAATGGGTAACGTACCGTGCGGGTGGCCACTCTACATCCGATGATCCATCCAAGTACCGCCCGAAAGGCGAGGCTGAGGCATGGCCGCTTGGTGATCCGGTTGAGCGCCTAAAGGGTTATCTGGTCAAGAAAGGCCTGTGGTCAGACGAGCGTCACGAGCAAATGGTTGCCGAGATCGAGCAGGAAGTTCTGGACGCGGCCAAAGAGGCAGAGAGCCATGGCACGCTTCACAGCGGTCCAAAGCCAAGCACACGTGATATGTTTGAAGGTGTTTTCAAGGAAATGCCTCGTCATCTGCGCGAACAGCGCCAAAAGCTCGGAGTATAAAAGATGGCACGCATGAATATGATCGAGGCGATCCGTAATGCGATCGACCTATCTATGGGGCAGGATGATAATGTTGTTGTCTTCGGCGAAGATGTAGGTTTCTTCGGTGGTGTTTTCCGCTGTACAGAGGGCCTTCAGGCGAAATACGGCAAGAACCGTGTTTTCGATGCGCCGATCAATGAAAGTGGCATTATCGGTGCTGCGATTGGTATGGGGGCTTATGGCCTACGTCCTGTCGCAGAAATCCAGTTTGCTGACTATGTTTATCCGGCAATTGACCAGATCACGTCTGAGGCTGCGCGCCTTCGGTATCGCTCAAACGGTGATTTCACGTCACCGCTTACGATCCGCATGCCGTGTGGTGGTGGCATCTTTGGCGGGCAGACGCACTCGCAGAGCCCAGAATCACTCTTTACCCATGTTTGCGGTATTAAAACTGTGATGCCGTCAAACCCTTATGACGCAAAGGGACTTTTGATGGCAGCGATCGAAGATGATGACCCTGTTATTTTCTTTGAACCAAAGCGCTTGTATAATGGCCCGTTTGATGGCCATCATGACCGTCCGGTTGTTCCGTGGTCCAAGCACCCGCTTGGTGAAGTGCCTGAGGAAGCGTATAAAATCGAGCTCGGCAAAGCCGCGATCCGCCGCGAAGGTAATGATGTTACAATCCTCGCTTATGGAACGATGGTTTTTGTTGCGGAAGCCGCCGCAGAGGAAACCGGCATTGACGCCGAGGTGATTGACCTTAGAACGCTATTACCGCTTGATGTTGACACAATCGTTGAATCTGTAAAGAAAACAGGCCGCTGTGTTGTGGTGCATGAAGCAACAAGAACGAGCGGCTTTGGGGCGGAATTAGCTGCCGAGGTTCAGGAACGTTGTTTCCATTATCTCGAGGCTCCTGTAGAACGTGTGACAGGATGGGATACACCGTACCCGCATGCGCAGGAATGGGAGTATTTCCCGGGACCAGCAAGGCTGGGTGAAGCACTAGAACGCGCGATGGAGGCATAAGATGGGTGAATATGTAATTAAATTACCTGACGTGGGTGAGGGCGTTGCCGAAGCTGAAGTCGTTGAATGGAATGTTGCGATCGGCGATATGGTCAAGGAAGACCAAACGCTCGCGGCTGTGATGACGGATAAAGCGACGGTTGAAATCCCGTCACCAGTTGTTGGGAAAGTTATCTGGTTTGGTGGTGAAATTGGTGAAACCATGGCTGTTGGTTCACCTCTGATCAAATTAGAGGTCGAGGGTGAAGGCAATGCAGCCGACATGGCTGAAGAAGCTCCTAAGACTGAAGCGCCAGCCCTTGAAACAAAACTGGAAGCAAAAGCGGAACCAAAACCTGAAACCAAGCCAGAACCAAAATCTGAGCCTGTGAAGGCCGCACCTGTGCAGGCAGCGGTATCACATAGTGCGCCAAAACCAGCTGCATCAGCGCATGCAGGTCCACCGCGCGCAGCGGGCGAAAAACCAATTGCATCCCCTGCGGTCCGGGGACGTGCCAAAGACAATGGTATTGACCTTAAGTTCGTGCGCGGCACTGGCCCAGCGGGTCGGATTACCCATGATGATTTGGATGCTTATATGGCAGGGAACGCAGCGCCTGTTGCTGCTGGCGGTTCTGGTCTTGTTGCGAACACCGAAGTTGAAGAAATTAAGGTTATCGGCCTTCGCCGTAAAATCGCGAACAAGATGCAGGATACCAAACGTCGTATCCCACATTTCGCCTATGTAGAAGAAGTTGATGTTGATGAACTGGAGGCTTTGCGCGCTAACCTGAATAAGGAACGCCGTGAAGACCAGCCCAAATTGACGCTTCTGCCGTTTATCATGCGGGCGCTTGTGGTTGCGATGCGTGATTATCCACAAATGAACGCGCGCTATGATGATGAAAATGAAGTTTTCTACCAGTATGGTGGTGCGCACTTGGGGATCGCGGCGCAGACAGATAAGGGGCTTATCGTTCCTGTGGTAACGCACGCCGAAGCACGTGATGTTTGGGACTGTGCGCGCGAAGTGAAACGTCTTTCTGATGCAGCACGTAACGGAACTGCCAAACGCGAGGAATTAACAGGCTCTACGATCACAATCACAAGCCTTGGTCCAATTGGTGGTATTGTAACAACACCAGTCATCAACCACCCTGAGGTGGCTATTCTGGGGATTAACAAAATTGCAGTTCGCCCGGTATGGCGTGACGGTGCATTTGTACCGCGCAAAATGATGAACCTGTCGGGATCTTTTGATCACCGGATGATTGATGGTTGGGATGCTGCGAACTTTATTCAACGCATAAAATCCCTCCTGGAAAACCCAGCTAAATTGTTCATGGAGAGCTAAGGTGAAGCCGATACATTGTAAAGTTTTAGTCCTCGGTGCAGGGCCTGGTGGATATGTTGCTGCGATCAGAGCGGGGCAGCTTGGCCTCGACACGGTTATTGTAGACGGGCAGGCGCCTGGTGGTACGTGTCTGAATGTTGGATGTATCCCATCAAAGGCAATGATCCATGCCGCAGACGAGTTTGAAAAAGCCGTTCATTTCGCGGGCAAATCATCACCGATTGGTGTGAGTGTTGAAAAACCATCGATTGACATCAAGAAAACCGTTGAATGGAAAGATGGTATCGTAAAGCGCCTGAACGGCGGCGTTGCTGGCTTGCTCCGTAAAAACAAGGTTAAGCTTGTTGAAGGCTGGGGCCGGATGAGTGACGGTAAGACTTGTGTTGTTACCACCGATACAGGCGAGCAAACGATCGTTGCAGAACATGTGATTATTGCCACTGGGTCCGAAGCCGTTGAGTTACCGTTCCTCAAGTTTAACGATAAGGTTATTTCAAGCACAGAAGCGCTTTCGCTTAATGAAGTACCAAATGATTTGGTCGTTGTTGGCGGTGGGTATATTGGCCTTGAACTTGGCATCGCCATGCGCAAGATGGGCGCGAATGTGACCGTTGTGGAAGCAATGGGTCGTATTCTGCCGCAGTATGACGCAGAACTTACAAAGCCAGTTGCCAAGAAACTTGAGCAGCTTGGTATTACCGTTCTGTTGAACACGAAAGCACTCGGTGAAGACAGTAAGAAAACTGGCCTGAAGGTTGAGCTTGCGGACGGTGCTGAAGATAAGATTAAAGCTGACAAAATCCTTGTAACTGTTGGCCGTCGTCCGAAAACTGAAGGCTGGGGCCTTGAAGAGATGGATCTGACAATGGACGGAAAGTTTGTCCAAATTGATGATCAGTCAAAAACATCAATGCGTAATGTTTGGGCGATTGGTGATGTGACAGGTGAACCCATGCTGGCACACCGTGCGATGGCACAGGGTGAAATGGTTGCAGAGATTATCGCAGGGCATAACCGCTCGTTCGATAAAGTTTGTATTCCAGCGGTTTGTTTTACAGACCCTGAAGTTGTTGTTGTCGGACTATCGCCTGACGAAGCAAAATCAGCGGGCTATGAAACAAAAATTGGTGTATTTCCGTTCATGGCCAACGGTCGCTCGATGACAATGGAAGCGGAAGAGGGGTTCGTTCGCGTTGTAGCGCGTGCTGATAATCACTTGGTACTCGGCATCCAGGCAGTAGGTGGCGGTGTTTCCGAGCTGAGTGCCGGGTTTGCTCTTGCGCTTGAAATGGGCGCAACGCTGGAGGATATCGCGGGAACAATCCACGCGCATCCGACCCAGAGCGAAGGTTTTCAGGAGGCTGCACTCAAGGCACTGGGGCATGCGCTTCATATATAGGTTCTTTGAAAAGAATCACCTCCGATTTTGTTAACGATTATAGCTCGCTTTGGCGGGCTATTTTTGATTCTAGGGCGTTTTATTCTGCAGGAAGTGCTAAAAAATACATATTAACCATATGTGTTAATTATGTTTTTGGCCAATATCATAAAACCTTAATAAAGTCTTAACAAAACGCATCCAAAGTCGCCAAATCAACTTGACTTGTTGGTCAGGTTTGTATCTTCTTCTAGTTGCCTGTTCGTGGGGGAATACGTAACAGGGACTAAAAGAAAATAGTTTAGTTTATTCAGATCAGGGGTGAAACAATGGCCATAATCGCCAGTCAGAACTTTAATGCTATTTCAAGCGCCAATACACGTAATGAAGATGATAATCTCCAAGACGGTGATGCATTAACGAATGCGGGTGCAAACCATGTGTCTACGGGCGATGGTGACTTAGGTTTTCAAACACTTTTCACAAACACACGTGGGACATCAAACGAGGCTGGCACAGGCTCGGGGCCTGCTGCGACCGATAGCTCCGATTTTATCGGTGTAAACAGCTTTACTGGAAGCAATGCACCGGATGTTGCTGCTGACGGAACAGCTATTGCTGCTGGCACCGAGCATAATTTTCAATTTAACGATACAGACGGTAATTTGGCGCTCGTTTTCGACTCTGTTGATGTCAGCGGTTTTCAAAATCGCACAGTTTCTTTGAACTATTTTATCAACGATACGGGCTATGAAAGCGATGATGCTTTCACAATTACCATATCTGATGGCACTACAACCGTTACTGTACTTGATTTCGGCGAAGCTGAGCTTGAAGGAAATGCTTCTGCTGATGATGGGTCAGCTAATTGGAATACGCTCAACATAGACCTTGATCAAATCATTGCTGATAACGGTCTTGATGCGACTAACATTACACTGACTGTGAATGTTGATACGAATTCTGGTTCAGAAAATATCTTTGTTGATAATATTGCTTTTGAGGGCGAGGAAGCAAATATCGTTTTCGGTACCGCTGTAACGGGCTCGGACGATGACGTTGATCCTGTACAATCT
The DNA here is from genome assembly GCF_024398015.1 of Kordiimonas sp. SCSIO 12610. GTDB lineage: Bacteria > Pseudomonadota > Alphaproteobacteria > Sphingomonadales > Kordiimonadaceae > CANLMI01. The sequence continues at coordinate 1,457,567 of NZ_CP073747.1, forward strand.
ATTTCTACTGATGACTTTTCATCTGCTGGCGATGGTTTTGGTATTTTCCAGCGCGGTGTTTCACCAAGTATACCATTCGCGTTATTGGACGATACAACCACGTTTGCCAGTGACAATCTTGGTATTGTTCAAAGCACAGATACGGCAGAATTTTTTGGTGTCACCGATACGCAGAATGGTGACAATAATGGACCGGTAACGGCTGAGTTTACATTTGATATTGGTGGTGCAAGCAACCCTTTTGTTTCCCTTGACCTTGCAGCTATGGGCGATTTTGAAGCGAATGATACATTCACTTTTGAAGTTGCATTTGATGATGGATCATTCGCACCTCTCTTCACACTGACCACAGATGAAGATGGTGTGTTGAGCTATACTTTAGAGGATGGCCGTGTTGTTGAATTAAATGATCCAACAGTTCTATCTGAAAGCGGTACTGTTCTTAGTAACGTATTCCAGAATTTCTTCTCTCAAATTGAAGGCTCCGGTGACACATTAACGCTTCGCCTAACAGCACAAACAGATGGCTCGGAAGCATTTGCATTCCGTAATGTTGTTGTTTCAAACTTTGCCCCAGAAGACAGCACGCAGGTTGGTGACCTTGTTGATGGTGACGGCGGTGATGGTGGCACTGGTGGCGGTGACGGTGATGGCCCGGCAACGAATATTGTCATCAACGAAATTGATGCGGATAACGTTGGAACAGACAGTTCAGAATTTATCGAGCTTTATGATGGTGGGGTTGGTAATACGCCGCTTGATGGTCTGGTTCTCGTGCTTTTCAATGGGAATAACGACCAGTCATATCGTACGATTGACCTAACCGGTTTCACAACAGATGAAAATGGCTTTTTCGTTGTTGGAAGTGAAAATGTCGACAACGTAGATCTTGTAGCATTTACGACGAACGGTATCCAAAATGGTGCCGACGCTGTTGCACTGTATATTGGAAGTGCGGCAGACTTCCCGAACGGTTCGGTAGCAACTGCCGATAATCTTGATATTCTGGTTGATGCGATTGTCTACGGCACAAATGATGGTGTTGACACAGGCCTTCTAACGGCGCTTGGCCAAGATACCCAGTTTAACGAAAGTGCAAATGGCGCAAGTGACCAGGATGCTCTTGCCCGTGATGTCGATGGAACGGGGACTTTTGTTGCTCAAGGACCAACCCCGGGTGCGTCAAATATTGACGATGATGGCGGCGATGGTGGCACCGGCGGCGGTGGCGGTGGTGCTGGTGAAAACCCAGGACTAACATTCAACGAATTCCGTATTTCTTCACCAGGTGCAGGTGATAACACAAGTAACTTCATTGAATTGATCGGTGAAGCAAACCAGAGCCTTGATGGCCTTACGCTTCTCGTGCTCTCTGGCGAATTTAGCCCAGGAACGATTGATTTTGCCTTTGATTTGACAGGATCATCAACTGATGCTGATGGTATTTTTGTTGTCGGCAACCCTGATTCTGGCATCTCTTTTGACGCGGGTGACCTTCAGGCAAGCTTTGACTTGTTTGGTTCGCCTACAACATTCCTGATTGTTGAGAACTTTACAGGTAATGTTGGGGATGATCTTGATACCAATGATGATGGCACATTCGATGTTACGCCATTTGGTAATATTATTAACGGCCTATCACTCGTTGACGGTGATGATAATCCAGATGTGAATTACGGCGGTATTATCGTAGGACCAGACGGACCGTTTGCGCCTGCACATGGCTTCCGTATCGATAATGGTGTTGGCGAATTTACAATCGGTGATTTTGGCGATCAATTTAATGATACACCGGGTGAGCTAAACCGTGAACCAATGGTACCTGTGTCTGATGATGTGACCAGCCTTGTTGGTGATGCAGATCATTTGACGACGCTTGCCTACAATATCAGAAGCGTTGATAACTTTGCGACAGGTACATTGTTTGATAACTCAGCTGGTATTGCCGACCATATCGTGAACTTCTCAGGCAGCCCGGATATCATCGCGCTTCAGGAAGTTAGTAACGAGTTTGGTGAGCAGGTGCTTCAGGATATCGTTGACGCGATTGCGGCTGCGGGTGGCCCTGTTTACGAGATTGTATTTGTTCCGTCTGACATCGTCGGTGCGGTTGGTACAACAACAATTACAAATGCCTTCCTTTACCGCCCTGACCGGGTTGACTTTGTGGAGGGCTCGGCTCAGTTGTTGACAGATGTTCAGGTTGGAACCAGCTTCCCACGTTTCCCACTGATCGGTGAATTTACTTTCAACGGGGAAACTGTAACGCTCATTAACGCTCACTTATCATCAGGTTCAGCGGGTAGCGACCCAGATGTAAACGGTGATGCTGCTGAGCGCCTGGAGCAAGCGCAAGAGCTTACACTTATCCTTGATAGTCTTTTGGACGCCGATCCGGATGCGAATGTTATCGTTCTTGGTGACTATAACGATACGCAGTTCGGTGAACCGACAATTGAACTTCTCGATGACGAGCTTACAAACTTGTTCACTGAGGCAGATCAGTCTGAGTTAACGACAAACACATTTGGTAACCCAATTGATCATATCGCGGTTTCAGATAGTTTGGCAGCTAGCGCTGAGTTTGATTATATCCGTGTAAACGCAGACTTTGGTAATGTGGTTTCGGATCATGATCCTGTGCTTGCACGTTTCCTCTTCAGGCAAGATGCTGTTGAAACGATCACATCGCCTATTGGTTTTGAACGTTCACGCGCGGACGCAATTGCAAACGCGACTGATGTGTCGCTTGTAAACTCTGGCGGTCTTCAGAACTATTTTGATATTAGCCGCCTGAGGGGCGCTGAAATCCAAATCATTCAGGATGGTGTTGATGATTTCCAAATCATCATCGGTTTCCGTGGCCGTTTCTTCACAGCCTATGATTTTGATAATGTTGGTAGCTTGGGTAATAACGCTGATGCAAACCTCTATGAATTCCTCAGTTCACTAGAGGGCAGCGGTTTACCGGCTGGTGCTGCCTTCTCTGTAGGGCGTGTTGCGGACTTCAATAGTGATGCACCGGTTGATTTTGCTTCACTTGAATTCTCGGAATTGCATATCGCTCTTGACCGCGAGATTGTTGACGCGTCTGGTAGCCGTGCATTCGACACATCGTTTGATCGTGTAGCGTTCTTAACTGGTGGCCGCGACGGTGTGGCTGCTGCGGGTGATAATGATATCCTTATTGGTGAAAACAACCGCGATAGTTTTGTTGAAGTGTTAATCGGCGGTGACGGTGATGATCTTCTTATCGGTGGCCGTGGTACAGATCAGCTTAACGGCGGTGCAGGTAGTGATGACTATCTTTATCGTCTGGGAGACGGTGATGATACCATTATCGAGTCAGGCGAAGGCTTTGATACCTTGACATTCGGTGAAGGTATCAGTGCAAGCGATATTACAATCACGCAAGATGTGGATGACCTTGATACCTTCATCATTCTTATTGATGACGGTTCAAGCGATGGCTCTACGATCCGTCTGACAAGTGAAGATGATGACTTCGGCGGTATCGACCAGATTGTCTTTGCTGATGGTACGACACTGAATGATGATGATGGTTTTGGTGGCCTGTTAACGCTTTAATCTAAGTCATAAACCTGTTTTAGAAAGGCGGCACTTTGTGTCGCCTTTTTCTATGATGCTAAGGCTGAAAAATTAGCATGTTCGCAGACTTCCATTGATATCCCTCAACCGTTCATCCAGCGATGTTTAGGCAGGCTTTAGGTAGGTTGTGGGAAGTAGTAACGCACTCAGGTTTTCATTTAACGCAGTTCCATGAAAGCGCGGGAGGAGGCTTCCTTCGGGAAATATGAGTAGAGCTGTTTTATACATTTCTTCCAGCGATATGTGGCAGCCTAATAAAGGAAAAACATAATATGTTGTAAGTTGGCTTACAGGTATGTGTGTGTAACCTCATGACATTGGATGCGATTTAACTTTGCCACTTTGCTGGTTTAACCAGATACAAAAAAGGCCCAGGTTGATACCTGAGCCTTTCAATGGATTGAAATTTTCTGTGTTTTATGCAGCAGTAATAGCGCGTCTGCGGCGCTGAAGTGCAACACCTGTTAGGCTAAAGCCGAAGATCATCATCAACCATGTCGCAGGCTCTGGCACGGCAGAAACCGCAGCAGCACGAATGTTAGTAAGGTCAAAAGAGTCAGTTGCTGTAGTCAGAATCCCGAAAGTGTTAAGTGAGCTTATACTTGTTATATTGGCAAGGTCAGTACCAGTAAAATCGCTACCGCTACCACCAATATTATCGCCAGCAATTGTCAAAACATCAGTTGCGTTGAATGCGTCAATTGAGATGAAGTTTTCGCCAAAAATATCACCAATAGTTACAAAGTTAGTAATGTCCGCGCCAAAACTGAAAACGTTGGCACCAATCGTGAATGTTAGGCTTGAAAATTCGTAGCTTGACTGGAAAGAACCGTCATCATCCGATACTGCATCGTCGAAAACGAGAGTAGCAGTGAAGTTTGTTGTCTCAAAAGTTTCGAATGAAGTTGCATCACCCGTGAGATCGAATGTCGTCGAGGACGCGTTGGCTGCGCCAGTGAATAATGCACCAGCTAGTGCAGCTGCACCAATCAATGTTGTTTTTAGTGAGGATAGTTTCATTTCCCTTGACCCTAATTTAATTACTAATAATTACGCCTATTTTGGGTTTGGACCCTTGTTTCAAAAACGCCTGACCGCTTGGAAATCAAAACTATGTGCATACTGGATCGGGCGTTAATCTTTTATTAACTAAATTTACCAGAGGCGGTCAGAGGTTGGCAATTAGAAAAGCTAAAATTTTCAATAAATTTATATATTTAGCACATTTTGATAAACGCATGTCTCATCATGGGACAACTGTTGCAGAATTGTTGCATTTCCGTGAAGTGATGATGAAGAAATTACATCTGTTTGGTGTGTAAATACCTTATTGGATAAGACTTTAGCAACTAGAAGCAGATATTGCTGACTGATTCGTCAAGAACCAATATTCCTTTCGATGCGCATCGGAATTTCTATTTCAGTAAAAAAGCATCCCGCTTTGGTTCGCCGCGCACACGATTTGATAGAATGTAGGAAACAGGGATTGCAACCAGTCCAACATAGGCATGAATTGGATCGTCGCCCGCCAACAAATGCGCCTTAGTAGCGGCTATCATATTTATATAATAGGCGCCGTAGGCAATATCTTTCAGGTTGCGATATCGATTACTAAGGATCGCTATAAGGGCGATTAATTTAAGGTATGCAAGCGGATAAACAATATAGGTTGGGTACCCAAAGGCTTTAAAAAAGCCCGACATGACTTCATAGTTCAGATGATACTGGATAATTGCCAGAAGCATTAATGCCGCCATCAAGCCGGTAGCAATCCAGTATATTATCTTTTCTGCAAGAGATGCTGTTTTAACTGTTGCTGTATTGCCCATGGAGTTTCCCTTCCCAATTAGGTTTTAGTCCCAATATGGCTGTAGGATAATGCCGGATGGTCTGTAAAACAAATGGCAAAACCGTTACTGCAACACTTTAACCGCTGATCGATGATTAGAGTGCGCTAAACAGAATACCGGGCAGGGCTGTCAGAATAGCAAGTATTGTGCTTGAGAAGAAGATCAAGCCAGCAACCAACCGCGTACCGTGCAATTTTGACCAAAGCAAAATGCCTGTAATGCTCATGAATAAAAAGGCACCCGCAATTGCATCAATAAACAAAATCCACGCGGCGGTCAGGCCGCTGCCTTTATGTAGGTTTTTGATAAAGGCGAGGAAATTTTTATCCTGCTTTGATAAGGTAAGCTGGTTGGTGCTTGGGGTATACGTGCTTGTTATAAAAGCATTTGGGCCATTGTATCTTACGCGCCATTCTTCGGCCTCGGTAACCGGTTTTCCGTTAAAGGAAACAGTTTGTTCGCGCTTGCGTTCGGGTAAAGGTAGCTTTGAAATATTAAATTCACCTTCCAACCAACGAGCATAGTCTTCGCGTGTACTGAATGGGCCATTTTCGGCCACCATGGTAATATTCGCGACTTCCACATTACCGCCAGTGTCGATTTTAAGCACGCTTCTGTGGTTCAAGAAAAAACCGCTGACACCCAGCATGATAAAAATCAAGGCGCCCCAAAGGCCAGTCCAGGCATGAACCTTTTTAATCCAGGCAATCGTGTTCTGACGCTGCCAGTTTGCGGGAAGAAAATAGTAATATTTACTTTTCTTCTTGGGCTTTGGTGGGGTTTGGTTCGCAGCTTTTTCTTCAAATGGCATTGGATCATTCCGTACTCTGGTTCAACTGCTGTTGCCATAGCGAAGATTTTGTGCAAATGCAAATTATTATTAATAAAGTTTCCTGATCATAACAGAGTTATGATCGCGTGCTGTTGCCATTAAGGATTGGTTGGGCATGGGGTTCTAGGCATATAAAATTCCGTATTTGGATTATAGTAACCCCAATTCCTTTTGCAGCTTTTTGGTTAACTTGGCTGCTATAATTTCATGGGCTTCGGTGATGTAGCTCTTGAGCGTATCGTCATCGAGTATGGTATCGTCTTCAACTTGCACCCACTTCGCCCGCGCGAGGTAGGGGGCGGGGATGATACCTTCTAATTCGCATAATATCTGGTAACTAAGGTCACTGCATTTGAAATTGATTTTACTGTGGTTACCGTCACCCCAAACACTGGCAATCGCGAAAATCTTACCGCCAACCTTCCAGACTGACGAATTACCCCATTGAATGACGTTGGTGGTTGCCTTTAAACCAGAACAAAAATGATCAAATTCATCGCGCGTCATTTTAAAATCCTTTGATTGTTCATTGCTGCCACAACTATACCGTATCATGCATGATTGATATAATATAACAATTTACAAAAATAAACCATATGATACCATCAATGCAACTTTAGTTGGTGGAGTGGTGTGATGATATTGAGATTGGGGAATGTTTTTGGTTGTGTATTATTGTGTTCTTTGGCTTTTGGAGGAGCGGGTGCTGTTTGGGATAGAGATGTTAGCGGGGATATAAATGTTATCCGGGGTCTGGAAGTCACTGGGGATATAGAGAATGATACCGCTACCTTTGCGGCTTCTGACTTCATTGAGAAAGTCAAATCTGGTGAAATTTCGGCGGTTTCCACCGAAATCGGTGAAATGTGGTTTTCTGATGTAAAAAACCGCGATGAAACCTTTAACACCCTTCGTAAGTGGGCGAATGAAACTGAAGCAGAAAAGCTCAGTGGAATAAAGGGTGTAATATTGCCAGCGATGCCTGAATATTGTTTTGACGCAAGGCAATCATTCTTACTGAATCATCATATCAATTATTTGAAGTCGGTTGAAGGTTTTGAAACATACAGATCAGAAATGTCGATCATTCAAACCGCCCTTAAAACATTGGATGAAGATATTAAAAAATGCGCTGATAAAGCTGCGGCAAAAGTTGAAGTTGACGGCTTGGAAAGAGAATTGGTTTATCGGGGGGCGCTGAGCACTCAGACCGAAGAACAAAATGATATTCTCTTTTCCTACGGATTTAATGAAAAAGTGTCTGATGGTGCATGGTATTTCCTACAGGAAATCATTATTGGAACCCAATGCGAGTATGATTACGATAATACCGAATGGTTAAAGGAGCAATTGCCGCTTATCGGTTGGCCTTCGATTGCAGGGCATGACAAGAAAGTGGATAAAGCAGCCGCATTTTTGGTACGCCGCGCCTATGATATTCCTTTCATAGTAAAAATGACAAAGCAATTGAAACCGTTTTATGACCGCAGCGAGATTGATCAGTCTAGTTATGAAAAACTGAATAACGCGGCGCTTGCATATCAAGCTAGTCTTGATCGGTTTGCTGAATTGGTTGAACAATATCCGGGTGTTTCTATTCGTCCACCGCGAATGTGTCATAGGCTGTAAGTCAATAATAATTAAGGATATTTTCAATATGACACAATGACTGTCATATGACAGATTAGGCGACTGTCATATCGTTTGCGCAGACAAATCGCTCTCTGTGAACCATGTTTGATGGACAAACAAGATTTGCATGTTCAAATATGATAAATAGAGGACCGAGACATGACAGCAAAAACAGTAGGGAATGACTTCACGATGAGCCAGCAGCATTCATATGTAAATTATAAGGAAGGGTACTATTATTATTTTCGTGACGGCGATGATGAAATTGTAGCCAGATGCTCCGCATGGACTGGTATGGAAACAGTTTATGTAAATGGTGAACAGGTATCCAAATTCAGAAGTTTGGGGTTCAATAGTAAGCACAGGTTTGACTATGAGGGTAATAGTTACCAAATGATTTTTATTGTCAATGGTGCGATGCGTGGTTCCGTCGAATGTTTGCTTATTAAAGGAGACCAGTTAATTGGCAATGAGTGTGTTGCGCTTAACACTCGTAAGGGGAATAAGTGGTTAGCGATTGGGATGGCTGCTCTTGGTTTCGCGTGCGGCATGGCTGGTGCATTCATCGGTCTATCTTACGCTTTGGGTTAAGTGATGGAGGTGAATGCATCCATTGTACGCTCGATGCGTATGTCAAAGGGTTGGACGCAGCAACACCTTGCAGATGCTTGTGATGTTAGCTTGCGGACTATTCAGCGTGTTGAAAAACTTGGAACAGCATCCAATGAAACTGTTATGGGATTGTGTGCTGTTTTTGAAGTTGATCAAAAGGAACTATCGATAATTCCTGCTTATGACCCCGTGGCTATGCAGCCTGTTAAAGTAAAGGACTTTGGCCTTTTCCTGTGCCTTGCAGGCGGTGGAGGGTTTGTTGCGGGCATAGCAACCGTTTTAATCTATCTGTATCTTTAACCTTGAATTATGCCATTAAAAAAGCCGGGAAAAATCCCGGCTTTTTTGTGTTTGATAGAGCATGGGTTTAATAGCTAGTGCCTTCACCAGCACGTTCCATCAGGCTTTGTCCGCGGCGGCGCTTAAACAGCTCCACACGTGTTTGCACAGGACGGCGCGGCCAATAGTTATTTTCTTCATTGGCGTCTGCTGTTTCAAAGAAAGGATCAAGTGTGATTGACTTAATTTCTTTGTCTGTTGTAATCAGGCGCGTGACCTTATCAGGGTTACGGCGCCAAAGTTCAGCAGGGAAGCGTTTCACCTCATTAGAGCCGTCAACATACTCGATCTGAAGGATCACAGGCATAACGAGGCCTCCGATATTGGACATTTCAACGAAATAGAAATTGTCTTTGTTGTCCAACAATTCTTTTTCCCATGGCTCCAAACCGTCGATCATACGCTGGTATGCAGTGCGATCACTGTCTAATACCGTATATTGATCATTATTGTTGTAGAAATCCTGAAGCTCAGGGCGCTCTAGCACGCGGCGACGAACATCCTTATGACGCTCGACAACAAGCGTTTGGTCATGCTTCGCTTTTGCTCTCGCGCGCTGGCGTGGCTTCTCAATATCCGGGTTTTTAGTGTCGATTGTGCCCCATGTCACCCTGTCAATTGAAATATCGACATGGTCCGTGGTGTAGAACCAACCACGCCAGAACCAATCAAGGTCGTGGCCCGATACATCCTCCATAGAGCGGAAGAAATCAGCAGGGAACGGGCGTTTGAATTTCCAGCGCTCTGCATAGGTTCTGAACGCATTATCGAAATCCTCGCGGCCCATTACTGTTTCCCGCAGAATGTTAAAGGCGGTTGCCGGCTTTCTATAGGCGTTGGCACCAAATTGAATGAGCGATTCCGGGTCTGTCATCACAGGAACCTGATTTTTGCTGATCATAAACGGTACGATCTGCGCAGGTGCACCCATGTTACCGGGCCAGCCTTCTTCCCATTCACGGTGGGCAAGGCTTTGAAGGAAGGTGTTAAAACCTTCATCCATCCAGAACCAATCGCGCTCCGGTGTGTTCACGATCATTGGGAAATAATTGTGGCCAACCTCGTGTATGATTACGCCGATCAGGCCGTATTTTGTTGCGCGTGAATAAGTACGCTTGCCGTCGTCACCCTCGGTTGGGCGTGGCGGGTTAAAGGAAATCATCGGATATTCCATCCCACTCGTCGCTGAGTTTACAGACTGCGCTGTTGGATATGGATACGGGAAAGTATATTTAGAATATACTTCAAGCGTGTGAACGATGGCTTCTGTTGAATATGTGTCCCAAAGCGGCATGCCTTCTTCTGGATAGAAGGACATCGCCATAATGGTGCGTCCATCGCTTTCCTGTTTGTAGCCTTGTGCGTCCCACACAAACTTGCGGGAGGATGAGAAAGCGACATCACGGACATTTTCAGCACGGAATTTCCATGTTTTGGTGTCGCTTGCTTTGGTCGATTGGTTTTCAATTGCTTCATCACGGGTGATAATGAAAACAGGCTTATCCGATTTTTTAGCTTCCGCGAGGCGGCTGCGTTGTTCGCTTGTTAATACCTCACGGGCATTCTGAAGCTCTCCAGTTGCGGCAACCACATGGTCGGATGGTACTGTGATTTCCATATTGAAATCACCAAATTCTAACAGGAATTCACCGAGGCCAAAGAAGGTGCGGTTATCCCATGCGCCATTATCCGTATAGGCAGCAACACGTGGGTACCACTGACCAAGGTTATAGATATAGTTGCCATCTTTCTCGAAATAATCAAAGCCAGAGCGTTTGATCGGAACTTGTTTACTTTCGATAATATTGTAGGCCCATTCGATATTGAATGTGAATTCCTTACCTGGCTTGATCGGTTTATCAAGGTCAATGCGCATCATGGTTTTCACAACCGAGAACGGTAATTTTTTACCGCCTGCGTCGGTGACGCTGAAAATCTCGTACCCACCATCAAAATTCTGACGGTAATATTCATGGCGTATCGCACCAAAAGAAAGGCGCTCGGTATTGTTCGCAGGGATCGTCAGGTAATCATCAGAGTGCTTTTTAAACCTGTTCTGATCAAGGCGAACCCAGATGTATGAAAGGTCATGCGGAGAATTATTGGTGTAGCTGATTTTCTCCGAACCCGTGATACGCTGTTTGTCATCGTCAAGGGTTACCTTGATATCGTAATCAGCGCGCTGTTGCCAATATTGCGGGCCCGGCGCACCTGATGCTAGGCGTTGCTCGTTTGGTGTTGGCCAGCTTTCGTCTAACTGTCTGAATTTGTCTTCGCGGTCATTTTTGCTTTGCTTGATTTGTGCATCAGCAGAGCCCGCTAAAACTCCCATGCCTATAATAAGCGTGAAGCCAACCTTTAAACTGTTTTGTATGAGGTTATGAAACATAGACCCCTCCCTCTTATGTTCATGTTAAACCTGATTTCAGGTTATGTTGGTATTCCGTTTGGATTGTTGAAAAAACCCATATAGATCAGGCGACTGTTTTCCAAACAATCGCCAAATCCGTCCCCCGCATCATGCCAGTACCATGGGCGTAAAAGTACCAGGCGGTTATATTTCATGGGAATTGAAAAAGTTTGTTCCCATTTGCTTGCATCATTTGTATGGGCGTCAATTAAATCGTCCCAAAGTTCATTGAAATTCTGTACGCCGTATGCTCCCAACTCGTTGGCGGTCAGCGGCGCTTTTTCTGTGCCTGTTGGGATATGGCGAAAGAAATTGGTTCCCCCCTCACAATGTTCCGGTTTTGAGAGAAATAAAATAGCAGTCCAATGACAATTATCAACATGAACTCTGGCGGCACCATATTGGCCCGCTTGTGTCGATCTAAACTTGCCATTGGAAGTCCCTTGATATTCCATCGGAACCAATGGTTCATTGACAATCTTTGATATGGCATCTGTGTAGCCATTGATGATTTGTGGGTGAACGCTGTTTCGCCCGGGGTACATTGCATCGGGGTGAAAATCTGAATATTCAGCGCCCAGAGCAATGTCCCTCAGCTGGTCAGGGTCCTTTAGAAAGTCATCAATGATAATGAATGATCTCTGCATCGTAATTATTTCTCAAGCGCGTCCAAAACGTCCTTGGTGAAAGTATGAAGCTGGAAACCGCCGGGTTTCGCTGGGTCATATCCTCTACGGACAATAACAAGGTTCTTGCTCGGAATAATCATAATATGCTGACCGCGGTTTCCGCGTGCGGCAAATGCATCATTCGGTAACTCGGGGAACCGTTCGTTATAGAGCCAAAACTGCGCCCCGTACCCCGGTGTGTTTTCATTAAGGGGCTGCGCAGGCGCGGGGGCACTGACATACTCTGTCCAGTTTTCAGGCAATATGCGTTCGCCGTTCCAAACGCCATTATTCAAATAAAGAATGCCAAGGCGCGCCATGTCGCGTGAAGTGGTCCATACTTGGCTCGAGAGAATGAAATCGCCGCCCCAATCGGTCTCCAGTTTGGTGTCCATCATGCCAATTTTATGCAGAACTGACTTGAATGGAAACTCCAGAAATTTCTGATCGTTATTCATGGCGCCGCGCAGAGCCCGTACTGCTAAAAGTGTATCATTATTTGCATATTTCCAGCGTGTTCCAGGCGTTGCTTCCACCGCTGTACGGCTTGAAGTATCCTGCACACGACCACCGCCAATATACAAGCGATCGGTGCGGTTGCCAGCGCGGTTGCTATCAAGCCCAGACCCCATTTGTAAAAGGTTTTCAAGCGTGATGTTTCCACGTGGGTCGCCAGCGCTTTGCCACTCTGGAATAGGGGCTGGCGCTTTTACATTGATCATATTCTGTTCAACCGCGGCACCAATCACCGTTGCGGCAATACTTTTCGCAACGGACCATGTCCGCTGTGATGTCTTGTGGGTATAGCCGGCGATATACTGTTCGGTGATGATCTGATCTGGGGTTGCAATTAAGACTGCGGTGGTGAATGCATTTTCACCGTAATTGGTATTGAATGTTTCGCCTTTGAAAGCAGCTTTTACAACAGCATCAAGTTTTGCATTGCCGCTTGATGTGTTTGTTGGATTTAAAGCCTTCCAAGGCGCGCTATCATTCCTCTCGGGCGCAATAACATCAATTACAGGCAGGTGTTTAACGGCACTCTCGGTTGTGGCGCCCACAGGTAATTGCACGCAGCCCAGGTGCTCCCGCCACTGTGCGATGCGAGGTGGCATCGTATCAGAATATTTAACGCTAACACGTTTGTTGACTTGGTCAATTTTTGCATTCGGGAGCGCATTTACCTCATCAGCAACAAGCGGATAAATACCCGTTAGTTCATGATCTTTGATCTGGCTGAGCGTTTTCCCTGCATTGAATGTGGCACTACATGTGAAAGCAGCTTTGTAGCCCGCAGCATATGCCTTGATCGTTGCATCAGTTTCTTGCCCATGAACTGATACAGCGCCAACAAAAGACGCCGAGATAAGTGCAGAACTTATCTTTAAAAGAGTGAGTGATTTCATTGTGACCCTCCCGAAATCGAATTTCGAGGTGCACAATGCAACAAGCAAACATTTAATACAAGGCGATGTCTCTAAAAACAGGGCTGTTCAAGAAAAGTTGTAGTCAATAAATTGTGAGGAAAGGAAGGATGCCGCAAAACGACCTACATAAACGATTGGGGGTTATCTACGGAGGCCGTCTTGCGACAATTAATTATTAGACCCATTTTAAATTTTCTTCAAGCATAAGTTCGAATCCTCCTGATTATAACGTAAGGGTTTTATAACCTCTACCAGAGCATGCTTGATTATTTAATGATTTTCATTAGAGTGTCGACCAAGTTATGAAATGAGAGGAGTTCCCATGACAGCTGTATCAATGGAAATCAAAGGCAATATTGCGGTCATAAGCGTAAATAATCCGCCAGTTAACGCACTTTCACATAGTGTCCGTGAAGGATTGGCAAACAGTATAGAAGCGATTCGTACCAATGATAGCGTAAAAGCGGCTGTCATAGTATGCGAAGGCCGTACGTTTATGGCCGGTGCAGATATCAAGGAGTTCGGCAAGCCTATGCAGGAACCGGGGCTACCTGATGTGGTGGATATGATTGAAGCATCCGACAAGCCAGTTGTCGCCGCAATCCACGGTACTGCGCTCGGTGGCGGGCTTGAGGTCGCGCTCTCCTGTCATCATCGGATCGCACTTTCCAGTTCAAAAATTGGCCTTCCTGAAGTGAAGTTAGGGATTTTACCGGGGGCTGGTGGCACGCAGCGGCTACCACGTTTGGCAGGTGTGGAAAATTCACTCGATGCAATCCTGAGTGGCCGACATGTGGGCATGAAGGAAGCAAGTGCGTGGGGTGTAGTTGATAAGGTGGTCGAGGATACCCTGCTTGAAGCCGCGCTTGAGTATGCTGCTGGGCTTGGTGCCAATGGTGTGCGCCGTACAGGTGATATCGAGCTTGATAAAGGCAAATATGATGAGGCGTTTTTTGCGGCTTTTAGAAAATCCGTTGCCCGTAAGACCAAGGGATATTTTGCGCCTGAGCGCTGCATCCAATGTGTAGAGGCTTCGGTAAATCTAGATTTCCGCGCTGGCTTAAAGCGTGAGCGCGAACTCTTTATCGAATGCCAATCTAATCCGCAGGCGCGTGCGCTTCAGCATATGTTCTTTGCAGAGCGTCAAATCAGCCGCATCCCAGGTATCACAAAAGAAACACCGAGACTTCCAATCCAAAAGGTTGGTATCATTGGTGCGGGCACAATGGGTGGTGGCATCGCCATGAACTTTGCAAATGCTGGTATCCCAACAACTATTCTTGAAGTCGAACAAGCGGCGCTTGACCGCGGCCTTGGTGTTGTTCGAAAGAATTATGAAAACACAATGAAAAAGGGTCGTCTTACAGAAGCGCAGGTTGAAGAGCGTATGGGGCTGCTGTCTGGTACGCTGTCCTACGACGACCTCAGCGATTGTGATCTGATTATCGAAGCCGTTTTCGAAAAAATGGAAATTAAAAAGATTGTTTTTGAGAAGTTAGATGAGGTTGCAAAGGAAGGGGCAATCCTTGCGTCTAATACATCGTATCTTGATATTGATGAAATTGCGTCCTTTACCAAACGCCCAGGATCAGTTCTTGGCTTGCACTTTTTCTCTCCTGCCAATGTTATGCGCCTTCTGGAGATCGTGCGCGGTGCCAAAACGGATGATAGCGTATTAGCAACCTGTGTGGATTTGGCGAAGAAAATTCGCAAGGTTGGTGTGGTCGCTGGAGTTTGTCACGGCTTTATCGGGAACAGGATGCTCTCGCCGTATTTCCGGGAGGCAGCCTTGGCTGTCGTTGAGGGCTCAAGCCCTGCCGCAGTCGATAAAGTATTGCTAGATTTTGGTATGCCCATGGGGCCAATGGCTGTGTCCGATATGGCTGGTCTTGATATTGGTTATATGAACCGTCAGAGCATGGGACGTGAAAACTATGAAACCGCTGCTTTTGACTGGATGGACCGCATTGTCGAAATGGGCCGTAAGGGCCTGAAAACAGGTGCAGGAGTTTACGCCTATGACGAAGGATCACGGGTTCCAAAGCCAGATCCTGAAATTGAAAAACTAATCGAAGAAGAAGCAACAAAGGCGGGTGTAACGCGCCGCGAGATATCAGAAGAAGAAATTCTTGAACGCTCGATGCTTGCTCTGATTAATGAAGGCGCGAAAATTTTGGGCGAAGGCATGGCTTACCGTGCTAGCGATATCGATATTGTCTACTGCAATGGTTATGGTTACCCTTCGTATCGTGGTGGGCCGATGCACTATGCTGACTATCTTGGCGTCGATAAGGTCTATGAGAAGATTTGCGCACTGCGGGATCAGCAGGGGCCGCGTTGGTGGGAACCAGCACCGTTGATTGAGACGCTAGCGAAGGCTGGTAAGTCGTTTGCCGATTATGACCGTGAGAACGCATAAAGAAGGAAGTGAGATTATGACTGATCATTTAAATTCAATTTTTGGGCTAGAAGGCAAAGTTGCCCTTGTTGCTGGTGCGTCCTCTGGAATTGGTGCCCGTTTTGCTGAAACGCTTGCACGTGCGGGCGCGGATGTTGTTCTGGGGGCTCGCCGCGCAGACCGTATCCAGGCAAACGCGGATAAAATCGCCGAGGCAACTGGCCGTAAAACACTTGCTGTTTCAATGGATGTGAGCGACGGCGATAGTGTCACCGCAGCCTTTGATAAAGCCGAGGCTGAGCTTGGTACCCCGACGGTGGTTTGTAATAACGCTGGTATCGCACGACCAAACTGGGCGCTAGAAGACAGCGAGGAAGATTGGGATATCACCATGAATACCAACCTGAAAGGTATGTGGCGCGTTGGCCAAACGGCGGCAAAACGTATGATCAAGGCGGGTGTTGGTGGTTCTATCATTAATACGGCTTCGATCCTCGGTCTTGGTGTAGGGCCGCAACAGCTTACTTACGCCACAAGCAAGGCTGGTGTTGTGCAGATGACACGCGCACTCGCGATAGAGTTACAGCGCTTTAATATTCGCGTTAATGCGATTTGCCCGGGCTATTTTAAAACAGAAATCAATGATCAGTTTTTAGAGAGCGAAATCGGGCAAAAAATGCTCAAACGAACGCCTGCACGCCGTGAAGGTAATCTTGCAGAACTTGATGCTCCGCTTCTGATGCTGGCGGGTGATGGTAGCACGTTCGTAACCGGTGTTGCGCTTCCGGTTGATGGCGCGCATTCTGTACATCTGGTTTAAACGAACTAAATATTGATAATAAAACCCGGTGGCTTTCACCGGGTTTTTTGTTATCCAGTGTTTGAGCGTATGCACCATAAGGAAGAATGATGAAATTTGAAAACACACTCACCGAAGGTAAATTGATTAAACGCTACAAACGGTTCCTCGCAGATGTTGAATTGGAAAACGGAGAACTTGTTACCGCTCACTGTGCGAACTCTGGCTCTATGATGGGACTTAAGGATGAGGGCAGTAGAGTGTATTTGTCACCAAACACAAACCCTAAGGCAAAGCTAGATTGGCGTTGGGAAATGGTGGAGGTCGAGGGTTCGCTTGTTGGCATTAACACGAGCAGGCCGAACCATATTGTCGAAGAAGCAATCCTTGATGGAACTATCAAGGAATTGCAAGGTTACAGTGAACTTCGCCGCGAAGTAAAATACGGTAAAAACAGCCGGATCGATATTTTGCTTGAAGGCGAAAACCTGTGTTACGTGGAAGTGAAAAACGTGACGCTAAAAGTAGGGAGTGAGGCCCAATTTCCTGATGCAGTTACAGCGCGCGGTGCCAAACACCTTGAAGAATTGATGGATATGGTTGATGAGGGCCACCGCGCGGTGATGGTGTATCTGGTGCAGCGCGCAGACTGCGAAAGCTTTACTATTGCAGAAGATATCGATAAGACATACGCCGAAACATTAAGAAAAGCGATTGCGCACGGCGTTGAAGTTTTATGTTATCATTGTAAACTAACGCCGAATGAGATTAAAGCGACAGCGCCCCTTTTGATTAGTTTTTGAAGTGATTATCTTTTGATACCATCACCTTTTGTCGGCGCAAGTGTGCTATAGGTTGGAATAGATTATGAATTATGTTGATGCCGTGAATGTCCCTGAAACGCGCTCTGGTGCGATTAAACTGCACGGACCAGAAGCCTATGAGGGTATGCGGGCAGCAGGCAAGTTAGCCGCAGAAGTCCTCGATTATATCACGCCGCATGTTCAGATTGGTGTAACAACAGAATTTCTGGATCAACTCTGTCATGATTTCATTCTCGATCACGGCGCGACACCCGCGCCCCTTAACTATAAAGGTTTCCCAAAATCAATCTGCACGTCGATCAACCATGTGATTTGTCATGGTATTCCGGGCCCAAAAAAACTTAGGGACGGTGACACGATCAATATTGATGTGACTGTTATTCTGAACGGTTGGTTCGGGGATACAAGCCGGATGTTCTTTGTCGGAAAACCGAAAATTCTGGCACAGCGCTTATGCAAAGTTACATTTGAAGCGCTTTGGAAGGGTATTGAGGCGGTTAAGCCAGGCGCGCACTTAGGCGATATTGGTCATGCGATCCAAACACACGCGGAAGCCAACAGGTTTTCTGTCGTTCGTGATTTCTGCGGTCACGGCATTGGCCGTGTTTTCCATGACGAACCAAGCGTAATGCATTTTGGGGAAAAAGGAACCGGGCCAGAACTTCGCCCCGGTATGTTCTTTACAATTGAACCGATGATCAATGCTGGAAAACCGCATTCGAAAATCCTCGCGGATGATTGGACTGCCGTTACTCGTGATAAGTCCCTTTCCATGCAGTTTGAGCATACGCTCGCGGTTACTGAAGACGGATATGAAGTGTTCACCAAATCACCAAAAGGTTGGTTCCAGCCGCCTTACGATATTGGTTAATTCATAACGCATGGCTGATAAATCATCAGATCACGCTGCAGAGCACGGGCCCAAATATACGCCCGAATATGCGAAGGGGCACCGCGCACGCCTGCGTGATCGGTTTTTAAAGGGCGGTGTCGATGGGTTGGCGGATTATGAACTTCTGGAAATGTTGTTGATGGCAGCTATTCCGCGCAAGGACGTAAAACCCCTCGCCAAGGACTTGATCAAGGATTTCGGATCTTATGCGGCGGTTCTTTCAGCACCGCTTGCACGTTTGCAGGAGTATCCGGGCTTGGGCGCGAGCGCGGTTGCCCTTTTGAAAACCGTTGAAGCGTCAGTCCATGAGCTTACGAAAAGCGCGGTTCACAACAAACCTGTCCTATCCAGTTGGGACGCATTGATCACATACCTAAAAAGCACTATGTCACATCTGGAGAATGAGCAGTTTCGGGTGATTTATCTGAACACCGCAGGCGAGATACTCCTTGATGATGTTTTGTCGGATGGTGACGGCCATAAGGTGAGCGTATCACCGCGCCATATTGTTCAAAAGGCGTTGTCGGTTGATGCCCGATCGCTTATTCTGGCGCATAATCATCCGTCTGGCCTCGCAAACCCCAGCAAAGCCGATATTAATTCCACGAATGAGATTATTGAAGCTTGCAAACCGCTGGAAATTATTGTTCATGATCACCTGATTTTGTCAAACAGCGATTATATAAGTTTTAAGGCCCTGGGGCTTCTATAGTTTGGGCTTATATAATTGGGCAGTGGGAAACTGATGGGAAGAGGGGCAGTTCGTGTATTGGGACCAGATTGTATCTGAAAAAAAAGCATTAAAAAAGCTTCCGGTATCGGCGAAGGTTGTTCTTGTTTCCAAAGACCACAAGGCGCTTGTGATGCATAAAGCCAAGGGTGTGTGGGATTTGCCGGGCGGTAAAATCGAAGCCAACGAGAATATCTATAAGGCGCTGAAACGCGAAATTATGGAAGAAACCGGGCTTAAGGTGAAAAAATTCGCTTTCCTGACATCATGGATTAAAACCAACCGTAGCCTTGGTGACAGGCTCGTTGTGGTGTTTGAGGCAGACCTTAAGCAAAAAGCCAAAAACATCGATATCCAGCTATCGGAAGAACATGATTGGGCCAAATTTCTGGACGTGCGCAAGGCGGTTAAGAAAGACCTTGTTCTTGGCTATAAGAATGCGATTACGCTCGCACTTTCAAAACGCTAATTTCGAATAATGCCCAAATCCAATCTAAGAAACCCATGATCGAAATTGAACGTAAGTTTCTGGTTGATACGAGCAAGCTGCCAAAGCTCGAAGGTGGCGTACCAATCGCACAAGGGTATTTGATGCGCGCTGATGATCGCTCGCTTCGTATCCGACGCAAGGGTGATGATTATATCCTGACCTTTAAAGCAGGTAAGGGGCTTAAAAGAACCGAAATTGAACGCCCTCTTACAAAGGATGAAGGCGAGCACCTTTTTCAACATTCACTCTTGGATACACCAATTATAAAAAACCGGTTTTTGTATAACCATGGTGCCCATCAGTGGGAAATCGATGTGTTTGAGGGGGCAAATGAGGGCCTCATTGTTGCTGAGGTCGAATTGGTCGCTGAAGACGAAGCATTTGATTGCCCTGATTGGCTTGGCCGCGAAGTCTCTAGCGATCCTCGATTTTTAAATTCCAATCTCGCCAAACATCCAATCAGCGAATGGATGGATGAATACCGGGTTTTATTACTATGATGTGGTTTTGCACTACTTAATCCTAGCAGATTTATGATGCTCTGACTTGCTTAAAGGCCTGCTTTCTGATAGCAGAGCGGCGAAGCCACACATTCCAATTCCTTTGAAGGAGCCTTGTCGATGATTCCTCGTTATTCCCGCAAAAATATGACTGATATCTGGGAAGCGGAAAACCGTTTTCGTATCTGGTTTGAAATTGAAGCGCACGCCTGTGACGCCAATGCAAAACTCGGCCGAATTCCAGAAGATGCCGCTAAAGCCGTTTGGGAACGCGGCAAGTTCGAAGTGGAGCGGATTGACGAGATCGAACGCGAGGTAAAGCATGACGTTATTGCGTTCCTCACGAACCTTGCGGAACATGTTGGTGATGAAGCGCGCTTTGTGCACCAGGGGATGACATCATCGGACGTGTTGGATACCTGCCTTTCGGTTCAGTTGATGCAGGCGGCTGATATTATCATCGAAGACCTTGAGAAACTTCTTGTGGTTCTTAAGCGCCGCGCGGAAGAGCATAAATATACAGTATGTATTGGCCGCAGCCACGGTATCCACGCGGAACCAGTTACCTTCGGCCTTAAGATGGCGCAGGCCTATGCCGAGTTTGATCGTTGCCTCGCGCGCATGAAAGACGCGCGGAAAGAGGTGGCGACATGCGCGATTTCGGGCGCTGTTGGTACGTTTGCAAACATCGATCCGTTTGTTGAAGAATATGTAGCCGAGCAGATGGGCCTTGAGGTTGAACCAATTTCAACGCAGGTGATCCCACGTGATCGTCACGCGATGTATTTCTCTGTGCTCGGCGTGATTGCGAGCTGTATCGAGCGCTTGGCGGTGGAGGTTCGTCACCTTCAGCGAACTGAAGTTCTGGAAGCGCAGGAATATTTCTCGAAGGGGCAAAAAGGCTCAAGCGCCATGCCGCATAAAAAGAACCCTATCCTCACTGAAAACCTTACAGGGCAAGCGCGCTATATTCGTGCGATGTGTATTCCTGCGATGGAAAATGTGGCCCTATGGCACGAGCGTGATATTTCGCATTCTTCTGTTGAGCGTTATATCGGTCCGGACGCAACAGTCGCGCTTGATTTCTCGCTTGCGCGCCTCACGAACGTGATGGACCAGCTTCTTGTTTATCCAGACAATATGCTTGATAATATGAATAAAATGGGCGGCCTGCCAAACAGCCAGCGCGTGCTTCTTGAGCTGACACAGGCAGGTGTTAGCCGTGAGGATGCATACCGCCTTGTTCAGGCGAATGCTATGAAGGTATGGGATAGCCGCGGTGAGCTTCAGCTTCTTGATCTTTTAAAGGCGGACGAGATTGTAACTGCCAAGGTTTCAGAAGCGGAACTGGATGAGCTCTTTAACATGGATTATCATACCAAACATGTTGATACGATTTTCAGGCGCGTGTTTGGTGAATAACCATCGTCTAAAATATGGAAAGCCCGGCCTGTGCTGGGTTTTTTGTTGTAGGTTGTATCTTGTCTGAATATGCGATTGATGGTGTATGAAATATAGAGTACCGTAGTTTTGTCGTACTAACGAAACCGCGTTTTGAGGCTGATGACTGACAATTACAATCGCAAATCGTCAATCGAACCGACCGGAACTGAAGGTAAAGTTGCAGTTTCGCTAGACGCACCAGAATCCCAAATATGTAAAACTCTTTATGATTGGTGGATTTCTCACAAGCAAGACAGGGACATGCCGTCCCGTGCAGACTTGCACCCAAGGGATCTGATCAGCATTCTACCTTATGTTTATATGGTAGATGTTCTTGACGAAGGGACCGAATATGTTATCCGCCTTCATGGGTCTGCACTGGCCGAAATGATGGGGGTGGATTGCACAGGCATGCGACTTGAACGCAACGAACAAAGCGGTAAATTCGATAATGCGTGGCGCGGCGAGGTGTATGATAAGGTATATTTCAGCGCATCCCCTGTTTTCTATAAATTCCATTTAGGTGACTTTGGAAAAGCCCACGTTATTACGGAAAATATTCTCTTACCCATGCGGGATAAAAGTGGCCAATTTACCATTCTTTTGTGTGCTTCCGCGCCTCAAAGGTAATACTTTTGGAAATGTTACAGCTATTAATAGCTTTATGTTTGGGAAAATCGGATAACCTATGCAAACTAATAACCAACATGTCAAAGCAGCCCTTTTAATCATTGGTGATGAAATCCTGTCCGGGCGTACGCAGGATAAAAACACAAGCTACATAGCGACTTGGTTGAATGAAGCGGGGATTCAATTATCCGAAGTGCGGATTGTACCCGATATTGAGGACGAGATTGTTCACGCCGTTAATCGCCTGCGCGCCAAATATGATTATCTGTTCACAACAGGGGGGATTGGCCCAACCCATGATGACATAACGGCTGAGGCGATGGGGGCTGCGTTTGAATTACCTGTTCACAATCACCCTGAGGCCTATGCGCGCCTTCTTGCCTATTACGGTGAAGAAAACTTTACAGACGCCCGCCAGCGTATGACCCGCGTGCCAGAAGGGGGGGAACTAATCGAAAATCCAGTTTCTATCGCGCCGGGGTTTAAAATTGAAAATGTGTTTGTCATGGCGGGGGTCCCGAAGGTGATGCAGGCCATGCTGGAAAAGCTACGTCATCACTTAAAGGGCGGGCGAAAGGTTCATTCAAAAACGGTTACCATCCATGCACCCGAAAGTGTGATTGCGGACACACTTGGCAACATTGAAGCGTCTGTTGAGGGGATCAGCATTGGCAGTTACCCGTTCTATCATGAAGGCAAGGTAGGGGCTCAGATTGTCACGAGAAGCGTGGATCAAGATGCACTGACGCAGGCTCAAAACTTATTGGTTGCTGCATGTGAAGCGAGCGAATGGGAATACGATACAGAGTAGCTGACTACGATCAGAATTGAAATCCTTATAATCCTATTCACCGCTTGAACACGACGGTCTTGTTGCCGTTTCTAATCACACGATGTTCAAGGTGAAGGGTCACAGCTTCTGCAAGGGTGATCCGCTCCACATCGCGGCCCGTTGCAACCAGATCGTCTGGCGTCATGGCATGGTTCACACGGGCGATATTCTGTTCGATAATCGGGCCTTCATCCAGATCCGGGGTTACATAATGCGCGGTGGCACCAATGATTTTCACCCCCTTTTCAAAGGCCTGATGATAAGGCTTTGCCCCTTTGAAACTTGGTAAGAAAGAATGATGAATGTTGATCACACGCCCATCCATTTTCGCGCATAAGGTATCGCTGAAAATCTGCATGTAACGGGCGAGGATGATCAAATCGATTTCTTCTTCCTGAACCAGATTATAAAGCTTGTCTTCCTGCGTTTTTTTTGTGTCAGGCGTTATTGGCATGTGATGGAACGGAACATCATAGGATGCAGCAAGTTGGTATGCGTCTCTGTGGTTTGAAACCACAGCACGAATATCCATATTTATCGCCCCGCGCGCATTCCTGTAGAGTAGGTCCATCAAGCAGTGGTCGAATTTGGATACCATGATCAAAACCCGCTGCGGTTTATCGGCGTCTGAAATTGACCAATTGTCTGAATATTCCGAAACTGTTGGCGCCAATAGGGCTCTCATCGCATTGCAATCCAGACCGTCTTTGTTGGTAAAGGCTAGCCGCATGAAAAAACAATGGCTGGAGGTATCAGCAAACTGATCACTGGATGTGATGTTGCAGCCGTTTTTTGCGAGCAGGCTTGAAATGTCAGCAACTATGCCTTCGCGGTCTGGGCATGAAAACGTTAGAACAAATGATGATGACATAATAACCTCGATTAACAACGTGCGTATTCTTATGATTTTGCATTCTCCTATCGAAAAAATAGGCGTGCGTAAAATGATTATTTGATTATTATGAAATAACTGTATTTTTTGAAATTATATTACATTTTTGATGGGTGAAAATACGGACATTTATTGAGCCGGAATTGATTGCGTGTTTGATTTTTCCTGAAAGGGCAAGGTACCAGCTCCTATAGGAATACGGAAGAATACTGTCTGTTAGTCACGGGTAATGCACTTAATGTCGCAATCTGCTGTTTTAAAACCATACGCGCCTTATAGTGTGGTTATATAAACTTAAGCATCTTTGATGGGGATTTTCGATGCGATATTTTACTCTTCTTTTGTCTTTTGCCGTGGCAACCGCCATCTTGATTTTTCCTGCCTCTGCCTCGGACGATGTGCGGGATGGCTACACAAGGCAATCAAACCCGCGAACACTGACTGAGGAACAATCGCAAAAAGCCGCGCAAAACTATCAGCGATACTGCGCGCTTTGCCACGGTGAAAATCGGGAAGGACACGCGAATGATCATGCGCCATCGCTTAGGAGTAAAAGCCTGATGGAATCAGGTGTTCCTCATTCAATTCTGCGTCCACTTTCTTATGGCCGCGAAGGAACGGCAATGGGGGGCTACTTGGATGAAGTTGGTGGCCCTTTAACGCTAGATGAAGCCTGGAACCTGACCTACTGGCTATTCTGGCAATCGGGCGCTACGCGCGTGCGCCTAAGCGAAGATCCGGTGGAAGGAGATAGCGCTAAAGGCGCTGAATTATATGCCAATGTATGTGCATCCTGCCACGGCACACAGGGCGAGGGCGTAAGCGCACCAGCGCTTTGGAACCCATCGTTCCTTGCGCACAATAAGGACGAATTTATCCGCTATGCCATTCGCCATGGCCGCGAGGATACCCCGATGGTGGCCTTTGAAAACAGCCTGTCGCCCGATGATATTGATAATATCACGGCGTTTCTGCGCAGTCAGGCCGATGGAACAGCCCTTGGGAAGCCGGTGCTGAGCGCGCTTCCTGCGCCCGAGGATTATATTATCAATCCAACACATGACGACCCCGACTTTACGTTGAAGGATGACCTCTATGTGATGGCGGCTGACCTGAACACCGCCATGCAGGATAGGAAGCGAATGGTGCTCCTCGATACCCGCGTTCCCTCGGTGTGGCAGCGGGCGCACCTTGAGGGCGCAGTACCAGTGCCCTATTATACGGATGTGGATGATTTGATGCGTGATATCCCAAAGGATGTTCAGATTGTTGCCTATTGTTCCTGCCCGCGGGCCGCGGCGGATTATTTGGTCGGGAAACTGCGCGATATGGGGTACACCCGCACCGCCGTGATGTGGGAAGGTATTTTCGGCTGGATGAATATGGGCTTTCCGGTTGTAAGAGGGGAATTGGAAGCGGAGTGAGGAAAGTCGAAAGATTTACCGTCATTTTTAGGGATGTATCAGCCGAGGCTATCCGGCGAACTAAAACATCCCTCCGTGGGATCAAATCGTAACAACCTAAATGCAAAATGCGCTTCAGGAGGCTTCTTGAATAGCGCTCTCCGAGGGATGAACCGCGCATCGTAAAACAAAAGTGCGCCTTTGCGCTTTTTGCTTAACTTTTGTAGGAGTTCAGGAGGGGACACAAATTGGGGTACACAGACGGGAGATATTTTTCCGTTGCGTGGTATAAATTTCTATTAAGTATTTGATTTTAAATGGTGCGCCCGGCCAGACTCGAACTGGCACGACCATACGGTCGGGAGATTTTAAGGATCAGGGGAGCGAGTGGATCGCCTTTCACTTACACGCAAAATTCTGCGAAAAATTATCTGCAGCCGGGCTTTTCTAACCGCTATTTTCACAAATCAGGCAACAGCCTAGTTCCCCATAAACAATGGGAAGCTATCATAAAGATCACTTTTGAGAAAGTGCTCTCTAATATAAAAAGGCGTTCTGTTATCGACCCTTAGCGGACATCAGGCTTATGTGAATTGTGATAGTTCTAGATTTACTTATTGCAGCAATATATCGTCTTAGTCTGCATCATTAAGCAACAGCCATAAATTGATTATAAGACCAAGAGCGGCGGCATACATCAGGTGCTTTAGAGAAGTTTGAGTTGTCGTCATCGTTTCAATCAGATGTTCCCATGGCATAAGCAGGGCCACAACCAGGGCTGCGCCTCCCAGCAGCTGCAACTTCTCCAGTCGGGCCTTCCCAATCTCGTTCAACGCCCTATCCAGTGGAGTGTAGGCAGGCAAATCTACGTTACTATCGCGCACTTCTCTAAGTGTTTGCGTGAGAAGTGCTTGAAAGGCTGCATCGTCAGCATCTGTATCGTCTTCAATCTCATGATCTGGCTTGTGTTCAGTAGGCATCCGACCTTCCTTTCAGGTGTTTTTTTAGTTTAGCCTTACCGCGATTGATATGTGATTTACATGTGCCCAAAGGCATTTCCATTATGCGGGCTGCTTCAGAATGCGAATAGCCCTGAGTAAAACAAAGGTCGATTGCAAATCGTTCCTCATGGGATAAACATTGCATGGCTTTGGCAATATCCAGCGTCAGGTGACTATGCGCTGTAGAACTCATGTTATCCATTACTTCCGTTTCGAACGCGTCACCGGATAGCAGTTCTTTCGTGCCATGTTTACGGCAGTGATTGATAAAACAGCGGTAAGCAATTGTCATGAGCCAGCCACCAAGATGGCCCTTGCCTTCGAATTGGTTCAGCTTCCGGTACGCGGTCATGAATGTTTCTTGAGCGAGATCATCGACTAAAACCATATCGCCCTTAGTAAGGTGGGCAAGTGTGCTCCTTACCTGCTGCTGATATCTTTTGATCAGCAAGTTTATTGCAGCTTCTTCGCCATTCAGATAATGAGCGATCAGATGTTGGTCTGTGAGGGCCATGAATAGGGTGGCGAATTACAGGTTGTCGTCAGACTTGCGGGAAATCCGTTCAACTACTAGCGAGATTAAGTAACCTAGGCCGGTTACAATGGCGAAAAGCCCGCCACCTTCAAGCAATAGGATAAACTCTAGTGTCCCTGGATCAAACATCTGGCTGTACAGGAAGGATGTTGTCCCAAGTATCAACAGAAAAATAGCCTTGCGGTGATCACCTGGGCGCCTTGACATGCCACTGGTGAGGGCTTGAACAACCTCTACGTCAAGTTCATTACCTCGTTCGACGTGCTTTTCAAGTAGGTTAAATAGCGCTTTGTGGCGCATGTATTTAAAAAAGCCATGGGCGATCACAGCAACCGCACTCAAACCAAAAATTAACAAAAGCCCGTTGGCAAGCATTGATCTCTCCTACTTTGTTCGTTCTCGACCGGTCCAGCATATTTTGTGAAGACTGACCGCGCTATCCATTAGACGCGTTCAGCGCCGGAAATGGATGCAGTAATTTTTTGCATCTGTTTGCCCGTTGGCCAGCGTCTATCCTTGTAAAGCTCAAAACAGGAGGATACCATAATGCACGAAAATCATCCGCTTTGTCGGCCCCAAACGAGGGGAAACAAGCCGTTTGTTCATTCGATTACCTTTTTGATATTGAATGTTTTACTGATGTCATTGATTAATCCGGTGGCAGCCTTGGACGTGTCTAACGATCTACATGAGGCAAAAATAAAAAAAACTCAAAATGTAATTGCAGAGTATCTGGATGCAGGCTGGTTTTCTGGCAATGTGGCCGTTTTCAGCCAGGATAAAGTCGTTTTCCGGCACAGCTATGGTTTCTCAGATATCGACCAGGAGAAGGAAAATACCGATGAAACCAGAATTCGAATTGGCTCGATCAACAAACATTACACCGCAGCACTAGTATTGCGCCTTGTGGACCAAGGCCTGATATCTCTGGACGATACCCTGGATAGATTTGCTCTTGGTTTCCCTCATGACATCGGGGCAAAGATTACGGTCCGTCACTTACTGTCCCATCGGTCTGGATTTAAGGATATTTTCACCGAAGAGTATATGAACACCTACCAGTCGCTAAAAACCATATCAGACAAAATGCCCTTGCTGCTAGATGAGCCACTGCTCTTCGAACCAGGAAGTGACCATGCATACAGCAATTATGGCTATATTATTTTAGGTGCGATTGTGGAAAAGGTTTCAGGTCAGGACTTTAGACAGGTATTGCAGGATGAAATCCTAGAAATAATCGGAGCGGAAAATACCTTCTATGTTTTAACCGATGAAGTGCCCGGTAAGGCACGCAGTTATCAATTCACTAGTATGGGCGGGAAGCGTGACATGACCAGCCGGTTGGAAAATGTTACCCCGGATGGCGGCATGTATGCGTCTGCTTCTGACTTGGCCCTGTTCTATTCAAGGCTATTATACAGTAATGATATCCTCAGTGACGGTATGAAAGCCGTAATGGCAAGTGGATACCAGCTTTCTCCTCCGGAATGGGACGAGATAATGCAGAGCGATGGAGCCATGTGGAATTCATATGGCGGGGGTCCTGGTGTAAGCGCAGCGGTAGAGATATCCATCCGTGACAGACTATTCGTGATTGTTCTCGCCAATACAGATGGCTTAGTTGCAGAGAGGATTTCTCAGCGTTTGGTTTCAGTGTTCGCAGGTCATGAGCCTAAGCCTATGGAATTGCCGGTATCAGTCTTTGCGATGCATCATTTGCAAGAACGTGGACTGGATCAGTTCCGTCTAACGATCGGTCAGGCTCTGAGAGACGGCGGCTATGAAGGTTATACCGACCGGCCTTTAAATCGCCTAGGTTTAGACCTGATGAGAGAAGGCAAAAGCGAACATGCCCTTCAAGTGTTATTGGCGAATGTTGATATGTTTCCCAACCTCGCTAATCCCCACGACAGTCTCGCGTACTTGCATGAGCAAATAGGGAATCGAGAAGAGGCTGTGGCTGCATATCGAAGAGCACTCGAGATAGATGCAAGTCTTAGCTCAGCTTTGGAAGGTCTTAAAAGGCTGGAGGATAGTTAGCTGCTATTCTCGTTGCCCAGGTTTAGGCTCACACGCTTGATTGTTTCGCTGTCTACAGCAGTAGCTATCTAAGTACCAAATAAGCTACAGCCAGCCTTGGTGTTACGATAACCACGAAGGCAGCTACGCACGCAAATCTGGATATATCCTTGCCAGGTGCTGGACTATCAGTCTCTGGTGATATCCGGGTAGGATTTGACGGCACGCCTTGGTATACAACATTAGATGGGAGAGGAAATGCCTCTCCCAGCGACATAAGTCCGCTAAGTGCCGAAAGCGGACGTTCTGACAGAATATAAAACTCAGACTTTGGGATTAGATGTTGATCGTTGATTTTAGAGCCCTTTTGTCTATTGCGTAGTCGGGCCGTCAATTAGTTTCCCTAGCGTAATTCTGACTAGGCTTCGTGCAAAAATGTTGACGACCAAGAGATAACTTATCTCTTGAGACCATACCAGAACTGGCAACGTTCTGCAGTCCACAAAGACAACGAACAAAACGCAGGCATTGGCATTTGAGCGCAAATGGCGGCATGAAATACACGCCAAAGAATTCTTGGGCGATTTGGACGATATTAATTTGCATGAAGCTTTTGAACTGTTTCTAAAGACGAGGGATAGTATTGCAAGCCACAAAGGGCTCACTTCTATTGTTAAGGGACTTAAGGTCCACTTTGATACAGCTATGCTTTTGCATCGCTTGACTACGGCTGAAGTCGAACGTTGGGTGCAGATGCGAAAAGATCAGGGCCGTAAATCACAAACAATCCAGCACGGCATTCATGTTATGCGGGGTACTGTTGAGCACGCACGTAAGCTTGGTTACCGTGTGGCAGAGATTGAATGGCCACGAATGAAGAAGGACAAAGGCCGTCTTAAGTATCTGACTGTTGAACAGGAACAGAAACTACTGAAGGAGCTGCAACCTAATCTATCTATTGGGCCAAAGGCACAGCATGATCCATTGAAGTGGTCAGCCGAGAAGAGACGTGCCCGGCTTGACAGCTATCACTTGACGCAGATGCTCTTAGACACTGGGGCCCGGTATAGTGAAATTACTAGTCTATCATGGCGACAAGTGGACCTTGCGGAGCGGACCATTAACCTATGGCGTTCGAAAGTTTCCAATGAATCTGTGCTTTATATGACTGACCGAATTTATACAGTTTTGAAGGAACGTAGTGAAAACAAGGATCATGAAGAATGGGTGTTCGCCAACAAAGTAAGGAACGGCCCACGACCACATTCGACAGCAGCAATCAGGAACGCAATGAAACGAGCAGGGCTGGACGGCTTCAGATTGCATGACGTTCGCCATACTGCTGCGAGTAGGCTGGTACAAAACGGCCTGAGCCTGCAAGAAGTTAGTTCTATCCTTGGCCACAGTGGGCTACAAATGACTGCTCGTTACGCTCATTTGCAGCCCGCTGAAACGTCTAAAAAAAGCGCGAGATGTGTTCAATCGTGTCAATCAGGCAAGCAAACCATCACTGAAGATTGTAGGGGAATAAGTGGTATGAAAGTGCAGCGTTGGCTTGTTACAGTTCATCTGCCAAACGGCACCTACGACCAAATCTTTGTCACAACCAATAATCCAGCCAACGTCCGCCAGCTTGCCGAAGCACAGTCTGGCGGCAAAGTGATTAATTGGCGACAGTTGTGTTAATTCGCGATAACAAATACATACACCACAACCGTAATCTCAACTTCCTTAGCACGCCTTTTTCAAAGGTGTTAACATAGCTTGTTGGCTATGACCTAAGAGTTCATAATGATTAATTCAGATACGCGCTTATATCTACCTTGCGGCTTTTACTATTAGCCTCTTTAACCGCCTTTAGCATTCTATCAAGCTCGGAGCGTATATAGTATTTTCCATTCACCATTACACCGTGAATGGATTGAGTATTCGATATATCTTCAAGAGGGTTGCGTTCTAAAAGAACTAGGTCTGCTCTTGCACCCGGTGCAATCCTGCCAGCATTTATACCCATCCATTTAGCCGTGTCTATTGTCGCTGAGCGAAGAACTTCTGCGGGGCTTAAACCGAAGCCCTGAAGTGCCATGAGCTCTTGGTGGAGGGCGAAGCCAGCTATCATGCCGCAAGCGCCCAAAGAGTCTGTTCCCGCAGTAATCGTCACTTTTTCCTTAACAAGAGCCTGCGTAATAATTTTGTTCGCTTCATTATATGTTTGGTAATAGATCGACGCCGCTTTTTTCGAGGTCTCATCTGGATAAGTAAAATCGTATGAGTTGCCCCCCGGAAGGCACCCTTTAGATACGAAGGAGCCTTCGACCCAACCTGGGTTTTGATATTCATATGGTAGAGTTTTTAAAAAATCAGGGAGATCAAAATCCTGAGATGGTAGCGTTAGATGTAGCCAAACTGTGGAAGCCACCTTAATGTCACGTTTTTTGAAATCCTTAGCTATTTTACCAGCAGCTTCCTTCACGTAACTAAGAAACGCTTGACTGTTTTTTTCATCAATCCTGCCAAACTCATTCAATGATATTAGTGTGATCGAGTCTAAGTGACTTATTTGAGATTGCTCAGCTTTGTAAATATCGTCGAAAGATAACCCAATTGGTACATGGCCTATCACTGGTAGATTTAATTTTTTCGCCTCATCATTCACTATGTAATAGATTTCTGGCGACATATCCGAGCTCAATTTAATGGCTTGATAACCTTCAGCATGAAAATTTTGCACGGCTGCTCTTGCTTTTGCTTCAGTGGGGTAGCTTTTGTGACGCTCCTCAAAGATATGACGCATTTGCGCGTTCATGCCTCTTTGGGTAGACAATTTGGGGGATGCGACGAATATATCGGGTCCTAAACCACCGTTTTTAATATTTTCCTTCCAGCGAAAATGATGGCTCATACCAGTCATCTCACCAACATGAGTGATGCCATTCGCGATATATAACAGTAAATCATTCTTACTTTTCTTTAAGTGGACGTGAGAGTCAATTAAGCCCGGTATCAAGTATTTGTTCTGCCCATCAATTACTGTGAAGTTATCCTCTGTCTCGATTTGATCTGATACTGAGATAATTCTTCCATCCTCGATTAAAATGGTTCTATTCGTAAGCATGGTCTCGGCATCTTGCCCCAGTATATTTACATTCGTTATGGCTATTTTACCTGTGATCGCTTTGAATTGATTGGTATCAACAAGCTCGGTGTTGCCCCCGAGTGTCTGATCAATATTCCATCGGAAAAACAGATAAACAGAGCCTATAACCGCTATCAATAAAATGAATACGATCTTTGCTAGTTTTGAAATAAAAGATTGAGGTTTCATATTCGCTCTCGCATAAAATAGTTCATTCGAGCGCAAATACGCAAACTACCATTTCTGAGGCCTCTCATTTCATATTTTGAGGCGAAAAAAATGAGAGTTTGATGATTATTTTACACGATGTTCGTCCTATTGATGAATTCTTTAGGTGTTAGGCCTTCACTTTTTTTGAATGCCCGATAAAAACTAGCTTGAGAATTAAAGCCAGAATCCAATGCGATATTTAATATAGACACGCCTTCTTTTTTACTCGCACTTAGTTTGATTTTTACCTGTTCAATACGGTACTGATTCAATAGATCGCGAAATGACATGTTAAATTTCTGATTAACAACAAAAGACAGGCTCTCAGAGGATACATTCATGTTGCTTGCTAATTGCTTTAACGTTAGTTCGCCATCAAGGAATATTTTCTCTTCCTCCAATTTTGAACGTAAAGACAGTGCTATTTCTTGTATCTGATTATTACTTAATTTATTGGCGAGTGTCTTAAGATCATTTTTAGCTGTATGGACACGCAAGCTATCATTTTTATAGCCCATGAACCCGATATAATAGGTAACAAATGCTAATAGCAGATTGAAGAACCGCCACCTGTAATCGGATTGGTCCATTGCGAGCGACATGGCGGTCAGGGTTTGGTTTATGGCCAGAACGCCGACGATGCAAAAGCTCCAAACCATCAGGGTTCTGAGCCATTTGTATATCACGAGCGATTTATAATCATTAAATTGCGTTAGCCATTTCAGGTAAGTTTTTATCCGTTTCAGGCCAGATGCCATATAGAAAATTGATATGATAACAACGAGATAGTCTTCGATCTGGTTGGATAGGTCAAAATATAACTGATTGCTGATTTGTAATTTTGCCTGCGCCGTATCTTCTCCCAATACTGCAAAATATACAGCCGTATCATAGAGACCATAAACTAGTGCGGGAACAAGATGAAAAAAATCGATCCTTGTAAAAGCATAATTATCTTGAGTGAGCGACTTAACATATAAATAAATCAGGGGTGGTAAAAGTACCTCTGAACCAGCGGGAAAGTACCTCATGACTGGCACATTCCATAGGCCTGTTGTATGCAGAAGTACTTTGAAATTTGCTAGACAAAAGGCCAGAATAACTATGCCGAGAATGCGTTTACTATATTCCTGCTCTTTAGTCGCTAGAAGCAGGAACGCGGTGATTATACCTTGAACTAGGCCGATAATAATTAAGATATCAAAAAGCGAAAAAGTTACAGATTCATTCACTGGTATATATGCTCGAATTAAATCTAATGAAGACGACGGAAAACTTTGTAATCAAAATCATAGCGCTTTGATTTACCGCCCGCAAGCTGTTCACATGGCAAAAAGTTACTGAGTTGTTTGCTGACTAAGGCCTCTTATCACTATAGATTTTTCAGGGGCTGTAACACTATTATGTGTGATCAGCACGGCATAAAGGCTCGTTAACTTATAAGAAAATAGAAAATTTGTTCATTTTCCCAAAATTGGTACGGACCTGTTTCCGTGCTCCACTTGGTCCACTTTCGCATGGTTCTGCGCCTTCGCAGGGCATTGCGAGCCATGTCCCAGAGATTTGCTGTCATTTTTAGGAAAGTGTCGGTGACGACTATCTAAAAGTATCCGTCATCCAGATACTCAAAAACCCGCGAAGATCGCGGATTTGTTGTTGGTGCGCCCGGCCAGACTCGAACTGGCACGACCATACGGTCGGGAGATTTTAAGTCTCCTGCGTCTACCAATTCCGCCACGGGCGCATCTTCATGTGGGGTAGACTTCACTGTGTCTTGGCCGCAATTTATACAAAGCCAATCGCAAGTCAATATATGACTGCAATATAAATGAAAAATTATTTGATTTGTTTGCGGATGGGCATGATTAGGCCGATGCACGCTCCTCAGTTTTGCGGCCTCACAAGCGCACCCTCTATTTTTCCTGCCCACCCGTCAGGACTTTAACATTCAAAATTTCATTTCGGGTAATTCTGATTTCTTTCTCAGGGTTAAATTGCCAAAGGACCAGTTCATCATCCTGCCATTTGATGAATTGTTTGATAAAGCCTTTGTGCCCCGTAAGCTCGACAAGTACAAAGTGGCCGCGCCGCGGTATTTGATTTGGGTGCACATAAACCAAATCCCCAGCCAGATAGCGCGGTGCCATACTGTCACCTGTCACGAAAACGGCGAATGCATCCTCAACGCCTTCCAGACTTGTTGGGCGAAAGGTCCAATCGATCGCGGTATCATTCATAATGATATTGCCGTCTTTCCCGCCCTGAGCGCACCCAAGGACAGGAAGGTCACGCCGCGAGCAACGTGCGGATGAATTTGACCTTAGTCTTTGTACCCGTTGGCGAACAGGAAGTGCCGTTTTAGGGGCGGAAGTATTCTTCGTGCCGCTAAGAGTATGGAAGCGATGCAATTTTTCAGGAATGGCGCGCGCGCCGTTTTCAATTTGCAGAATTGTTTTTTCGCTCATTCCCATACTGAGGCCGAGTTGCTTTTGCGTCAGGCCAAGCTTTTGCCGGTAGGCGATGAGGGACTTTTGAGCGTTAATCATAATACACGTTCTCCTTTTGTTCTTATTATACAAAGATGCATTACTGAGGCCAGAAAAAATTGAAATCTGACAGTAAAAAAATCCGGCAATCCATTTTCAATATGGCGCCGCTGTTCTTGGCACATAGTTTGCTTTTATATGGCTGAATATAAGAATTTTGGTGGATGATGGTATGTCCGTCTTAGAAGGTAAATGTAAGTAACGTGTTGATTGAAATGCATAAAATACGACTGGTTTGCGTTGGTGCCTTGGCATCAGGCAACCATTACTTTTTACCGACTGGGCAGTATCTGCCACAGCAACCTAATCGTTTGAAGGCCATAGAGGAGAGCATGTATGACACTGAATAATATCCTCAGCACGTCGCTTACCGGGCTTTTTACAAACCAGACCAATATTCGGGCAACGGCGAACAATGTTGCGAACGTAAACACACCGGGTTTTTCGCGGATTCAGGTTAATCAGGAAGCACTGGTTTTACAGGGGGAATCTGTTGGTGTTGGGGTTGCGAGTATTACCCGCGTTGTTGACCGGTTCCTTGAGGAAGCGAGCAGAACTGCTATTTCAAACACGGATCAATTTGCGGTTCAGCGTGAATTTCATGACCGTTTTCAGGGTGTCTTGGGTGATCCATCGTCGGATAGTTCGCTCGCGGCACGGCTGGATCAGGTTTTTCAAACAACATCTGATTTGGCGTTAAACCCTGCTGATGTGTTAAGGCGCCAGCAAACCGTTTCCGAACTCGAAAATTTCCTGAGCCTTGTTGGTGGCCTTCAGGGGCAGATACAGGATTTGCGCGCCGATGTTAGCCGTCAGATTGGTGAGGTTGTAACTGCCGTTAACGAAAACCTGCAGCGGATTAATGAACTAAATCCGTTATTGGTTCGTCAAACCGCGCTTGGTTTGGAAACGGGTGGTGTCGAAGGGCAATTGCAACAAGCCCTTGACGAGCTCGCTGAATATATCGATTTTAATATTGTTCCGCAGGATAATGGCGCCGTTTTCCTGAATACGACGGCAGGGCAACCCTTGTTGGATACTTCGCTCACGCAGCTTGAGTATTCGCCGCCCGGTATTGTCACATCTGAAACCTTTTTCCCGCCGATCAATCTATTCCGTGTGAACAGTGATACGCTGGAGCCGATTTCATCCTCTACTGATATCACGGGTACAATTCGTTCTGGCCGCTTACGGGGGTTGGTTGACCTGAGGGATACGCAATTTGTCGACCTTTCGGAATCTATTGGTGAACTTGGCGCCCGTGTTGCTGATGAATTTAATGCAGTACAGAACCGATTTTCGTCCGTTCCAGCCCCCAATACCCTTGAAGGGCGCCCAACAATTGTTGACGGTGCACAAGCGACCAACTTTACAGGCATTGTTACCTTCGCTGTAGTTGATGCAAACAGTAATTTGGTAGCGCGGACCACGGTTGATTTTGACGCGGCACCACCTGCAGACTTTAATGCCCTCATTGCGCAAGTGAATGCAGGCCTTGGCGGCGCTGGAACGTTATCATTAAATAATGGTGTCGTGTCCTTATCCGCAACAGCGCCAGGAAACGGCGTTGTGGTTTCCGATGACGAAACAAACCCAAGCTTGCGGGCAGGGCGCGGGTTCAGTCATTTCTTTGGCCTGAATGACCTTATACAGTCTGATGACCCAGGAATTTACGAAACGGGTTTAACCGGCACTGAAAATCATAATATTGGTGCAGGGCAGTCCCTAACGTTTCGGGTACGGGACGAAGCCGGCCGCGAGCTTGCAACCGTGAATGTGGGGGCGCTTGGCACCACATATAATGATGCGATCACCGCCCTGAATAATGTGACGGGGCTTGGGGCTTTTGTGAATTTCTCCCTCAACAGTGAGGGGGCGCTTGAGTTTACTGTCAATCCACCACGCAGTGATGTTGATTTGGAATTAGTGACGGATAGCACGCAGATCGGGACAACGGGCCTGAGTTTCGGGCGTGTTTTTGGCCTTGCCGAAGGTCAGCGGGCAAGGGCGGCGCAGAATATTACGGTTGTTGAGCGTATTCGGGAAAACCCAAACACGCTCGGTTTAAGTGTTTTATCACCGACGGCTGCTGTTGGGGAATTGGCGCTCAATAACGGCGACCAGCGTGGTGCGCTTGCGTTCCAGCAATTGGAGACATTGCAGGTTGGCTTCGCACAGGCAGGTGAATTGAACGCAGGTAACGTATCACTTAGCCAATTTACAGCACAGTTTTTGGGTAATGCTGGCTTGCAAGCGCTTAGGGCAACCAATTTGGAAGAAGATAATCAGGCGTTGCTCGGTGAATTGCAGGAACGCTTGTCCGACGTCACTGGTGTGAATTTGGACGAAGAATTAGCAAATTTGGTTGTCTTCCAGAATGCATACAGTGCAGCGGCAAGGGTGCTGTCGAGCGTTCAGGAACTTTACGATTCATTATTGAACGCGGTATAGGGAGGGAATTATGGTTTCACGAGTATCCAGTTTCGGTCAGCAACAACTTCTTATTCGCGGGATTCAGGAAAATCAGGCACGCGTTTTCGAAAACCAAAGGCAGATTTCAACAGGTAGAATTACTGATGAATTTAGGGGGCTTGGTGGCAGTACGGGGACCATTCTTGGATCGCGGTCTTTCCTTTCGCGCGTGGAATCGTATCAGCAATCAATTACTACAATCCGTGGCCGTATTGACAGTAACGACGTACAAATTGGCGGCATTATCGGTGCGGTGGAATCATTGCAGGATAATGTGCTGGCAGCTGTTGCAAATAATAATGCTCAGGGTTTTAGCGAACAGCTCGAGCAAACGTTTCAGTTTTTAACCAATTCCCTTAATTCAAATATTGATGGAACATTCCAATTCTCTGGTGCCAGTACAGGAACGGTGCCGGTTAATGTTACAGACTTGGCAAGCCTTGCGGCGCTGCCGAGTGTGAGCGATGCGTTTGATAATGCCGATATCGCGTTTGAAGCAAGAATTGCGGACGGAGTGGACATTGACTTCGGTCTGTTGGCCGACGAAGTTGCTACAGAGACATTCCAGGTTCTGGTTGACCTTTATAATTTCGATAATGGCCCGTCTGGACCGCTTGAAGGGGAATTAGATGCTACACAGTTTGCGTTTTTGCAAACACAAGTAGGGGCTTTGAACGACGCCCTTGATGGTCTGCGACAAACCGAGGTGGATAATGGACTGTCTTTCAACAGGCTGAATGTTATCGAGCAACAACATGCCGATACGGTCATTTTCCTGCAAACATTCATCTCTGAACAGGAAGATGTTGACCTGGCAGAGGCTGTGACAGAACTGAATAACAATCAGGTGGCGCTGGAGGCCTCCTTTCAGGCTGTGGCGAGCCTGAGTAGACTGTCCCTGTTAAACTTCCTTTAGTTGCACCTTTTCAATTTCTCTCATGTAACTGTATTTCTTTACCGATGAATCTTGAATTCATTAACGAATTGTTAGTGAATTTAGTGAAAGTTTTATTCAAATTGTTATCGGCGGTGGAAATGCAAACAATTTTTATAAAATTCGAATCACAAGATATAGACTCTAAGAATCAAAATGATTCGATATATAGTATGTGATAAAGAATTTTTTAACTAATTTGTGTAGAAACCCATCTAAGCTATTGATTCTTATTCATGAATCTATATTCTAGTAAAAATTAAGCTAGATTTTGCATTAGGTGAAGAAGGTGCACCTGATACGACAGAATGTCAGAGGGGCGTGAAATTGGTCAGTAATGAGCTTCAGAATCTGCTGTTGCTTGCTCGAAGTAAATCTTCGGACGCTCGATCACGTCTACTCGAAAACATCTCTGATCTTTTCCTATCTGATGCCGGACGTTTGAGCGAGCACGAACGTGCGCTTATGTCTGATATTTTAAGTAAGCTGATTTCACAGGTTGAAAAAGATATCCGGAAAGAGCTTGCAAATATACTTCAGCAGACGGGCGGTGATTTCCCTGATGTTGTGAAGCTTCTTGCAAATGACGATGTTGATATTGCTCGCCCGCTTCTTGAGAAAAGTAATCTGCTCAAGGATCCTGACCTGATTGAAATTATCCGAATGCGGACCGATGAGCACCGGATGTCGGTTGCTATGCGTGATGAACTATCCGAGCAGGTAACTGATGCGCTGATTGAATATGGCAATGATGATGTGCTGGAAACATTGCTAAATAACCATGACACCACTTTGTCCAAGCGCACAATGGAATATATGGTGGCGGAATCCCGCAGGGTAGACCGTTTTCAGGAACCCTTGTTGATGCGTGCCGATTTACCAGGTGATCTGGCTTACAAAATGTATTGGTGGGTTTCTGCGGCGCTTAGAAAGCGGATTGTAACAGAGTTTGAAGTGGAGCCTGTTCAGTTTGAACGTATGGTACGCCGTGCTGCGAACTCAGTCATCACTGAACAGACCAATGAACAAAGCTCTTATGTGCGTGCTCAGAAACTTGTGCGTCGCATGTATGAAAACGGTGAGCTATCGATACAGTTTTTGATCTCTACATTAAGGCAACAGCGTGTCGCTGTGTTCGTTGCCGGAACAGCCGAATTGGCAGGAATTAGCTTTCGAACTGCGTGGCGTATATTTAGTGATAACGGCGGCGAAAGTTTTGCGGTTCTCGCTAAGGCGATTGGTATGGATCGAAGTCAGTTCACCAGTATTTTCCTACTATTGGGACAGGTGCGCGGTGCAAAAGATACGAAATCACCGGGTTTTATCAAAAGTATTCTGGAACTTTTTGATGCGATAACTGAGCAAAATGCAAGGGGCGCTGTGCAGATTTGGCAGCGTGAGGGCGCGTATCAGGAAGCAATTGAGGAGCTCGATAATGCTGTTGGGCAATGATAGGCATTTTTTAGGTCGTGGGGGCGACATCGACCAGCTGCAAGCTATCTGCGGGGAGGGTATCAATCATGAAATTGGGTAGTGCATCTCAAAAAGGCAAAGTGGTTAAACTCGCTGGGCGCAGGCCAGAGAATAGTGAAGACGCATCTTTTGGTGCCACTATATCTAAGAATTGGGAAACTAAGGAGCCAGCTAATAGTAAGGTTCTTGATATCGTTGACCGAATTATTATCGACGAATCTTTGCCTTCCTATGTGGCCTCGCTTGATGGTTCGATTATCAATTTTAATGATCACTATAGAAAACTTGATAAAGTGTTTGATGATGTTTCCTTGGCGCCAGGGCCATCAGACGCCTTTGGTGGTATCAAGATACCTTCATTAACGCCGGTTATTGACGATGTATTGGCTAGCGGGACAACGGTTAGAGCCGAAGAAATCGCTATTATAAATGGGCGTGAACGGATTTTCCTCGGGCGTCACATGCCAGTGAGAAATGCGTCCGGTGATATTGTTGCTATTGCGGGTACCTATGAAGATGTAACGGTTCAAGTTAACGGCATCGAAGAAGCGAACAAGACACAAGCGAGATTTCAGGATTTTGCCCGTGCAAGCTCTGACTGGTTTTATGAATGCGGTCCTGATCTGACGATCCGGTCCTTGTCTGATCGTTTTACTGCGATTGTTGGGCAGCCTGCATCCTTGTTCATTGGGTCAAAATTTGAACAATTTGGCCGTATGGAAAAGAACCTTGCTGGTCGCAGTGACGGGCCAGAGGCGATAAAAAGCAGAAAGCCATTTCGGGACCAGCTTTTCATTGTTAATGATCCAAGCGGAACAGAACTAAAGTTCCACTTGTCCGCCGTTCCTGTGTTTGATCGTACTACGGGAGAATTTACCGGATATCGCGGTGTTGGTATGGATGTTTCCAAGCGGTATGTGCAGGCCGCTGAAGCCGATGCAATCCGTGAAAACCTTGAAACGCTGCTCGCAGAACTTACACGCAAAAACCACGCACTTGATGAAGCGACAGAGCAAGCTACATCTGCGCTTCGTGCAAAGAACGAGTTCCTTGCAGCGATGAGTCATGAACTTAGAACACCACTTAATGCTATTATCGGATTTGCAGAAGCCTTTAAATATGAAACGTTCGGTGAATTAACTCCAGCATATCTTGATTATGCAGGCGATATTCATCGCTCTGGTATTCATTTGCTTGGGTTGATTAATGATATTCTGGATGTTGCGGTTATTGAAAGCGGTGGGCTATCGCTTCAGCTTGAGGCGATGCCTGTTGATGAGCTTGTGAACAAAGCAGTTCAAATGAACAAGGAAGCAGCCATTAAAAAGAATGTGAATATTGATAAGGCGGAAACTGAGGACACAACGGAAATCACGGTTGATGATCGCCGTGCCACGCAGATACTCGTAAATCTTTTGTCCAATGCTGTTAAGTTTACTCCGGCTGAAGGGGAAATTGGCATTGATGTGAATAAAGCAAAAGATAAGAACTTTATCGATATAACGGTATGGGACACAGGTATCGGTATTGCTGAAGAACACCATGAATTTGTATTTGATCGTTTTCATCAGGTAACAGACCATATTTATTCGCGTGAGCAAGAAGGAACGGGGCTGGGGCTGCATATCTCCCGCGAACTGGCTCGTCGAATGGGTGGTGATATCACGCTTACTAGTGAAGAAGGGAAGGGTAGCCGCTTTACCGTTACCTTACCTATCGCAGAAGAGCCCAAGCCAAATTTGGATGTAATTTAAGACATAGCTAACTGCAAAAGCAGTAGTTAATTTTCTCCGGGACGGGAAAAGTTAAAGCCTCGACAGAACATACTGTCGAGGCTTTATACTTTAAAGGCAGAATGCTCAATCTATTTGGCGATAAAGCTTCTGATATCCTTGATAAGCTGATCCAGTGAAGGTTCATGAACATACATCATGTGCCCGGCAGGATAATATGTGAAATCTACACGATTGGTATCTATACCATTTGCATTAAAGGTGTTTTCACTTGCGAAAAACGGTGTCGCGAAATCATAATAGCCATTGGCAACCATGACTTTCAGGTGCTTGTTTTCCCGAAGCGCTCTGCCAACATGGGGGGCTACATTCACATAACTGCCGCTATATCTGCCATTACCGCTTGCCGTCCAGTGCCGACCAGG
Organism: Kordiimonas sp. SCSIO 12610; assembly: GCF_024398015.1. GTDB lineage: Bacteria > Pseudomonadota > Alphaproteobacteria > Sphingomonadales > Kordiimonadaceae > CANLMI01. The sequence continues at coordinate 1,499,263 of NZ_CP073747.1, forward strand.
GACGCCAGACAGAATTTCATACTTGCGCTCTAAACTAACATTGAGGTCATTGATCAGATAATGATTTAGCGCCCCAGTGTAAGCAGCATCAATACCGTAGGCAGACGGATCATTGTCAAACCGTTCGCCAATACCATCATAGTCTACGCCTTTGTAGCGTGCGTCCAACCTGCCAATTGAATATCCTTCATCGCGCAAGAGTTCTTTCATAAACCGCATGTTGCTTACGCGTAAATTTGCGTTCATGAAATATTGCTTCGAAGCCCCTGTATATCCACTAAGCCGTTCTGCAATCTTTTCAAAATCGGCTTTTGACAGGCGATTGCCTTGAAGTAGGGCACTTGCATAATCACCCAGAGTGAAGCTTCGTACTTCATCCAGGAAGGCCTCTAATGTTCGACCATTTTTCTCTACCTTGCCGTGATACCACCCGGCAGCAGCCATCGTTGGCAAATAGGAAATATAGGGTGTATCATTACCGGGCTGATAGCGTGCAGTTTGGAAATCAAGGATACTGGAAATCATAACGACACCGTTAATAGCGATATCGCTCCAGCCACCTTGTAATTCATTCAGGAGGGCGGCGGCGCGGGTTGTGCCGTAACTTTCCCCGGATAGATATTTGGGCGAATTCCAACGGTTGTTCTTAACGAGCCACAAACGGATAAATTCTGCGATCGATTTTGCATCCTTTTCAACACCCCAAAAATCTTTACCATCCCCTTTTCCAATTGCTCGCGAATATCCAGTTCCGACAGGATCGATAAAGACCATATCAGCTACATCAAGAATAGATAGGGGATTGTCCACAAGGCGATAAGGGGCTGCACCGTCATCCTTTGCGTCCGATGGTATGGCAACGCGTTTGGGGCCATAGACACCCATATGTAGCCATACTGACGACGATCCTGGGCCGCCGTTGAAAATAAAAAATACCGGGCGTTCGGCATTATCTTTTATATCGGTTCTAATGTAGCTTGTAGAAAATATGGCAGCAGTTTCTTCGCCTCTGTCATTCTTAAGATAGGTTTCACCCGCGGTTGCGCTGTAGCGAACTTTGGTTCCGTTGAATGTACCGGAATGTTCGGTGATAAATATTGCTGGCGCTGCAACTTTCATATGTTTTGCTGCCATTTGTTCATCAGCTGTATACCCAGTTGCTGAAAACAAACTTGCCGACAGGGCAATTCCTGCGGACAGTATAAAATATTTCATGACGATCCCCTCGATCAATTTTCATTGAAGAAAGGATAGCTTAGCGTTAGTGAAAGACGGTTGCAAATACTGATGCAAAGGGTGAATGGCTTTTTGGACGAGCAGACTTAGTGAACAAATTGCTCGGTAAAAATGCGTTCCGCCAGGTTATGTTCCCGATCAAAAAGCAAGTTCAGATTAATCTCGCGCGCTTCCTCAATCACAACTTTTCTAACGTCCCGTACTTCGTGCATGTCAGCAACCGCTGAAACAGGGCGTTTTTGAGGAGTGATAACATCCAGTTCCACCGAGACCGTGTGCGGCAGTAATGCCCCACGCCAACGACGGGGCCGGAAGGCGGATAAGGGCGTTAGCGTCAACAAATCGGCCCCTAACGGCACAATAGGGCCGTGTGCGGACAAATTATATGCTGTACTGCCCGCTGGTGTCGCAACAAGAAGGCCGTCCCCTACCAGTTCAGGAATACGGACTTTCCCATCGATGGAAATACAGATTTTTGCCGCTTGTCTGGTCTCTCGAAGTAAAGAAACTTCGTTCACGGCCATATACTGAACTGTTCTATCATCGCACGTCGTCACAAGCATTCTCAGCGGATGCAGGGTGAAAGGATCAGCGGTCTGTATCCGTTCTTCAAGGCGATCCTCGGAATACTCGTTCATCAGAAAACCAACAGTACCGCGGTTCATACCGTAAATCGGGATACGGCGCTGCATGAATGTGTGCAAAGTTTGCAGCATATGACCGTCACCACCGAGTGCGACGATAACATCGGCTTCGTCGGTATTAACGATATTGTACTTTTCCCTTAAGCGTTTCGCTGCTTCCGGGGCGTCACCAAAATCGCTCGCGATTAATGCTATTTTCATTCGCGAACCCTTTCTTGTTGCCCCGCAGAAAAACACAATTGGTAAGTATGCAACACCAAAAGTTCGTTGCGTGCAAGAGTGAATGCATTGAAATTAAAATATTTTTTAATTCATAAGGATGCTGAAACGTTTGATTTAACCGCCAGTCATGCTCATGTGGCGCCCAACTGTGCCGATCATTTTACCGTCTTTCATCGCAAAATCATGACCGTATGGTTTGTCTTTCATGGCTTTGCCGAGTAACCGAGTTAATTCTTGCTCCGCATTGCCTGAACGGATGGCTTCCCTGAGGTCCACATGATCGCTTTGGCCAAGGCACATATATATACGCCCCGTGCAGGTTACACGAACCCGGTTACAGCCATCGCAGAAATTATTGGTAAGCGGGGTAATCAAGCCAAGCTTGCTCTCTGTTCCTTTAATCGAATAATATCGAGCAGGGCCGCCAGTGCGGTGGGTGCTGGGAACCAGATCAAAATCATGTTTAAGCCCGTCCATCACGCTTGTTAAAGGCAGGTAATTATCCTCGCGGGCATCTGCGACGCTCCCCAAAGGCATGGTTTCAATCAGTGTTAGATCAATTCCTTTACTGTGGCACCAACTTAGGATATCGCCAATTTCATGCTCGTTTTTATTCTTGAGGGCTACAGTGTTAATCTTGACCTTAAGGCCAGCGTCAAGCGCTGCGTCGATGCCCTCCATCACCTTGGGTAAACTGTCTCTGCGCGTAATTTCTGCGAATGCGTCCCGTTTTAATGTATCGAGAGACACATTGATCCGCCTTACACCGGCTGCATATAAATCCCGCGCCATATCAGGCAACTGGGTGCCATTTGTGGTCACTGTAATTTCGTCAAGATGGCTGGTTTCCAAGCGTTTGCCCAATTGATTAAACAGCCAGATAATATCCTTACGGACGAGCGGTTCGCCGCCCGTCAGGCGAATACGCCTCACACCGCGATCAATGAAGGCATCGCACAGCGTTAACATTTCTTCCAATGTTAAAACTTCAGCCTTTGGCAAAAACACCATATTTTCTGCCATGCAATATCGGCACCTTAGGTCGCAGCGATCGGTAACCGAAAGGCGCAGATAAGAAATTTGCCGACCAAATGTGTCTTTCAACCCGCTTGTATGTTCCTGGATATTTGTCATGACTGTCATATTGCGTATGTTCACCGCAACTTCAAGTCATTCTGTTGTGATCGTAATATCTTGATGCAGAAAGCGCTCAACTGTCTTCGTCGAGAAGGCTGCCAAAGGTTTCGTTTATACGGCTGAATGCAGTAGCGTTAGCACGGAATGTATTTTCCTCAATCCGTAAATCCGCAAGCTGTTGAATAATATCTGAAAAACCGGAACCGCCTGCAAGGGTTGTCGGTGCGCCTGAGGCCGGAGCGTTAACAGGATTGGTAGCGGGATCAATCTGGCCAGGCCCTGAAGAGGGAGCGACCGGATCTAAAGTGGGAGAATTGGGGAGGGAAAGATCACTTACACTGTTGCTTGAACGGGCTAGGTTCGTGACAATATCTTGCGCAAGTCGGGTCGCTCTCTGTTCAGACTGTATAAGGCCATTTGCCGCTATATTTATGGCTTGAACCATTATTATTGTCCGTTTCTACTCATTACCAATATTGCTATTGTACAGGGCACTGGTAAAAAACATGTTAACAGATAGGTGCAATCTGCGGTTTCTATCCCACGCATTCTTTGGTAGGCTCTGGAAAATGTTTACGGGTAGGAGGTTTCTGTGGAACTTGATGTTGTGATTGATGTTGTGTGCCCTTGGTGCTTTGTGGGGAAACGCCAGCTTGAAAAGGCAATGGCTGAACGCCCTGATGTCATTACTGAAGTTCGTTATCGCCCCTACCAACTGGGCCCAGATACACCTACTGGTGGGGTAGACCGGAAAACCTATTATGACCGTAAATTTGGTGAAAATAGCGAACAGCTTTTGGTGATGCGCAAGCACCTAAGAAATACGGGTGAAGCGCTTGGGATCAATTTTGATTTTGAAAGCGACTGCATTATTGCGAATACGCTTGACGCACACAGGCTTATTCGCTGGTCTATGTCTGAGGGGCTCCAGTCAAAAGTGGCCGAAGGGATTATGGTCCGGTATTTTGAAGAGAACAAATTCATCGGTGATCACGGGCTGTTGCGTGAAGTCGCAGAAGAGGCGGGCATGGACGGTGATCTGGTGACGGAACTCCTGAAAACAGACCGTGATGTTGATCTTGTTAAGGCGGAAGTCGCTAATGCCTCACGAATGGGCATTACGGGCGTACCTTTCTTTATCTTCAACGGTAAGCATGCGGTCTCTGGTGCGCAGGATGCAAGCGTTCTGGTGAATGTTATTGATCAAATTCAGGCTCAAGTAGCGGCGGAATAACACCATAATACATAGAGGACTTATGACAGAAGGGTGGGAGTTGTTATTATTATCCTTTGTTGCCTTCTGTTTAGTTTTTTGGGGGCATTATTCAGGGCGTTCTGATTTAACATGGTCTGTAGGTGTTTTTGACCGGAAGAAATATCCAATCCGATTTTGGATTTCTCAAGGCTTTTGGATTGCGATAGGCTTGATTACCTTGTTTCTTGGTTTATAGAGGTATTTTGACTGATTGCTGCACATGGTAAAGTGGTAAGCGAAATTGCCTTATTTGTTTGCTTATTTTGTTCAGGAAATGATGGCCGGTACTCAGAACTGATCACCATACCGGCCTACTCATCACTATTGCCATAGTTTTCAGGTGATTTCTAATCTGTGACAAGCGGGGTAAAATTTAGAATTTAAAGAGTAATCCGGCTTTTCCTTGCCACTGGGTCAGCCCATTGCCGTATGTTGTATAGTCAACGCCTGTGCGAAGGCTTATACTTTTGCTGAGTGCGCGCTCATAGCCCACGCCAAACCGCCAGCCACCGTCATTATCATTTATAATCGCACCTGTTGTGGGGGTGAACTCGCCGCGCAGGCTTGCGTAACCAGCTTTACCATAAATAAGGTTGTTACCATCATCGCCGAATGCTTGCCCTAGAATAAGGGAAGCGCTCCATTCATTATCGGTGCTAAGGGTGCCACCGGGTGCTACAAAATTTGTGTCCTGGTCACCGAATGTGCCCTCTAAGCCTAAAACCAACCCATTATCATATTGGGTTCTAAAACCTAAAACACCGCCATAGTAAAAGCCACGTTCGCTATTATCTGTGATACCTAAGTTGGTTGTAGCGCTATCGTTGAAACGAAGCCAATCGACGCCAATTTCAGCGCCCACATATGCGCCGTCGAATTTTTTATCATCTTGTTGTGCTACGGCGATACCCGAAATAAGGGTTGCGCCAATGATTGCTGTCGTAAAAGTATTTATAAGTTTCATTATTAAGTCTCCTAACATAGCGCCCGTTTTATTAAGCGCGATGAGGAGATAGTCGGGTCCAATTCAGGCACAAAATAGATATGTTTGCGGCAGTCCTGTGAAGAATTACGGCGCCGATGTGACGCCATAATTTTGTCGAATATACCTTGGTTAGAATTTGAAATTAACTCCAACCTTGGGCTGGAATTGCTGGGAGCTAAAATTGAAGTCTAAATAATCTAGGCTAAGCTTCAGGCTGATGCGTTTTGATATGGCGCGCTCATACCCCAAGCCCAATAGATACCCTTGCTGGTGAGACGTGTTGGCGGGGAGCTCAAATGTTTCACCTGTTGCGCCATTTATGAGGCTAGTGGCTGAACGTTCAATTTGCCTCCCAGCTGTGCCAACTTTAGCAAATATCAGATTGTTATCTCCAAATACCTTGCCAATCGTAAGGGCTGCAGACCATTGAAATTCTGTATTCAAGAGCGGACTACCTGAAGGTGAGAATAGCGCTCGGGAGCGAGTGTTGAAATTTGTATCACCAAAACTTCCTTCTATCCCAAAAACCCAATCCCTCGAGCTGTGAAGGCGGTATCCCAAATTCAGGCCATAATAAAATGTATTGTCTTCTGCGCCAAAGAGTTCAGTTCTGTCAAAACCCCCTTCAATGCCACCATAAAGGCCTTCAAATCTTCGGTTTTCAATTTCATCTTGGGCGTGAATATTAGAGTTATTTAAGGTTAAACTTGCTAATATAATTAAGAGTGCTTTACGCATACCGTTTCCAATCGTTTATAAAATAGATATTGCTATCTATGCGATAAAGATTGTCTCAAAAATGGTATTAATGCGGCAAGATTGTGGTTGGGAATTAGCGAAAAAAAAAGCACTCAAATGAGTGCTTTCGTTGGGGACCCAACAAGTTTTACCTAAATCTCAAGCAAGAAATTCAAATGGAGCCTGTTATTATTATCTGACGTTCGGCTGACCGCTTTTTGACGCCTAATTAGGGCAACCTTATGGCCTTAGGATGAACAATTCTCAATTTTTGCGAAAATAATAAACTTATAACGCTATGAATTATTTGATTATTTTGGTTGCGAAACGATATACGCCAATTTTTTGGTTATAGCAGCAACGGTTTTTAACCGGATGCCGATTTTATCCATCTTGGCTTTGTAGACAAGTTTATGATCAGGCCGTAGTTTGGCTGTTGCCCCCGTTGAGCTGATAAATTCAACAAGGCCAGCGGGGTTCGCAAACTTGTCATCCTTGAAGGAAAGTACTACTCCCTTCTGCCCTGCATCCAGTTTATCAATGCCCGCGCGTTTCGCGTGCCCTTTGATGATCATAATTGCGGCTAACTGTTTAACCTCTGGCGTTAGGGGACCAAACCGGTCAATGAGTTCAGCGCAGAAGGCATCTACGTCTTCGCGGGTATCAAGGTCCGCAAGGCGGCGATAAAGCGCCATCCGCTGCGTGAGGTCAGGCACATATTTTTCTGGTATCATAACGGTCGCACCGAGGTTGATCTGCGGCGACCAATCGCTTTCACCAAAGTCCTCATCCTTACCGGCCCGTGCTTCCGCGACCGCTTCCTCAAGCATTTTCTGGTAAAGCTCAACGCCGACCTCTTTAACATGGCCTGATTGCTCGTCACCAAGCAGGTTCCCTGCGCCCCTAATGTCCATATCGTGGCTTGCGATTGTGAAGCCTGCGCCGAGTGTGTCGAGCGATTGCAGAACCTGAAGGCGTTTGTCCGCATTATCATTCAGCATGCGATTTGCGGGGGTCGTAAGATACGTATAGGCCCGTATTTTAGAGCGCCCAACACGGCCGCGGAGCTGATAGAGTTGCGCCAATCCAAACATATCAGCGCGGTGGACAATCATGGTGTTTGCGCGCGGAATATCAATACCAGATTCGATGATCGTGGTTGACAGAAGAACATCATACTGGCCTTCGTAAAAGGCTGTCATGACATCTTCAATCGTCTTGGGGGACATTTGCCCGTGAGCCACGATAAACTTAACCTCAGGCACATCTTCCTTGAGGAACTCGATTATGCCCTCTAAGTCTGCAATGCGCGGGCATACATAAAAGCTTTGGCCGCCCCGGTAATGCTCGCGCAGCAGCGCTTCACGCACAACGACAGGGTCAAACGGTAATACGAAGGTACGAACTGCTAGCCTGTCCACTGGCGGTGTCGCGATTATCGAGAGGTCACGAAGGCCGCTCATCGCCATCTGAAGCGTGCGCGGAATTGGTGTCGCTGTTAAGGTAAGTACATGAACGTTGGACTTAAGTTCTTTTAGCTTCTCTTTGTGGGCAACACCGAAATGCTGTTCCTCGTCCACAATCAACATGCCAAGGTTTTTAAACTCAATCCCTTTAGCGAGGAGTGCGTGCGTACCAATGATAATATCAAGCGTGCCGGTGCGCATTTCTTCGCGCGTTGCCTTGGCTTCTTTTGCGCTCACCAACCGTGAAAGCTGCGCCACGCGAACGGGTAGCCCCTTGAACCGCTCGGTGAAATTCAGAAAATGCTGGCGCGCGAGGAGGGTGGTTGGTGCTACAATTGCAACCTGATGTCCCGCCATAACAGCTAGGAATGCGGCGCGCAGAGCAACCTCGGTTTTACCAAAGCCTACATCACCGCAAACAAGTCGGTCCATCGGACGCCCTGATGACAGGTCATTGATCACATCCCCAATGGCGCGGAGCTGATCATCGGTTTCAGTGAAGGGGAAGCGGGCGCAAAACTCGTCAAACACGCCTTCCTGCGCCGTGATACGCTGGCCTTCACGCAGTTCCCGTTCTGCCGCCAGTTTGATTAACTGGTCCGCCATTTCGCGGATGCGGGCTTTCATTTTGGCCTTGCGGGCCTGCCATGCAACCCCGCCTAGCTTATCGAGCGAACCACCACCATCTTCGCTGCCGAAGCGCGATAGAACCTCGATATTCTCAACAGGGACATAAAGCTTGTCACCGCCCTGGTAGGTCACAAGCAAACAGTCATGGGATGCGCCCGATACGCTAACGGTCTCTAACCCCTCGAACTTACCAATGCCGTGGCTTGTGTGAACCACGAGGTCACCGGGGGCGAGGGCGTTTGCTTCGGTCAGGAAGTTATCTGCGCGCTTGCGCTTCCTTGATTTTCTGACCAAACGGTCGCCTAGAATATCCTGCTCGGAGATAACAACAAGATCATCGGTTTCAAACCCGCGCTCTAGCGGCAGAACCGTGACGCTAATCAGGCGTTTGTTCGCGCGCCTAATCTCGGACCAATCGGTTGATATGCCGATGGGGGCAACGCCGTGATCTTCCAAAACGCCCTTGAGGCGATCGGCAGCACCCTCCGAGTAGCTGGCAAATACAACGCGTTTACCGTCTTTTTGAAGCGCTTCGATATGCTCCTTAACCGCGTCATAGATATTGAGGCTGCGGTTATTCCGTTCGGGCGAAAAATCACGCGTTGCCCGCGCACCAAACGACACGACATCAATATTTTCCGGGTGTTCAAAGGGGCTGAGTTTTCTAAGATTAAAACTCTCACCGAATGCCTGCCATTCAAGTTCGCTCAGGTAAAGCGTGTTTGCAGGGATTGGTTTATAAGCGACTGTATTGATGTTTTTATGATCTCGCGCGATTTCCATTGCTTCCTGACGAGCATCATAATAATCGCTAATGGCTTTAAAGCGTTCGCTTGCCGCTTCATCCACCTGATGGTCGATGGTGACAACTGGATTATCGAGATAATCAAACAGGCTCGCCATTTCCTCGTGGAAAAATGGTAGCCAATGCTCGGCACCCTGATATTTCCGGCCCTCGGATATGGCTTCATAAAGCGGGTCTTCGCCCTTGGTTGGGCCAAATGTGTTCACATAATTCGTTCGGAACCGCCGTACGCCCTCGCTGCCGAGCGAAAATTCGCTTGCGGGCTTCAGGTGCAATTCCTTCGCTGTTCCCGTTGTCCGCTGCGTAAGGGGGTCAAAACGGCGAATGGTATCCAGCTCGTCGCCAAAGAAATCGAGGCGCAAAGGTTCTCGCGCGTCGGGTGGATAAAGGTCAATCAGGCCACCCCGTATTGCAAATTCGCCCCTGTCCATAACCTGACTGGAACGGTTATAGCCGTTTGAGGCCAGAAAATCGGTTAGGGTGTGCATATCCACTTCGTCACCAGGGACGGCCTGGAAGGTTGCAGACTTAACGCTTTCCATCGTTGGAACGCGTTGAAGGCTGGCGTTAATGGTGGTGAGAACCAGAAGCGGCTTTTTCAGTTTTTGTTGGCTGAGGCGCGATAGCGCGGCCATGCGCTTCGCGATAATATCGCTCGCGGGACTAACGCGGTCATAGGGTAGGCAGTCCCATGCTGGAAAGGCAACAATCTCGATCTCGGGCGCAAAAAAAGCAACCTCGGTTTTAATGGCAGCGAGGCGCGTGTCATCGCGGGTGATATGCAGAACGGGTCGCTTACCCTTGCCGAACGCACGCGCTGCCAGATCGCCGAGCAAGGTCGCGTCAAAGCCATCAGGAACACCGCCAACATTCAGGGGCAGGTCTTCGCTGACAAGTTTATCAAAAAGCATGTCAGTTTTCACTTCGGTCATGATCGGTTTCTTTTGAAGCTTTTCTGTATATTTAACGCGCTCTCAGGGTCATGAAGTCAAGCTTTTGAAGGCGGTTCATCATATCGCCCTGAAATTTTGCGGGGACGTTTTCACCCTTCGTAATCCATTCCAGAATTTCATGGTCCTGCTCTTCAAAAATACTTTCAAACCAATGGCAATCCTGATCGTTGAAATCATCGATATTAGCTTCGATAAAATTCCCGAAAATCAGATCAAGTTCCTTGATGCCGCGGTGCCATGCCCGAAACACAAGGCGACGTTTCCTGTCCGGTAGGTCGAGGTCTTTATGCGGATTATATTCAAGGTCGGTCATGTCTGGTCTTCATTGTTGAACTATCGATATGTATTCAGCGTTTCCTGCCAATCAGATCAATAAAGTGATAAAAATATCAGCAGCCCATTGGCGGGCGGCACACCATAAGCTATGGTCATTCATCAATAAAGCATAAACTTTTTAATCGAACGGAAACTTGATCCCCCCATGCGCCCAGAAGCCCTGTTTACATATTTCGCGGATATTGAAAGCCTGCCCGGTGTTGGCAAACGGAACCGACAAGCGTTCGAGCGCCTTGCGGGTGGGCGCCTTGTGGATATGATTTTTCATATACCCTCTAGCGCGATCGACAGGCGATACCATCCAAAGGTAATGGAAGCCGCAGCGGGCTCTATCGCGACGATTGATATTGAGGTGATAACCCATAAGCCCGCGCCCAACAAACGTGCACCCTATAAGGTGATCTGTCAGGATGAAACCGGTTTCCTGACACTTGTGTTCTTTCATGCCCGCGCCGATTGGCTGAGGAAGCAATTGCCAGAGGGCGAACGAAGGGTTATCAGCGGGCGGCTGGAGCATTTTCAGGATCAGGTGCAGATCACGCACCCTGACTATATGGTCGCACCCGATAACGTTGATGAACTGCCGTTGATGGAACCCATATACCCGATGACAGCAGGGCTGTCTGCGAAGGTGTTCAGGAAGGCCTTGGGCGGCGCGTTGGACAACATCCCTGATCTTCCTGAATGGCATGATGACAGCTTGATGGGGCGAGAAAACTGGCCCGCTTTTAAACCATCCCTTTTGTCGCTGCACCGCCCAGAGAATGCTGATGTGATTACGCCCGAGAGTTTGCCTAGGCGCCGCCTAGCATATGATGAACTGCTCGCAACCCAACTCGCGACCGCGATTGTGCGCGAACGAACGCGCCGGAAAAAGGGCCGATCGCTAAAGGGAAACGGCAACATTCGGCGGCAGATACTGGCCGCGCTCCCTTACGCCCTAACGGGCGATCAGGAAACAGCGCTCGGTGAGATCATAAGCGACCTAGAGGGCGATCGCTCTATGCTGCGCTTGATGCAGGGCGATGTGGGAAGCGGAAAAACAATCGTTGCCTTATTGGCGATGGCTGCGGCGGTGGAGGCCGGGGCGCAGGCCGCGATCCTCGCGCCAACTGAAATCCTCGCACGGCAGCACTTAGAGAGCATCGCGCCGCTCGCGGAAGGGGCAGGGCTAAGGGTCGCCCTCTTGACCGGACGGAATAAAGGCAAACCACGGCAGGCGCTCTTGGATACCTTAAAGGCTGGCGAATTTGATATCCTTATCGGAACGCACGCCATCATTCAGGATGATGTGGAATTTAAGGACCTTGGCTTTGCCGTAATTGATGAGCAACATCGTTTCGGCGTCCAGCAGCGCCTGACGCTATCATCAAAGGCAGTTAACGGTATTGACGTTCTCGGTATGACCGCAACGCCGATTCCGCGCACGCTGACCCTCACACTCTACGGTGATATGGATGTGTCACGCATTCAGGAAAAACCACCGGGTCGCCAGCCGATTGACACCCGCGTTATCTCGAACGAGCGATTGATGGATGTGCTCGGCGGCGTGGAACGCGCCGTGAAATCGGGTGCGCAGGTGTATTGGGTCTGCCCTTTGGTGGAAGAAAGCGAAATGCTTGATTTGGCGGCGGCGGAGGATCGTTATAAGGCGCTTCAAAAGGTTTTTGGTGATCAAGTCGGGCTTGTCCACGGCAAAATGAAGGGCGTGGATAAGGACGCAGTGATGGCCAAGTTCCAGTCGGGTGAGATTTCCATTCTGGTCGCAACAACGGTGATCGAGGTCGGGGTAAACGTGCCTGAGGCAACGATCATGGTGATCGAACATGCCGAGCGGTTTGGGCTCGCGCAATTGCATCAGCTTCGCGGGCGCGTGGGGCGCGGCAGCGGTAAATCAACCTGCCTTCTTGTGCGCGCAGAGCATGTGGGGGAAGTGGCGAGATCGCGGCTGAAGATTATGCGCGAAAGCGAGGATGGTTTCCTGATAGCGGAGGAGGACCTGAGGCTTCGTGGCAGCGGTGAGATATTGGGTACGCGGCAAAGCGGCATGCCTGATTTTAAGCTCGTTGATTTTGCAGCGCACGGGGACCTCATTGAAATGGCGCGTGATGATGCCCGCCTGATTGTGTCTAAAGACATGGAACTGATGAGCGAACGGGGTAAAGCGCTCCGGCATCTGCTTTATTTATTCGAGCGAGACGAAGGCATTCGCCTGATGCAATCTGGGTGATGATGATACGCAATCAATATTTAGCAAACATAAAAAACAGAGGCTATGCACCAGTTTGTTCAGTAGTTTCTATCATGTTTCCTGAAATATAATAAAACATGGAAATGGAAAAATGAACGTACGCTGCGTATGAAGGGTGTGTCGGAGCTATCTTTAAGCACCAGTTTGTTAAACTTGGTACCATGTTGGCGGAGTACTTTTTGGTATGATCTTGAAGTTCATGATCATTTAATCTTTTTTGAAAGTTCTTGGATGATAGTATGCCTGTAATCCATGATGTTAAACTCTCGACGTCGGCGAATTCCTCATCATTAGTAATAAAAATATTTGATGCTCTTGATCTATTTTCTTGCTCGTTACGTGCGCTGTGATAAAGGTCATTTGATGTTTGTATTAATTGTCTATGTTGTTCAAATGTTAGTATCATAAGATATCTGCCATTTATATATAGCAGCCAATTTTTATATCATTACAGTATTATAGCCATAATTTTAGGCAAAAGGCTTATTCAGCCTTATCGTGCTTCAATAAGTATTTTTTGATGTATTCAACCAGATAGTACCTTAAATGATTTAGGCTAATCAAACATGCTGTAGTGTGTGGGTATTCTTTATGGTCTGACATAAATAAAGATAGAAATTTGTTATCATCGAATAAGTTTCTATCTACTAGTTGCTGATATCTATCCTCTATATCTTTTATGGAGTGTTGTTTTGCGATAGTTAAAGCATGCCCAGCGAGGAAAACGTCACCAAAATAAATCGCTTCATCAGGATATTTGTAATCGTATTCCTCTGTTTCGTTCCAATCTGAGCTATCTCTTTTAAATTCGCCTGCTTCTCTTGCTTTTTTATAGTGATAGTTTGCGTTCTCAAGTAAAGTGACTATTAGCTCTTTGGAACTCTCTTGTGAAATTTTATTCATATAATTTAATTAGCACAGATTATTGCTATATTAATAGTTGTCATTAATCTAATAGTTGGTTCAGCGATATTAAAACATAATGGGCGATTTGAAACAATGGCGTGGGAAAAAGAGTTAGAAGAAAAGAAAAAGCGTGAGGCTTTGGCCGAGAAAATGGGCGGCGAAGAGAAAGTCGCGCGTCAGCATTCTCGCGGTAAAATGGATGTCCGCGCCCGTGTGCTGCGGATGGCGGACCCCGGTAGTTTCCGTGAAATTGGTAAGCTCGCGGGTAAGGGTATTTACGACGAAGACGGCGAGCTTGAGGATTTTATCCCTGCAAATTTTGTGTTTGGTAAGGCCGAGGTTGACCGCCGCCCTGCGGTCATTGGCGGCGATGATTTCACGGTGCGCGGCGGCGCAGCGGATGCCGCCATTTGGCGTAAGGCCATGCTCGCTGAACAGATGGCGCATGAATGGAAACTCCCGCTTATTCGCTTGATCGATGGCACGGGTGGTGGCGGGTCCGTGAAGTCGCTTGAGGACATGGGCCTAACGTATGTTCCGTGGCTGCCGGGCTGGGAACATGTTGTGAAAAACCTCGATAGCGTGCCTGTTGTCTCGTTAGCCCTCGGTTCGGTTGCGGGGCTTGGGGCAGCACGCGTGGTTGCATCCCATTATAGCGTGATGGTGAAGGGCATATCGCATATGTTTACGGCGGGCCCAGCGGTGGTGGCCGCGATCGGTGAAAACCTGACGAAGGACGAGTTGGGCGGCGCGGAAATCCATGCCCGCAACGGCGCGGTTGATGACCTTGTGGGCAGTGAGGAAGAGGCGTTCGCTGCCGCGCGCACATTCCTATCGTATTTGCCTTCCTATGCGGGCGGTGATCATGTACGCATTGAAAGTGGTGATATGGTGCTGCGCCGTGATGAGGCCCTTGTGGATGCGGTGCCAGAGGATCGCCGCGCGGCCTATAGTATGCGGAAAATCCTGAATAGCGTGATGGACCGCGACAGTGTTTTTGAAATCGGCAAACGTTGGGGACAATCAGCGATTACAGCGCTTGCGCGGCTTGACGGCTGGCCCGTTGCGGTGATCGCGAGCGATCCGAGCTTCATGGGAGGCTCGTGGTCTGCGGATGCGGCGCGTAAGGTCGAACGGTTTGTGAAGCTTGCGAACACATTCCGCCTGCCTGTGGTGCATTTTGTTGACAATCCGGGCTTTATGATTGGGCTGGAGGCCGAAAAGGCCGCAACGATCCGCTACGGTGTTGATGCGCTTAACGGTATTTATAATTCCAAGGTGCCGTGGGCGACGATTGTGGTCAGGAAAGCCTACGGTGTTGCGGGCGCGGCGATGAGCAACCATACCGAATTTCAATATCGTTTCGCATGGCCATCGGGTGATTGGGGAAGCCTGCCGCTCGAAGGTGGGATCGAAGTTGCCTATAAATCCGAACTGGAGGCAGCGGAAGACCCCGCAGCGCATCTGGAGGCGATCAAGGCACGGCTCGATAAGGTGAGGAGCCCCTTCAGGACGGCAGAAGCCTTTATGATTGAGGATGTGATCGACCCACGCGAAACCCGCCCATTATTGTGCGAATTTGCAGAGCTTGCCCAGAACAGATTGGGATAACCAGCGAAGCAAGGTTGGTATAATCCTGCATAAGTTCATAAATTCAATTTGAAATACCGCGCCTTTCGTTTATCGTTAGGCGTGTAATCAGTCTTGTCTTGAGTGTTTTGAATTTCATCATCTTCAATGCCTTAAGGGAGGGCATATCATGCAGGAATTTTTCGAGCAGTTAGATATCAATCAGTATGTGCCGGCGGCGATCGAATTTGGCACCAATATCCTTCTTGCCATTGTGATACTGATCATTGGTTTCTGGATCGCAGGGCGTATTTCAGGCGCAATCCGTGGTCTTGGTGAAAAATATCAGAAACTGGATGATACGCTGTTTCGTTTCCTCGGCAGTATCGCGCGGTATGTGGTGCTCGCGTTCGTGTTTATCGCGGTTTTGAACCGGTTTGGTGTGCAGACAACATCGATTGTTGCGCTGTTGGGTGCTGCAGGCCTAGCGGTTGGATTGGCACTTCAGGGGGCGCTTTCGAACCTGTCGGCGGGTGTGCTCCTTCTTATCTTTCGGCCCTATAAGGTTGGTGATTTTGTCGATGCGGCGGGTAAGTTCGGTAAGGTGACAGAGATTGATCTGTTTACCACCATCATGCAAACGTTTGATAATCAGCAGATCATTATCCCGAATGGGCAAATTTGGGGCGAGCAGATCGTGAACCATAGCCATCACAGTGTGCGCGGTGTTGATATGCATTTTGGTATTGCTTACGACGAAGACATCGATAAAGCAAAGGCCGTGATTATGGAGGTATTGGATGCACACGAACATGTTTTGAAGGACCCGGCACCATTTGTGGAGGTGGAAACGCTGAATGATAGTTCGGTTGATTTCCTTGTGCGTCCCTTCTGTGACGGTGCGCATTATTTTGATATTCTTTATTCCGTGCCCGAACAGGTGAAAAAGGCGCTCGATAAAGCGGAGATTGAAATCCCATTCCCGCACCGCAAGGTTATTATGTTCAAGGGTGATTGATTTATAATGAGTAACGAAACAGATAAACCAGTCACAAAGTCAAGAGTGTACATTAAGTTTATGGTCTTGATGTTTTTGGGATTGATACCTTTTTCTCAAATAACTTTAGGGGAAAGTGGTGAAGCGGATTTTATTGATTTAATGTGGATATTATCAGTTGGTTTAGTTGGTGTTTTAATGATGTTTGTGCGATGTGAGGTGTGTAAAACCTATTTTTACACCTACGACCAACAAAAACATACAGGTGTCATTAGTCCTAAAATCTTTAATCAATGGGATGAATGTCCTGTTTGCAAGGTAAAGCGCGGATTATAGGGTTGGGTGAGTTGCAAATCGTCGATGACGAATTCGACAAGGAAGCAATCCTAGCGTACAAATCTGAAGAAGCAAAAGCGCTAATTTTTAAAGTGAATGAGAAACCAACTGAAAAAGGCGCTCGATAAAGTGGAAATCGAGATCACATTCCAGCACTGCCATATTGTTATGTTTAAGAGCGATTGATTTTATGTAATGGATGTTCAATTCGATTGGGCATCCATTACATAAATTAGTCTCTATAAGTAGAGAATGGATAATGTCCAAAGCGGAAATACTGAAAATCCTCTTTGATGATTTGTTTAAATTAGAGGGAATGCCTGCAAAGCCATTTTTGCGGGTGCGAGATTTACCTTTAGATTCTCTAGCTTTCGGTAAAACAAGTCGAGAACTTGGTATTCACATTGATATTGGAATTCGAGGTGAAGATTTAGAACTCAGTTGCCGGAGAATATATCTTTTTGATCAGGAACGAGGCAATATTGATAGCAATATACGAATTGATCAGTTACTTTTTGATGATTATCTGACCTCAATAGAGAGATTAGTTACAACTATTGTAAGTGTGAGTGCAATTCGGGACAAACGCGACTTTAGTAAACAAATTGACAATTTCTTAAAGTCAAAAATTACTAAAGAATATGCGGGGCAATTGGGAATAAATGTTTATGGTTGAATAATGATCTAACCAATCATCTTTCAATAACTCCTATAGTTTTACATTCTTCATTATAGATATCGACGTGGTATGGCGGGACGCCTTTTACCTAAATCAAAATTGGTTCAGGGCTATCATATATTATCTTGCTTTATACTGATCGCGACCTTGTGATCAGTTGCGATTTTTCCGCCACGGTTTCATACTGTATTCGTGATGCCGATCATTGTTTTGAGGATTGGTATGATGAAGCTTTTTGGCACCGCGCTTGTTACCACGGGATTGTTTTTCACATTAACAGCCACCGGACTTGTTGCAGAGCAACAGGCTAAAACAGCCACCCAGATCACTGTGCCAGAGAATTACCAAAACAGGTTTGTTCGCTATAGCACTGTTGATCAGATTGGTCCCAAGAAGGTTCGCTTTTTATATGTAAACCCCGAAGCCCTTCGGGACGCAAAGCCGGGCCAACCTGCGCCTTATGGTACGACAATTGTAATGGAAGATCATAGGGTTGAACTGGATGGCGAAGGAAACCCAGTTCTCGATAGCCATGGACGATTAATTCCAACTGATGAAATCATTGCTATTATCATGCAACAGAAGGAAAAGGGCTGGGGCGCTGACCAAGCAGACGGTGATACCCTGAATGTGGATTGGGGGTATGGAATTTTTACCGCTGAGGGTATCGCCCGCGCGGGGATAAAATACCAATCCTGCCACGCGTGCCACAACCGAGTTGCGCCGCAAGATTATAATTTTTCCTTTGCATCGTTTCTGGAACGATTTAAGGGGGAATAAACCCTAGGCTATCGTCTTCTCAAATATCCCGTAGGTTTTATATTCCTCGCAGCCGATATCGACGAGGATGGAGCGCATGCCTTCGTTCTCGTCCAAAATCCAGCCAAGTTCGCCCCAGTAGGCGCCGCGTTCCATCACCTGATCGGTGCTATAGTCGATCATCCACATGGCCATAGCGGCACCAACGGGGCGTCTCTGGAAAGCCTGCTTCACGCCCATTAGGGGCACGCGCATGCGGCCTTCCTTTTTGCTAAGGACACGGCGCGACAGAAACTTGAAAACATTAAACGGGAACAGGCTACCACCGAAATCCTTAATGTCATCATTCAGGTCAGGGATTGTAACCATAAAGGCAACGGGTTCGCCGTCATATTCACAGATGACAGTGCGGTGGGGCTTCAGGATAAACTTGAGGCTTGTTGCCAGATGCTTGCCTTCATCCTGCGTAAACGGGGTGAAGCCCCAGTTGTTTGCCCATGCGTCCGAAACAATATCAATAATATAACCAATATCGCGGTCATAATTTGACATATCCATTTCACGCAGGATAACCCGTTTGTTGCGTTTCGCAGCCGCAACGATCCGTTTCATTTTTTCCGGGAAGCCTTTGAGGAGGTCAAGCTGATAAGCGATCAAATCGTGCGCTTTCGCGAGGCCATAGCTTTCGACCCAATCTTTATACTCGGGCTTACCGTGGGGCATCAGGAAGCAGGGCGGTGTGTCGAACCCATCGATCAGCATGCCGCATTCTTCCTTTGGCGATAGTGACCAAGGCCCCTGAATGGTTTTCATACCGCGATCACGCAACCAGTCCTCTGCGGTTTGAAGGAGCGCATGGGCAGTTGCTTCACTATCCGCTTCAAAGAGGCCAAAATACCCAAGGTCTGGGCCCCATTTGTCCTGCGCTAGCTTGTCAATCTGTGCTGAAATTCGCCCAACGATCTGACCATTATTTTCCGCGAGCCAAAGCTGAACTTCCGCATTATCGAAAAACGGGTTTTTCTTCGGGTCCAGATCTTCGAGCTTTAGAAACGTTAAAGGCTGAACCCAGTTTGGGTCAGCCTTATAATGATCTTTGGTCATGCGAATGAAGGCCTTCAGGTCGGCCTTCGTTTCAACAGGGCGTATTTTAAGATTTGTCACAGAATTATGAGCCTATGTCGCTTCGGAATTATTGATGTGCGAGCTTGTTTTGTAGGTAGCGCGTTTTTCCCGTGGACGGCGATTATCAACACCGCCAGAGGCCTCAGCAACCCAAGGGTATTTTTCAGCTTCTTCTTCGGTGTAACCGAGATTGAAAACGGTTTTGCTTTTTGTCGGGCGGTCCTTGCGCAGATAATATGTGCCAAGCAAACGATCCCAACCAAAGTTGGTGATGCCATAGTTTCCATCTTCATTATGGAAATGATGCATCATATGTTGTTCTTTGATGTGCTTAAGCCATTTTGCCTTGGGCTTGAAATTCAAATGCTCGATGCAATGGAAAAACTCATTGAGGATTGTCCATAGGCATCCTGTTGCAAAGGCCGCGAACGCACCGCCCCAGCCGCCAATTAGGTAACCAGCAGGCATGTTGATGAGCGCAAGCGGTGGTAGCGTCGTGTATAGTGCACCAAAAAGAACCTCAAGATTATGAGGGTCTTGATGGTGATCGTAGTGAACACGCTTCCAGTATTTTGCAGTGAATTTGATTTTATAAAGCCATTTGCCGTGGAGGACCCAGCGGTGCGCGATATACCAGCTCGGCGCAAAAATAGCGATTGCAAATGCAACAGAAATGGCGACGCTTAGCATGCTTTCAGCATAAAAATAGGTTGCGATATACCCTGAAATGACAAGCAGAATATAAACCTGAATAGCGTAATAGCTAAAGAAAGCAGGGAATAATTCCTTGAAGCCCATTTTGTCCAGATAGTGGGTTTCGCGTTTAAAAAGGCCAGTTGCTGCCATTTATATGTCTCCGTTCGCGCTGTATTTATTTCTATAGTGGCGCTTAACAAAATTTGTGCGCTTATATCAAAATGCTTACGATCCCGCAATCCTTGTCGGATCAATTACTTGTGGTCTTTGGTCGCACCGACGGGGATGTTTTTATTTTTGGCTTTCAGCGAAGGCTTGATGAACCTTCCGAATTTACCAAGGGCACAAAGATCATCATCGTGAAATCCAAAGCGGAAAATCATGAACAGTGATGCTATCAACGCTAATGCTGCAGTGATAAAGCCGAAGGGGCTGGGAACAGTCCCCAGAAGATGGGTTAAACTGCCTATAAAGGCTGCCCCGAGCAATGCAAAGCCAAGGGGTTTCAGTGTCTCCAGCGAATATGGTGACAATTTAAAAATGACTCTGGCCTGAATTAAATTCAAGAGCGCCGTTACATTCATACCAATTGCGGCCCCGACTGCGGCCCCAGTAACGCCGTGTTCAGGAATTAAATAATACCCAATCACATAAAGGGCAGCAATGCCGGTTAAGCCATTAATTGCTGGTAAAAGTCTGTGCCCGAGCATCTCAACGATTGCGCTAGCTGGTCCGGTTGAGGCTTCTAACATGCGTCCAATGATCAGGCAGATGATAGCCGTGAAGGCGGCGGTGAACTCAGGCTTCATAGCGCTCAAGACGTCCGGCGCTGCGAGATACAGTGCAGCACCAAAGGGAAGCGCGAGCGCGAGCGATAACCGGGTTGCAAACGCATACATGTCTTGAAGGGCCCGACGGTCGCCAACGCCGTCCCGCTCGGCAGCAAGCGGGGCCATCACATATTCAAAGGTTATCCTGATGCCTTGAAGAACGCTCGCGATCTTACGTGCCACGGCATAATAGCCGCTTGCCATCGCCCCGGCAGCACCCGGAAGCATAAGGTTCAGAAGAATTACCGGAAACTCGCTGAACAGTTTTTTTATCATGTTTGAGGGCATGACAGAATACCCATACTGCCGCATTTCAGACTGCAGTGTGCCAAACATCGGGGCCTTGATCAGCGCCTTTATTGAATAGTACCGCGATAGCAGTTTAATTGCGATCAGCGACGTGATGATAACGCTGACAAGGTGGGCCAAGAATAACCCGAATGTCAGAAACCCCATTAAGGCGAAAAGAATTGCAGCGAGTAGTCGGATGCCTTGCTCATAAAAAATACGGACTTTTATTTCAGGGCCAAAGGTGCGGGTTGCACGAATGGCAGCTGTTGAAACCTCAACAAAAGTCCAGAATGGTAACACCCATATGTAAATTCTAATAATCTCAACAAGGTTGCTTTCCTGGGCATCGGCTGCATTTAATATAGTCGCGATTATGGGGGCAGTGATTGTGCCAAGAACTGCGATTATAAGGGCAATAAACACACTAAATTTAATCGCATGCCCCGCGATGTCATCCGTATTGCCATTTTGTATTTTTGGAACATAGCGCTGCAATGTCGTTGTCATGGCCATTTCAGAAAAGGCAGTGGAAACCTTCACATAACTCCACAGAGCTGCAAAAAGACCAAAAATCTCAGCACCATAGAACCAGGTAAAGGCGATGATTGATAGGGCTTCGATAATCGCGCCCATACGGCCTAAAAATACATAGCCAGCACCACCAGCGAGCCGCTGGTTCTGATTTTTAGAGTTTCCGTCACTCATGATGATATGGTATCGGCTGTTTTAGCATTTTTTGGTTTTCTACGTAACATTCCAGTTACAAGCTGAAGTGGTCTTTTACCTTCTTCAGTATTGAATAAAACCGCATAACCTACAAGTAGGAATAACAGGAAGGGTGACCAGGCTGCCAGGAGTGGTGGTGCAACACCAAACTCGCCCATTGCCAACATAAAGTTATCGGCAACAAAAAAACTAAAACCAAGCGCCATTCCAAAAACAAGACGAATAATTAAATTCCCTGCCCGGGTAACACCAAACGCAGCCACCCCAGCTAATAATGGCATCAAAAGGGAGGATGCGGGCGCCGCAAATTTTTGAAGGAAGCTTGCCATCGCCTGATCGGTGGATAGCCCTTCTTCGCGCAATTGAGTTATGCTTTTCCATAAGTCAATGAAAGAAACATGATCGGGGCGGACAGTCAGGGCAAGGAAACGTTCGGGTTTTACCGCAATGTCCCATTCCACAGAGGGGGTAATTGCAAGATTATGACTTTCGACATCAAATCTTCTGACTTCATGAAGGGTCCATTGATCATTCTGGTAAATTGCAAAATCTGCACGCGCCATTGCTTGCAAGTGACCGACATCGCTTTTTTCAAAAATCGAAACAA
Organism: Kordiimonas sp. SCSIO 12610; assembly: GCF_024398015.1. GTDB lineage: Bacteria > Pseudomonadota > Alphaproteobacteria > Sphingomonadales > Kordiimonadaceae > CANLMI01. The sequence continues at coordinate 1,521,442 of NZ_CP073747.1, forward strand.
CATCCAGAACGACACGGTTCCCTATTTGGGATACATTCTCGATCAAAATAAGCGTGTTATCTTCCTTGATCCAAACACGACCAACAGGTCCCTCGTTTGGGGGAAGGTCAACTGCGAAATCGTTGGCTTCCCAATATTCTAGTTCTGCATTGGCATTGACAACAATGGTTTCATTGAAAACAAAGTGGACACTGACAATCATAAAGGTCGCGAGCCCAAGCGGGAGCAATATACGGTGCGCAGAAAGGCCAGCGGCCTTCATAACCACAACCTCGCTATTTTGATTGAGTGTCGCAAGTGTCAATAGGCTGGCAATAAGCGTCGCAAAAGGAGCGAATTGGCTTGCCAGTTGCGGGGCCCGAAGGGCAATGAAAGACACGATTGAAACCCATGAAGCCCCTTCAGCGGCCAAAACATCATCGGCTTGTGCCAGCAAAACCAGCATCATCAAGACTGATACAAGGCCCAACAGAATACCAATAAACCTCGCTATCAACATTTTCACCATGTAGCGTGACAATGTTCTTGATGGCAGCATTACACGCCTGATATTTCGGATCATACTCATGCTTCAGCTTTCATTACCCAGCGTGTCATCCGCTTCAATGGAGCAGAGATAATGTCCCATATTTTATCTACCCAGGCGAGGGGGTCCCCTCCAACTTTGTAGGCTGAAATTCGGAACAAACTAACGCTGATTATCGTGAAAAGGCCAAAAAGTGACCAAATGGTTAGGTACGGAGAAATACCGTTTGAAACGGCAGTTTCCATTCCTTCCATCACCTCATTATAGACAATAAGTAAAGCGATACTAACAATTATCCCAGTGCTGCGCCCTGTTCGCTTGTTCGTAAGCCCCATGGGAATTGCGAGAAACGGCAACACCAAAAAACTTAGGCTATGCATAATGCGCCAGTGATAATTTCCGCGAATAGAGTTTCGTAGACCTTCCTCTAAAAGGGGGTTGTCTTTCTCCGCCCATAACTCCGGCAAAGTCATTTCCAGTTCTTCACCGCCTCGGCCCCTAAAGGGTGCGCTATCTGGAAGTGGAATAGTGATATCCTGTTGGCTGAAGGTAAGAACACGGGGTTTGTTTTGACTTTCATTCAAATCAATAAGCGTACCATTGTATAATCGGAGCAAAATGGTTTGTTCGTCATTGGTCGCAAAAAAGCCGCCGCTTTCTGCCGTAATGGCAATACTGCCACGGCTATCGCGGCGTTCCATGAAAATGCCTTTTAACTCCGCTCCTTGGTCGTTAGATTCTTCAATCCTAAGAACCATTTTGTCCCCAAACTCAACAAATTCCCCAACGCGAATACTTGCGCCTAAAGCGCCGCTTCTCAGGTCAAATACCAATCCTTCATAGGCATATCGGCTGTAGGGTTGAACCCAGCCAACCAATATGGTGTTCACTACCAGTAAGAACAGTGCGAGCATGAATGCTGGGCGGGCCAATCTGAACAAACTTATGCCAGCATTTGTCATGGCATCATATTCGCTCGACATGGATATTTTTCTGAACGCGATTAAGGTTCCTAAAAGCATACCGATTGGCAGAGCCAGTCCCATATAATGAGGGGTCAGGTTCGCAAGCATGTTGAAAACAACACTAACCGGACCGCCTTCGTTGACGACAAAGTCAAATAATTTCAGCATCTTCTCCAGAATAAGAAGAAGCGCTGCTATTGACAAAGTCACAATAAGGGGGCCTGTGATCTGGCGAATTATATATCGATCGATACGGTTAAACATACGAAGCGGCTACACTGGTTCCATATTGGTTGCAAGAAAGAAATAAACACATTTTGTCACTGTAATAAATAAGTTCAGGCAATATTCACAATTAATTTGGCAAATATGTGATTGTCTGCGTATTTTAGTACCAAAAGCGACACAATTTCGCCACCATCAATGAGCATTTGCTTAGATGTAGTAATTTATTGGAGATATTTATGCTACTTAAGCAAAATATTCGAGTTAAAATAGCAGCCGCTATGGTTGGCGTTTTTGGGACTGTAACTTCTTCTGTTGTTGTCCACAGCCAATCGGTGGTTGATAATGCCAGTCTCTCAGCGGGTAAAATAGACACCACCGACATTCAATCGGTTTGCCCGCCCGGTGACAATAACGCTTCGGTTCTCGTCCATGTAGAGAATATTGCGACGATTGAAGGAAACCTTCGGGCGCAGTTATATACCGACAAGGAAGAGGACTTTCTTGAAAAAGGTAAAAAATTGGTACGGGTGGAAGTTCCTGTAAGCGCAGATGCCCAGTCGGTTTGCGTGCCATTGCCGTCTACCGGAAATTTCAGCCTTGTTATTTTGCATGATAAAAATGCAAATGGTAAAGCAGACTTTTTTTCTGAAGGCTTTGGCTTTTCAAACAATCCGAAACTTCGATTTGGTCCCCCTGATGTGGAGGATGCTACCTTTGCGGCGAAAGAAGGTATTACACAAATGACGGTTAACCTTCAATATATACTTGGAACCGACGACGCTAAGAAAAAGAAACGCAGGAACGCACGCCGCCGCTAAATTTAATTTCTGCGTTCAGAATATTTTAGAGGATAAGGTCACAAAGTTTCAATCTTTGGACAATCTTTTAGTCAAGCTTTCGGGAGCTTGATGGGAAAGGCTTGTATTTTCAACAGTTTTGAATTAAGTGCTAATCCATTATTGCAAATTTATGACAATTGTATCAGTAACTTCGTGAATGGATAGGCTTCAAGGTGCAAGTTGATCAATCAAATTTTAATAGCGGTGCATTGGTGCCATTGATTGCCGTACTTTCAAATCCAAAATCGACAACAAATGCCGCTGGCATGGATGATATTCGTAAGGTTATCAATGAGAGCGCTAACTTACTGCATTTTGAGCTTGACGGCGTTGAAACCATGGATGAAGCCATGGCGTTATTTGCGCGCGCGAATCCTGCGTTGATCATTGTTAATGGCGGTGATGGCACCATCGGTGTTGCACTGCAATCCTTACTGTATAAGAACCCCTTTAATGTCACACCACCTGTCGCATTTTTACCTGGTGGTAAAACCAATATGACAGCTGCAGACCTTGGCATGAAAGGCGACCCGGTTAAGGTTCTTAAAAACCTGATAAAGATGGTTAAAGCTGGTGAGCTCTCAGAGCGCCTGACAACCCGAAACCTGATCGAAATGGATTTAGGCGACGGGGGTACACCAAAGGTAGGAACTTTTTTTGGAACAGCCGGGATCGTTAAAGGAATTTACTGGTGCCGTGAAAATGCTTACGCAAAAGGGTTACCCAACTCGCTTGCTCATGTTTGGTCAGCGTTTAAGTTGGTGTCCAGTGCTTTTGGGCTAAGTAAAGACAAAGCAATGATGATCTCGGACCCAATGAATGTAGTGGTACCTGGTAAGGCCCGTATTAGCGGCCAGTTTGCGTCTGTTACAGCGACAACACTCGATAAATTGATTATGGGATTTAAGCCGTACAGTAATGAAGGTTTGGGTGGTCTGCGCTTCGCTGCCATTGAAACAGGTGGCAGAAATGTGTTTCGGGCGCTGCGCGGAATTCTATTTGGTAGTTTCGGAAAAAAATATATTCAAGGCGTCCACACAAGACGCGGCGATGATATCCGGATCGAAGGAACAGACCCTGTTACCTTGGACGGTGAAATGTATACGCCACTTCCTGGAAAACCGATATTGCTTAAAGGCGATAAAACGCTTACATTCGTGAAACTTTAATTTTTAAAGTCCTTGAGCTTTAAGCAAAGAGTATCAGTTAATGTCCGAATTGAAGGCGCTCGGTGCGCTCGATAGTTTTTTTAAAAACGAGTGGCAACGCAAAGTCCCTGATGCTGTGGTGGCTGCGGCGAGCGAAATATCCAAAAAATATGGAAGCGCAGTTAATGGCGTTTTGTTTTATGGGTCATGCCTGCGGACTGGCGAAATTGAAGACAAAATTCTCGATTTCTACATCATTGTTGATAGTTACAAATCGGCGTATCCTAAAAAATGGCTTGCAGTTGCTAACAAATTAATCCCGCCCAATGTTTTTTATCATGAAATGCAACATGAGGGTGTAACTGTGCGGTCTAAGTACGCGGTTTTGTCGCTAGGGGATTTGGAATATCGATGTAGCCCTAAGTGCCTTAATGTTTCTGTGTGGGCACGATTTTGTCAGCCGTGTATTTTACTTCAGCCTGAGAATGAAAATGTAGAGGGTAGAATCCGGCAGGCAATTGCGAATGCTGCCCAGACGATGATTGGTCATGTTTTACCCCAATGTCGAACAACGAGAGCCTCCAAAGATTTGTGGGTGTCAGCTTTTGAGCACACTTATGCGTCTGAACTTCGTTCTGAACCGGAAGGGAAGGGGCTGGAAATTTATTCGTTGGATCAGGAACGGTATGATCAATTAACGCCCTTATTGTTGAAAGCCCTTAATGCCGAAAAACCTGAGCGAGGGGATAAGCAATTAAGCCGTATGCCTGTCTTTAAGAACAGTTTCATGTGGTTCTTACGCCGCGCCAACGGCAAGTTTGTAAGCGTTGCCAGGCTTATAAAGGCGTCATTAACCTTTGATGGTGGTATTGATTATCTCGCGTGGAAAATAGGCCGTCATTCAGGTGTGGAAATTGAAGTTACTGATAGGATGCGCAAGCGCCCGGTTATGTCTGGTGTGACACTATTTTGGAATTTGCGCCGTAAAGGCGCCTTTAAATAGAAGTAAATTTCTATTCTGACCACCTTATGGGAAAGGGTAGAGAATTGAATATCAAAAACACATTCATAGCTATTCCGATAATTCTTTGGAAAACAGCATGTTTAGCGGCCTCTGAGGAAGAGGCCTCCTTCAGTCTAGACCAACCCATTGCATGCAATGTGAATCAGAATTGCTGGATCGTAAATTATTTTGATCAGGATGCCAGCGAGAAGGCTGCTGATTATCGGTGTGGCCCACACAGCTATAATGGCCATGGCGGAACTGATTTTGCCATACCGTCTATTACTGCGATGAATAAAGGTGTTGATGTATTGGCCAGTGCTGCGGGTGTCGTGATTGGCACGCGCAATTCAATGCAGGATATATCTGTTTCCGAAATCGGATACGAAGCATTAGCCGGAAATGATTGCGGTAATGGGGTTGGTATCGATCATGGCAACGGATGGCGCACGCAGTATTGTCACATGCGAAAAGGGTCCATTGCAGTTAAAGTTGGCGATAAGGTTGAGGCCGGAAGTAAAATAGGATTGGTTGGCCTTTCAGGAAATACTGTTTTCCCACATGTTCACTTAAGCGTATTTAAAGACGGCAATAAAGTTGATCCTTTTAGTGTAACAGGCGCTCTTTCCTGTTCGGGTGATCCGACTTCATTATGGTCAGATAGTGTGGAAAACCAAGTGAAATACATGTCAGCCATACCGTATCTGGCTGGGTTTGCGCCAGAGCGCGCTGATGCAGACAAAGCGAGGGCAGGTGAGTACACGAAGGTTAAATTTTCCCGTTCGACCCCAATTCTAACCTTTTGGGTCGATCATTTTAATCTAAGGCGTGGTGACAGGCTTGAAATGCAGATTTTGGCCCCCAACGGCGCTGTTGTCGCTGAAAATGTTAAAATGATGGAGAAAAATAAAGCGCGCTGGTTTCAATTTATCGGCCGCAGGATGCCGAGAGGTGGTTGGCCTGTTGGTGAATATAAGGCCTTTATTAAAGTCATTCCCTTTGATGGCGGTGACCTTCGAACAAAATCAGTGACAATGTCGGTGGAATAAATAAAGGCGATGGTAACCAGCCATCGCCTTTGGAATTAGGATCGTAGCAAGTTTATTCTGCCGCAACGCTATTCAATGTTAAGCCGACTTTACCCGCAGTTTGAATGAAGCGTTCAATGATAATGTCAATTTGCTCGCTTGTATGCTGAGCGCAGATGCTTGCGCGCATCAGGTTTACACCGCCTGGTGTTGCAAACGCTGCTGCCATGTTGACATACACACCTGCAACAATCAGCTCTTCCCAAAATAGGGTTGCCTGATGTAGATCGGGTAAGCAAACAGCAATAATCGGGCTATCTGCTTTCTCGGTCGCCATTGTAAAGCCTGCGCCTTTTAGGCCGGCATGTAGGCGTCTTGCATTTTCCCAAAGGTGGGCTCTGCGATTGCCGGCGCGTTTAATTGCTTCGATGGATTTAGTTGCCGAGGCAACTACAGATGGTGGAAGCGAGGCCGTAAACATATAAGGACGGCAAACTGTGCGCAAAATGTCAAACTTAGGATGGTTTGATACCGCGAAGCCACCAACTGTTCCAACAGACTTTGAGAAGGTTCCAACGATAAAGTCTGACAAATGTTCAACGCCCAGATCTTCTGCGACACCGCGGCCATTTTCGCCGCAGAAACCCATGGAGTGGGCTTCGTCAACAAGTGTCATAGCGCCGTATTTTTTCGCAACTTCCAAAAGTTCCTTAAGAGGGGCTGCATCACCGAGCATTGAGTAAATGCCCTCAACAACTACAAGCTTGCCTGCGTCCTCTGGAAGACGGCGGAGTCTCTTCTCCAGGCTGTCGGCGTCATTGTGCTTAAACCGAACAACTGTCGCGTTGCCCATCGCCGCACCGTCATAGATAGAGGCATGGCTATCTGCGTCCAAAAGAAGATAGTCATCCTTACCCGCAAGAACGGATATTAGCCCGAGATTTGCCTGATAGCCTGTTGAGAAGACCATGCAGCTTTCCATATCATAGAAATCTGCAATCGTTTGCTCTAAGGCTTTATGACCACCATACGTTCCGTTCAGCACACGTGAACCCGTGGTTCCTGTACCAAATTCATCAATAGCCTTTTTGGCAGCCTCCACAGAGTCTTCCGAGAACGTCATGCCCATATAGTTGTTCGTACCGGCAAGGATAGTGTGGCGGCCATCGATAATGGCTTCTGTTTCCGATATGATTTCATCCATAACGACCTTGAACGGGTCTGCTTTGGTGAAGGGAAGGGCCGCTTTTTGGGCTAGAATTGGGTCAAACTTATCAAACAAGTCCATGGGCTTATCCGTTATCAGCTACAATTTTGTCGACCGCGTCAGCAACGTGGGAAATTGTTTCTAGATCGGGCAATAGATTAAGAGGAAGGACAATATCGAATTCGTCTTCGATCTCGGCAACAAGGTCCATAACCGTTAAAGAGTCTAGCTCTAGGTTAGTTGCAAAAGTTGTTTCAGGCGTAAGCTCAATTCCTTTTTTATTAAAAGGAACAATAAGGTCATAAATAGTACTGAGTGTTTCGGCATTTGCCATAATCATTGTCCGATTTATTAATTGATTAGATCAACGAGATTATATTTACTTACCCACATAATCCAAATGATCATAAATGTCCATTTTGACGATACCATTCTAATGTGTTTTGTAAACCTGCTTCAAGGCCAAAACGTGGCGAGTATTCAGGTATTACAGGTCGTCTACTGTTTCGTGTCGTCCAGTCTGGATGACTGAGATGATATGCACTAGACAGTGTTAGCATAGCTGGTTTTCGTATTATCTGTGCGAATAGATCACTAAAAATCCCTAGAAAAGCGAGGACAGGAAAAGGAACAGGAATAATCTTGGGCTTTCGCTCATCTATTTTTTCTATTGCTGTGGCAATATCATCCAGGCGATAGCCATTGGGTTTGCCGTCGTCAATTTCCACGATGTCGTGGTTATAGCCCGTTTCTGGTAATTTGATAATTGCGCTAGCTAGGTCTTCGACATGTATCATAGAGAAACGATTTTTAGCGCTCCCCGGGGCCGGAAGAAAACCAAAGTTACTGGATTTGAAAATCTTAAGGATTTCCATATCATGCGGTCCGTAAATTGCTGGTGGGCGTACGATTGTCCATCGAAAGGGCCATTTTCCAGCCTTCAGGGCTCCTTCTGCTGCGTTTTTACTGGCACCGTAATGGGAAATCTGAGGCTCTCTGGCAGCTAAACTGGAAATAAGCAGGAACCGTTTTATAGTGCTGTTCTTGGCAGCCTTCAGAAGGTTTTTTGTGCCACCGAGGTTTACATCAAAAAATTCATTGCGGTTTAATGCCTTGGTCAGCCCTGCGCAGTGAACAACGATGTCTGCACCTTTGCATAAGGTTTCAAGCGCTTGATCGTCCTCAAGTGTACCATCCACCCATTCAATAGTTTCTGAAGATGTCTTGGGGCTGCGGGTTAAGGCTTTTACCTTATGGCCAGCTGATACATATTGTTCGAGCAGATGACGGCCAAGAAAACCAGTAGCCCCTGTCAGGGCAATGACCTGATCAGTGTTCGTTGGCGCTGCTTTATTGCTCATTAGCTGGCAATGGCCTGTAGATGGCCGGAAAGATACTGATTTCTTGCCTTAGAGCGGCTAAGTTTACCAGAAGAGGTTCTCGGTAAAGACCTCGGTGGTACGAGTTCCACCATGCAATTAATACCGGTAATGTTTTGGATATGGCGGCGCATTTCATCGATGAAGTTAGCACGCTCAGAGGAATCGGAAACCCTACACTGGGCTAGAATCATTGGAATTTCTTCAGCATTTTCACCAGGTACAGAAATCGCTGCTACATCGCCGTTTTTAACGCCGGGTAATTGTTCAACGGCCCATTCGATGTCTTGCGGCCAATGATTGCGACCATTCACAATGATCATGTCCTTGGCGCGTCCTACGATATAAAGGTAGCCATTTTTCATGTACCCCATATCGCCTGTGTCCAACCAGCCATCTTCACTGAGGACGGCACGCGTTGTTTCAGGGTCATTGAAATATTCGCGCATTACTGATGTACCGCGAACAAGAACACGTCCAACACTGGTTTCAGAGAGGATGTTATCGTCTTCATCACGAATATGGACTTCATATTCAGGCAAAGGTTTGCCGCAATTTACGACTTCACGCTTGCGCTCATTGTCGGCAGAGCCGTTCACGAGAACATGACGGTCGCCACTTAAGAGTGCTTCCTCAACAAGGTCAATCTCAATTCCCTTGCCGATGTCAGCGAAGCTAACACCGAGTGTACATTCAGCAAGGCCATAGCTCGGTAAAAATGCTTTGTCGCTGAAACCGATAGGCGCAAATGTTTCTGTAAAGGTACGCATTACGTCAGGGCGGATCATATCGCCGCCAATGCCCGCAACGCGGAGTTTGGACAGATCAAGTTCGTCCATGCCATTACGACGTGATGCGACACGGCGTGAACAAATATCAAAGCCAAATGTCGGACTGTAGGTGATTGTGCCGCCATTCATGCTCATCACACGTAGCCAGCTTAGTGGGCGACGGGCAAATTCTTCTGTTGGGATGAAATCAACGGATACCTGACAATTAACAGTTGTCAGCAATGTTCCGACAAGGCCCATGTCATGATAGAAGGGAAGCCAAGAAATACAGCGGTCTTCGTCCCCAAGCTGCACACCGTGAGCACCCATGCCGTATGTATTGGCAAGTAATGATTTGTGGGTAACTGCAACGCCGTGCGGGAAACGGGTACTGCCAGATGAATATTGCAAATATGCAAGATCATCGGTTGATGGCAAGCAATGTTCGCCATCTTTCTCGAAAGCTTCGTAAGCTTCGATTGAGCCCTTGAAGAGTAAATCCAGGTCTTCGGTGGCTGTTTCGATAATCTGCTCCATGAACTCTGGAGCCATAATTCCATTTGCCTGACAGCTTTCCATTTGCATGCGAAGCTGAGCAACATAACCTTCTTTACCGCCAAATGATGTTGGAAGAGGCAAAGGAACCGGAAGGACGCTTGCGTATTGGCAACCTATGAAAAAGGCGACAAAATTCGCGCTTGTTTCAGCAATAAGCGCAATTCTATCACCTTTTTTGAAACCAATACCGGATAATTTGCGGCCAATAATTTGGGCACGGTCACGGATTTGACGCCAGGTTACCGACTCAACAAGGTCGCCGCGAGCATTATAAAAATTTGCTCCACGTATTCCCTGAGCTGCATATTCAATCGATTCAACAAGAGTATCGAAATCTGAGTACCGACGTGGAAGTGTCGGATCTAGTGTCGGTGTTATAGTCATTGTATCGATATCAACCATATTTGCCCTGGTTCAACAATACTCGGACTTTTTGAAAACAACAAGTGTTAGACATCATAAAAATTTCAATCAGTCCGAAGCAAAATGTTATCGCAAAATCCTGTATTATGTCCAACATCAATTTGGACGCAGTTACTCATTTTCTTCCACAATATGCAAAAGAATATCAAGGCTGAATTACATATTGATTGCAATTTTCGCAAGAGAATTTTAACGAATTTCATGTTTTTCAAATTTACCGATTTATGTACTCGCAGTGAACAAGTGGTTGTTTTTTTAGAGCTGACTTTGAAGGCGGTGTGTCAAAAGCTATGGTTTTCTGCGGGTTGTGAGGGGCGGTAGGGCTGTATGTTTATCGAGGCGGATTGAAGAATAACAAACTTTACGTACGGTAACGGGCATATTTTGCATATGTAATGAAAATGTCATGTTGCAGTATGGCAACACATAATTGGCCGAAAATGTTATGAATTGACCATCTAATATTGATGTCGAATATATAGACCATGAAAGAACAGCAAACAAAAAAAGTGACTGCTGGCTATATCGAGCGAGCAGCGTTGCATTATTTAGGGCGGTTTTCCTCTTCTGAGGCGAATTTGCGCGAAGTCCTAAAGCGTAAAGTGCGGCGGCGAAATCAAAGAGCAAATGGTGATGTAGAACCTACAGCAGAGCAGCTTTCATGGATTGATGAGGTTGTCGAAAAATGTAAGCGGTATGATTATGTGAACGATCTTAGGTACGCGCTTGAGCGCGCTAAATCGTTATTAAGAAAAGGGAAACCGCTTCGCCTCATTAAGCAAGATTTATTCTATAAGGGCGTGAAAACTGATGATGTAAACAGTATTTTAGCGCAGTTGTCTTCAGAGAGAGAAGAGGGTGGGGGCTCAATTTCCGTAGATTTGATCGCTGCTGTTTCTTTTGTCAAGCGTCGTAGATTCGGAGCTTTCAGGCGTCCAATGTCAAAAGAAGATGTTGATGCAAAAATTCAAAAGGAATTGGCCTCTATGGCGCGAGGCGGGTTTTCATATGAGCTTTCGCAGAAAGTCCTCAATATGGAAGAAGAAGATATTCGGGAAATCTTAGCGTAAACCAAACTGTTCCAGCATTTCAGGCGTGTCCAGATCGATCAATAAACCAGGATCATCTATTTCGACTTCCAAAACATAGTCTTCGTTGTTTTTAATAATTTTTCGTCCGCCCTGGTCTGCCGATATATTCCTGATTTCGTAAAATTTGTCTCGGTTCCATAAAACTGGATTTCCTCTTTTGCCATGAAAAGTTGGGATAATAATTTGATATTCAGGGTTGGCGACCCCAGCCTTTATAAGTGTTGTTATCGATTGCGGTCGAACAAACGGCATATCACCAAGTGCAATCAGAACAAATTCAGTTTCCTCGCGAATGTGTTTGTTCGCGAGCTTCAGGCTTTCAGACATGCCTTCTGTATATTTCGCATTATAGCATATTTTAATCTTATCATTTGCTATAAGGGATTTGATCTTGTCGTGTTCGTGGCCTGTAACAAGGAGTATTTGATCCTCCTCAATCATGTCAGATTGAGTGAGGAGCGATAAGGTTCTTTCAAGAACGGACATAGTGCCCAGCGATGCCAACAATTTATTGCGCTGTGCCCTTGATGATTTTCCTGCGGCCAAAACGACAGTTGAAATGTTATTTTTGGTGTTGCTGAAAATATCGTCTCCTGACGAAGTTTTAAGGCGCGGGCTCGGTCGATTACGATCCTCTTTTAATAGTCCACCAAGTCCCATTGATTTGATGTCTTTGGCAGTTATTTGCAAGCCTGCGGCAAACCGAGCGAGAACCCAGTCAAACCCATTCAGTGCTGGTGATTTAGCGCAACTAGGTAAACCAATAACCATTTTCCCGTTGAGCGTACCAAGCATCAACAAATTGCCCGGATCGACAGGCATGCCTAGATGCTCAATAGTTCCGCCTGCCTCAATAAGCGCCGAGGGGATTATATCACGTCGGTCAGAAATCGCAGATATACCAGTCAGAAGGATAAGGTCTGTCTCAGAGCCCATAGCGGTTGATATGATTTTAGCGCTTAAGTCTTCAACGTTATGATCGCACCAATCAACCGACTTTAAGCACCCATGAGTGGTGTTTACACGATTCTCTATTATCGAAATTGCTTTTGGGGGTAGCGACCTGTCTGACGAGATAAGGGCGCAATTATAGGTGCGGAAAGGAGCGACGTTAAGCTTGTCAGTGACTAACGTGGCCTTGTTAAGCAAAGCTTTATCAACCGCGTAAGGGATTATCTTAACTGTTGCAATAAGCTGCCCTTCCTTGACAGGTTGAAAGTTTGCCAAAGTTGCTAGTGTGATGGCTTCGTCAATAAAATTGATATCCTCCATTGATGAGGAAAATTGAATCAGGCCGTCACATGTTGATTTAATATTGCATCTGCCACGCGTGCTTTTGTCCCTTCGCGTGTTCGCCCCTATAAGGTGGTCAGCGATGTTTGCTGCTGCGGAATTTTCATCGATGTCAAAGTTGTCGAGCTTGAAAACCTGAATTTTTTCGACTCCATCCGACTTTAATGAACGTATATGTTCTGCGGTGATTTCAGTCGCTTTTTTTACTTTCTTGTTACTGGTCGTAATACTGTGGGCCAATTTCCAGCCTTGGCAATCATCAATATTTCTAAATTCAAATTTCATGATGGATGCTCAGCTTTTGACGGTAGGTTTGAACAATTTCCGCAATGATAGAAATAGCAATCTCTGCCGGGGTTTTTGATCCTATATCTAGGCCAATTGGACCATGAATTCTATCAATGTCTAGTGGCTTGAAACCGCTGTTATGCAGACGTTCGTATCTTGTATTATGTGTTTTTTTACTGCCCAGGGCACCAATATAAAAAGCATCGCTTTTAAGGGCAGGGACAAGGGCGGGGTCGTCGAGTTTTGGATCATGGGTCAAGGCCACGAGCGCGCTGTGTTCGTCCAGGTTTGTTTTCTCAAAATAATCATCCGGCCAGTCAGCGACAATATGCGCAGACTTAAACTCTCTGCTATCGATAAAGCCTTCCCGCGGGTCAATGACCGTGATGTCAAAATTACATTCATTAGCCATGACACATAAGTGCTGGGTAATATGTACGGCACCAATGATGAATATTTTGGGTTTGGGGGTTATCGGTAAATAAAAAAAACGATCTGTTTGGTTAGGTTTCTTCTCATGGGAAGTTTGGTCACTGCTGGCGCCGTTATGACGAATGTCACCAGTCTGCCGGTCGATCGTAAGGACCGCGCGATCACGGCTATCAATTGTTGAACGTGTATCGTGTAGCCATGAAATATTTGCGTCGTGAACTCTGACCAATAAAATTTCAATCTCTCCGCCGCATGCCAATCCGACGGACCAGGCATCATCATTGGCGACAGAGAAAGTAAGGTGTTTGATGTTGCTTCGAGTCTCAATCAAATTAGCGGCTTCTGCGATAACACTGCCTTCCACACAGCCACCTGATACGGACCCTTCAAAAACGCTGTCTTCACGAATGACCATAAGGCTCCCAACCTGTCGTGGGGCAGACCCCCAGGTTTTGGTTACAAAAGCGATAGCAGCTTGATTTTTATTAGCTAGCCAGTCGCTAAGATGTTTGAGTTCTTGTTCCATTCGTAAGCCGAGTTTGAGTTGTTGATACTTCAGTTGATGAAAATCGACCGTAAAACACAATCTTTTTTTGAGCAGATATGCTTGATTTCATATAGAGGGACAAGTAAAGCTAGCGAAATATGTAAAATATATTCGCGTATATGAATATCTGCTTCCAAATAATAGGGGATACAAATGGCAGTTTTTGCTAGTCCGGCGGGTAGGAATTTTCTAGGAAATTCCGCAGAATGGTACAAGATGACAATCTTGGCATTCCTCATTTTAAATCCAATTCTTTTTTATACGGTTGGCCCTTATGTCGCCGGTTGGGCTTTGATTATCGAGTTCATTTTTACACTCGCTATGGCCTTGAAATGTTATCCGCTTCAGCCTGGTGGGCTACTCGCTATCGAGGCAGTCGCCCTCGGCATGACCTCAACGTCTACGGTTGTTCATGAGATTGAGAGTAATCTGGAAGTAATTATGCTGCTCGTGTTCATGGTTGCAGGGATTTACTTTTTGAAGAGCATGTTGTTGTTTGTGTTCACCAAGATATTGGTGAATGTGCGCAATAAGATTGTCTTGTCGCTTATTTTCTCCATAATGGCGGCTGTGTTATCTGCATTTCTTGACGCGTTGACAGTAACAGCGGTGGTGATTGCCATTTCTGTAGGCTTCTATTCAATTTATCACAAAGTCGCTTCCGGTAAGAGTTTCAGCGATGGTCATGATCATTCAACCGACGGCGAAATCGACAAGCTTAATGAAACAGACCTGGAGCAATTCCGCGCATTTTTACGTAGTCTTATGATGCATGCGGCGGTTGGTACTGCGCTTGGCGGCGTGATGACATTGGTGGGTGAACCACAAAATATTCTTATTGCATCGCGCGCAGGTTGGGAATTTGATGAATTTTTCTTCCGCATGCTTCCAGTAACTTTGCCAGTTTTGGGCGCAGGTTTGCTAACGTGTGCAGTTCTCGAAATGACAGGAATTTTTGGCTACGGAGCCCGTATTCCTGCGAAGGTGCTTGATATCATTGTTGACTATGACAAGTATGAAAGTGATCGCCGCACAAGCCGCGATAAAGCAGCACTTGTTGTTCAAGGATTGGTTGCTATCTGGCTTGTTGTTGCATTGATTATTCATATCAGTCCGGGTCTTGTCGGCTTGTCTGTTATCGTTCTTGCATCTGCGCTTATCGGTATTACTGAAGAACATCAAATTGGTCATGCTTTCGAGGAAGCGCTACCGTTCACGGCGTTATTGGTTGTTTTCTTCTCTATTGTTGGCGTAATTAGTGACAATGCGCTCTTTAAACCAGTAACAGACTTTGTATTATCGCTGCCAACTGCGTCCGAGCAGATCACTGCGTTGTTCGTGGCCAATGGTGTCCTGTCAGCAATATCGGATAATGTGTTTGTTGCGACCGTATATGTGACGGAGACAACGAAGGCACTTGCTGATGGTGTTATTACACGTGATACATACGATTTGATGGCTGTTGCAATTAACACAGGTACGAACATTCCGTCTGTAGCAACTCCAAATGGTCAAGCAGCGTTTCTATTCTTGCTGACATCGGCGCTGGCACCGTTAATTCGCCTCAGCTACATGAAGATGGTTGTTATGGCGCTGCCATATACGATTGTGATGTCTATTGTCGGCTTCATTGGTGTGTATAGCTTCCTTCAGCCAATGACTGATACGATGTATGAGCAGCACTTGATTGAGCATCATTCAGCTACAATCAGTGATACAGGTAACTCTGGACATTAGGTTCGAAAATATCGTTTAGCGTTAATTTTCTAGTTAACTAGAAAACGCATAAAATATTGTGCTCGTAACAAAATAGTTGCGGGCACGTTTTTTTATAGCTAGCATTGAAAGAGGTGGAGTTCTTTCATGCGTTTCTTTGATAAGAGCTTTTTAAAGGGAAAAGGGGGAAGGGAAAACGACCTGTTCGGTTTTCTGTAATGGCACCCCTATAAATAATCGGATTAAACCGATGGTACATGAGGTAGCTATGCAATCTGTATCTTCAGATTCGCTAGATCTTGGCGATAGCCAGGAGCAAGGGGAAGAAGCCAGCGTAAAAATTTCTGGCAAAATTAAATGGTTCGATGCCGTTAAAGGGTATGGTTTTGTAGTACCTGATGATGAAGACGGCGATGTGCTTTTGCATTTTTCTGTCCTGCGTGATGTTGGCCGGCGATCAGTTCCGGAGGGAACAACAGTGATATGTGATGCTGTTGAGCGTGGCCGTGGGCGTCAGGCATTAAAAATTCATTCTCTGGATTTATCGACGGCTGTGTCCCCTGAGGATTTTGGACGGTCATCATTTTCTCATCCCGGGATGGATGTTGAGGTTTCTGACGAATTCGAAGATGTCGTTGTAAAATGGTTTAACCGGACCAAGGGATACGGGTTTGTGTCAAGAACAAAAGATGGGCCTGATATTTTTGTTCACATTGAAACCTTGAGGCGAGCAGGATTGACCGATCTGGAGCCCGCGCAGGAAGTGAGAGTACGGATCGGCACTGGCGAGCGAGGTCCGCTTGTTGCTCAGATTGCATTACCTGGCGACGCTTAGAAAAGAAATGTATAAGGATATTAAGGGCTTTTCAGCCCTTTTTTTGTGCGTAATTTAGGGTGAAATGGTTAGGAGTTTTCATGTTCTCAAAAACAGCGACACCAAAGATGATCGCGAAGGCGTCTCCGCCGGACGGATATAAGTCTATTGTGTCCAATTCGCCCTTTGGTTGGCATGTAGGTCCGTTTTTCGAGAAGGAAATGCCTGGTAATCGGGTGAAGCGGGGTTTCAGGGTCGCTGACGATCATTTGAATGCGGGTGGCGTGTGCCACGGTGGAATGTTAATGACATTCGCTGATATCCTAATCGCTTCGGCTGTGTTTAAAGTAGCTGCGCCGCCTTTTGTAACGATTAAATTGTCTACTAATTTTGTCAGCTCTGCCAAATGCGGACAGTGGGTTGAGGGTGAGGCAGAGGTTGTTGGCCTCCAGGATGGTTTTGCATCAGTAGAGGCTGCATTACGTAATGAAAGCGAAGCTGTGGCAACGATTAGCGCTGTTTTTAAAGCCTTGGGCGCGAGGCGATAAAAGTTTGTTCGATCCTGTTTTTCAATCTTCTGGTTAAACGAATGGAATCAGATTGTGCGATTGAGGAATATCATAAATAAAACCGAACATATGTCGCATATTGCCATTTGAAATTTTGGAAATTTGCGGAGCAAACGATCAGATTTGCGGGCTTTTTGAATTTTTTTTTACGATTTGTAATTTTTCTCTTGCTTCTCAAAATCGCAGAAACTATACGATCACCACTCGTCGGGGAGTGGCGCAGCCTGGTAGCGCACCTGTTTTGGGTACAGGGGGTCGCTGGTTCGAATCCAGTCTCCCCGACCAGTTATAAAAGTAACCAGGACTTTTAAAGGATAGCCGAGCATTTGCTCGGCTTTTCTTTTATCTATTGCCTTAGATATATCTTTCACATTTTCTATATGTGCTATAGAGTGTCTCCAATTCTATAGGGAGCCTTGCGGAAAGAATGCTTGAAGAAAAAGAGAGTTTCTCTTGGGGGGAGTGTTTCGAATCTATATGTAATTCTGCCTTGATACCTCAAGTCATTGATGACTTTGATGCAGATCACCCTGTGCATGAATTTCAAGCATACTGGGACGGGTTAGCCGACGGTGATATGCCCGATAATACCCAGTTTTCTCCTGTCCACGTTAAATCATGTTTGCGCTGGTTGATGATTTTTAAGGAAACTGAACTCGGTGAAGAGTTTGATTTTCAATTAACCTTGCTTGGAACATCAGCGTCAGAAATGACTATTCATGCCAAACAAGGGCAATTCTTGAAAGAGTTTACCGAAAACGCATGCTATCAGACGCGCAAAGCCGTGATGATTGATGCTATTCAAGCCGGGAAGCCTGCATTTGCCAGAATTAATATGGCATCAAACGGTGAATACAAAACAAACGTTATGATTGGTATGTTTCCTTTTCGTGAAAACGGTGGACACAAGGTGTATGTGATCCCGTGCCCAGAGAATAAAAAGCTGCGTGCATTAATGTAACAAACTGTATGAACATTTTTTCTTATAAGATGATGAAAAATTGTAATTTCATAATTGATTTTTTATTTAATTGAGCTAGTGTGCCCGAGCTTTTGATCGTGGTTTTTGTTGATGTTTTAGAATTAAGATTGACAAGAGGCCGCGTGACAAGCAGCATCATTCATTGATGAGATACACAACGAAGATATGAATAAGGAAATGGGCATGAAAGCGCGCATTTACCAACCCGCTAAAACAGCAATGCAGTCCGGCACAGCAAATACACGGCAGTGGCTTCTGGAGTTTGAACCTGCGTCTGCGAAACAGATAGACAGCCTAATGGGCTGGGTTGGTTCAAGCGATACACGTGGCCAATTGCGTATGAAATTTCCTTCGTTGGATGAAGCAAAATCCTATGCCAAACGCCACGATATTCCTTTTGAGGTTCAAAAACCTCATACTCGGAAACGTCGTATTCAGGCATATTCGGATAATTTTAAATAAGAATAATGGCTCCGTAGCTCAACTGGATAGAGCAATTGACTTCTAATCAATAGGTTGCAGGTTCGAGTCCTGCCGGGGTCGCCATTATTTACAATTCCATAGTGTTCTAGAAATCTCCCCATATTCCTATAGTATATGCGACATGTGAATTGCATCATAGGGAGTGGGTGATGAAACCAAAAGCAAGCAAAAATCATGAGTTCACACTTGGCCGTGTTTTATACGATATGGCTGTAGTGTTTATCGGTGTGTTTGTTGCGCTTTTGCTTGATCAGCACTGGGAAGAATTAAAAGAACAGGAAACAACGTCAGAGAGCCTGTCCTCCATACAGCAGGAATTGTTGTTGAACCGCGATGAATTGATAGCGAAGTCAGAATATCATTTACGTGTTTCGCCGCTTGCCTTTGATGCGCTTAAAAGCTTGGAGGCGGGGGCTTTATATGCTGAGGCCCCGTGGTTAGAGGGGGTGAAATATCCGGTTGTTCGCACAGCATCCTTCACAACGGCGCTGCAAATTGGCACATTTAACCAGGTGTCGCCCGCGTTAACGGCGACCGTCAATGATGCCTACCAATGTTTCGACCAACTATCTAATTTAACAAACGCATATTTACCTGCGCTCGCGGAAACCAAATATAATGATGGCCCACGTTTTTTTAATATTATTGGGTTCGCCACCGCCTCGCTCGGTAGTACAGAGAAAAATTGCATTGCTAAAATAACGGTGGCCGACGCTGCTATTCAGCAATATTTAGGTGAATAGATTTGCTCGTTAAGCAAGGTCTTTGATCGCAGCCGCCCTAGTTAGCGCGGCTTAGCGCGGCGACATCCGTTCCTGTTGTTAATTGCATGCTCCATAATGACTTCTCAGTGATTTGAGTAGTGGTCATTTAGGATTGTTTTTATGCAAGAGGTCTTTCGATAGAAACCGGACGTTTGAAACTTTGCATTTCATCTAACCTGTTCAATTTCTTGATCACCATATCGTCCAAAAGGTAACCTTTAGCAAGGATCAGATTGCCTGATGCGTTCGTTAGGTCTTCTAAAAGAATATCGCCTTTTTTCAGTAATTTGACCGGGGCGTTGAATGTTTTGGTGATAGGGGTTCTGGTACTCGTTGACTGTGACATTTTACTCGGAACTATTTTAAAAGGATTGAAATTTCTGATTGTTGGTTGGGGCAGACTGATCATCGTAAAAGTCAATGATCATTCGGCCCCTTTGAACATAATTCAAATCGGACCATTTAATGGACTTTGATGATAGCCAGGCCTTGAAATGTGGGTTGTCCTGAATCCACGTACTGGATTGATGATGTGATGTTGGATTACTCATAACGCTGTTCCCAATATTGCTTGGGATACAATTTGATTCAAATTTGATGAACTTAAACTGAATGAAATCTACAGGTAATTTTATTTCCGTGCAGAGAAGAATTGAGTTTCTATTAAACTATATTAAATTCAATAGCTTAGTATAATTTACTGTTGTTGGTGAAATAATTGTGAGGTCAATTTGATAGCCCTCTTACGGCACGTTCTATGCCGAAGTTATGCTTTTAACGGCTACGGCTTTTAACATTGCGGAGACTTGCATACCTTCTTTTACCTGCATAAGTGCGGCTGATTTTTGCGTAATCTGTGCGCTAATACATTGATCACTATTTTCCAATTTCAGTGTGACAAGAACCTGATCACTTTGTTGGTTAATCTCTGTAATTGAACAAGACAAATGATTCAGAATACTTGTTCCATCAATCGGCTGTAGACTGAGTGCAATGTCTTTAGAGCTTAGGCGTACCCTGATACAACTGTTTATAGCAGGTATCGGCTCAATACAGAATAGATAGAGAGTTTGCCCTGCAACATCAATCTTCCACAAGGTATCTTCTGTACCAACGAATGTCCCTTCAAGTATGCTGCTGATTTCCTTAAGTCCCAGAGCCTGGGAAAAATCAGCGTGCTGCGTGATATGCTCTAATGTGCCTTCTGTTACGATCAGATTTTCATGCATTAAAATGGTGTGGTCGGCCAATTTGAGCATCTCATCATAATCATGCGTGATCATAAGAATGGGAATAGAGCGAGTTTGAGCAATCTTTTTAATGAGTGTTAGAACCGTTTCTTTTGATTTCTGGTCCAAACCATTAGTTGGCTCATCGAGAATAAGGAGGCCTGGTTCAGAAACAATTGCTCGGGCTATTGCAACACGGCGCGCTTCACCGCCTGATAGGGTATGTGTGTTTCGATTTTTCAAATGTTTGATTGATAGAAAATCAAGGATGTCATCGATGGATTGTTGTTTCTTAGAACCGTACCGGATGTTTGCTTCAACCGTCATATGCGGAAACAAAGCGCTATCCTGCGGTACCCAGCCAATTTTGCGTTTATGGACGGGGGAGAAGGTACCCTTTCCAACATGAACCAGCGTTGTATCGTTAAGTGTTATAGTTCCTGATATTGGCTTTATTAGCCCCAATAAAATACGGGAAAGCGTTGATTTGCCTGCACCTGATTGGCCAATCAATACATTCACACCCTCATAGAGTGCGAAATTTGCTTTGTAAGTCGCTGTATCATGTTCCCAGCGAACGTCTGCAGATAGGGCGATGTTCATGGCCTTAATCCAGCTTTAGCCCGAGCACGGCGGCTTAGGGTTTCACTGATGAATAAACTTAAAACGGCTGGTATCAAGCATAAAATTGCCAGCCGTAAGGCAGCAGTTTCTCCGCCTGGGGTTTGCGCCTCTGTGTATAATGCAAGGGGAAGCGTTTGTGTAAGGCCTGGAATATTGGCGGCAAATGTGATTGTTGCACCAAACTCTCCGATCGATCTGGCAAAGCCCAATACAATAGCGGTCGCAATACCAGGAAGCGCGAGAGGAAGGCTGATTGTTAGAAATTGCCTAAATGGTCCCGCGCCAAGGGTTGCTGCAACTTCGTTGAAAATGATTGCCTGTGTTTCAAACGATTGCCGAATAGCCCGAACCATTAAGGGCATCGCCATAATGCCACTTGCGAGCGCGGCTGCTTGCCAACTGAAAGATGGGTTTAATCCAATCGTCTCCAGCCATGCGCCGAAAGCACTTGCAGGTGATAAAAACACTAGCAACAGATATCCAATAACGACAGGAGGAACGACGAGCGGGAAATAAACCATTATTTCCAATAGCATTTTGCCCCTGAAATTATACCGGGCCAGCAAGAAGGCAAGGGCAAGCGCGATAGGAAATAGAAGCAATGTTGCGCTTGTTGCCACTTTTAGGCTGAGCAATAAGGCTTCTATTTCGCTTTGGCTTAACACTATTTCAGGAACCTTATGGTTTCACGGCGTCGCTGTAGCGCTGTAAACCGGCTTCCAAGTCTTTCATGAGGTCATCCGTATCTTCAAGGCCAATGTGTAGCCTTAGTAAAGGACCGGGGCTGGACCATTTTGATGCGGAACGGGCACTTTCTGGGTCGCTAGGTAATATTAGGCTTTCATACCCGCCCCAGCTAAAGCCCATTTTGAAATATTTCATCTCGTCAACAAGATGGGCCGTATCAGGATAATCCCCGTATTTGAGAATTATGGAGAAAAGACCTGTTGAGCCAGTGAAATCCCGGCTCCAGATGTCATGTCCTGGGCTTGTTTCAAGCGCGGGGTGGCGTACCTCATGGATAAGCGGGTGATCCTGTAGCCATTTGGCAATCAAGAGCGCATTTTCTTCATGCTGCTTCAAGCGAACGCCGAGGGTTCTAAGCCCCCTAAGACCAAGGGCAGCGTCATCGGCAGAGACCGTTTGCCCAAGTGAATACGCGGTTTGTCGCAAACGTTTAAACATGCGGTGATTTGCAGTTGCCGAACCAAGCATAATATCCGAATGCCCGCCAATATATTTTGTGCAGGCATGAACGCTAATGTCAGCCCCGAGTTCGAGCGCAGGGAAATACAAGGGTGTTCCCCATGTGCTATCGCTGACGATTAGGATATTGTGCCGTTTTGCGACCGCTGAAATTGCAGGCAGATCCTGCACTTCAAATGTCAGCGACCCGGGACTTTCAACTAAGATCATAGCGGTGTTATCTTTGATCAGGCTTTCGATGTTGGCGCCGATTGTGGGGTCATAATATTCCGTAGTAATACCCATTTTTTTCAGGAAACCGTTGGCAAAAGACCGTGTGGGATCATAGGCGCTATCAGTGATAAGGATATGATCCCCAGTTTTAACACATGCAAGGATAGCCGCATTTACAGCCGCGACTCCGCTAGGGAAAAGCATAGTGCCTTCGCCGTTTTCAAGCTCGGTAATCGCATCTTCAAGCGCCCACTGTGTCGGGGTTCCTTTGCGGCCATAGAATAAATGTCTGGCGCTTGGGTCTTTAACGCGCTCACGCATTTCTGCATAGCTGTCAAACAAACATGTTGAGGCACGATAAACTGGCGGGTTAACAATCCCGTGGGTCCATTCTTTACGCCTTCCGGCCGTTACAAGCTTTGTATCACGCTGTTTGTCTGACATTTTACTCTATAGTCCTTATCATTTTTGCCTGTGGATTATTGATACCATAATGTGTGGCCCAATCAATCCATGCACCGTCATAGATGGCTACATCCCATTTGCCAAGCAAACTTAATGCGGCGGCGAGCGTACATGCGGTTATTCCTGAGCCACAGGACGTGATTACAGGTCGATTGAGGTCGATTTTGTGGCGACTAAACAGATTTTCCAAGGCATCTATGGCTTTATAGTGACCATCCTTTGTGAATAGGTCCTGATAAGGAATGTTTACAGCAAGCGGCATATGGCCCGATGGCAAATTAGGCCGTGGCTCGGGGGCAGAGCCATCAAAACGGCCTTTTGAGCGCGCATCGATAATCATAGTGTCTTCGCTATGGATTGTCTGCTCTATTTGAAGTCTGTTTACCAGTAACTGTTCGTTTGAAATGGGAATAAAGGGAGTGAAACTGTTGGTTGGAAGGGCGGCTTTAGAGGTCCCATCAACGGTTTTATACCCTGCGTTTTTCCATGCAGATAAGCCACCATTTAGAATATAGATATTCTCAAAGCCAAAATACCTGAACATCCACCACACACGCGCTGCTGAAAACAGCGGGCTATTATCATAGCATATGATGGTGTCATCCTTTGAAATTGCAAAATCATATATTGCTTTTTCAAATGTTGCGATCGTTGGCAGCATATGGGGAAGAGGCGCCCTAGTGTCTGCAATTAGGTCAATGTCAAAAAAATATGCACCGGGAATATGGGCTGCTGTGAATTCTTCAAAAGCAGATCTGTTGGTGCCAGGCAAATGGTAGCTACAGTCAAAAACCTTCACCGCATCTGAGTGAATATTTTCACTGAGCCAAACAGCGTCTACGAGCGTATTTTTTCTAGTTTCTTTGGGTGTTGCCACGATTGTTCCCTTCTCAAAACCGACTGTATGGCTGATGTGCAGAAAATTCAATGCGCGGATAGGAATAGGGATAAAAAGAAAAAGGGGGTATCCGAAGATACCCCACAAAGGTGGCGGCAGCTAATTTGCTACCCAAGGGAACTGTTTCCTCCAAAAGGCTTGAACCAAACGTTGGCCCATTTTTCAGGAGGGGTGTTTATATTTCGTTCGTTTAATTGAAAATTTGCCGTGACGACAAACCACCATCGGTTAGAGGGTGAAAAAATTCACTTAATTGAGGATGCTCAAAATCGTTTTCTTCATCGCAGGCAACAAGGTTTTCTTCCGCAACGTAAGTGACATGATCTTGTCCATCCACAAGGATATGATACCAGGGACGATGTTTGGATGGCCTCGATACGGCCATAAGCTCATACCATTCATCGGACTGTTCGTATGTGGCATCGACATCGAAAATAATACCTCGATAACCGAGGCCGATATGCCTGATGACTTGACCCGGTGTAAACCGGGCAACATATGTTTTTGCCATTACTCTTCTCCTGGCCGACATACAAATCGGTACTACTTCGTCGACAGGACCACTTTTGAGGACCTGATTCCTTAACAGAATACGATTGGTTTCTTAATAAAATCTGAATGCTAAGTTTTTAATATATATACAATTTTACTAAATATTTCAGATAGTTGTGCCTATTATGAGGCGTGTTTGATCGACGCATTTAAATGGGAAAATTTGTCGCATCATTTTCATCTTGATAAATAGTGGTTTAGGCCTATGAATAGCGCGGTAGGATTAAAGCAATACGAAGAGACGATGATGGCCAATAGTGTTTACGAAGGATTAGAGCAGCTCGGTAGCACGAGCACCCAGCCCAAGACACCTGAGGAAGCGGTTCTTGAAATGGTGCAGAACCCGCGTGCTGGCACTGATTATCTTGTGCGCTTTACGTGCCCTGAGTTTACAAGCCTGTGCCCTGTAACCGGTCAGCCTGATTTTGCACACCTTGTTTTAGACTATGTGCCGGATCAAAAACTTGTAGAAAGTAAATCACTGAAACTGTTTCTTCAGTCTTTCCGAAATCATCAGGCGTTTCATGAAGATTGTACGGTTGGGATCGCTGAGCGTCTTGTTGAAGAAATGAAACCAAAATGGCTTCGCTTCGGTGGTTATTGGTATCCACGCGGAGGTATCCCGATTGATGTATTTTTCCAAACAGGAAAAGCGCCTGAAAATATCTGGATACCTGATCAAGGTGTACCAACCTACCGTGGTCGCGGTTAAAGGCTACGTTAAGGGATATTAATCGCCTTGTGGGTCTGAACACTTAAATGCCACTTGGGGTGAGCTTTGCAGTAATCAACAGCTTTTTCTGTGTTTGAGATAAGTTCAGGGCTATCCATTGGCTGAAGGTAAAAATGCTCGAAATTTAAGTCGTCAAATTTTTCGGGCTCGCCACCTGCCTGCGGGTAAACAAGCTTAAGCTCTTGGCCCTTTTTGACAATCAGATCGGATCCAATTTTGGGGCTAATGCAAAGCCAGTCAATCCCGTTTGGTGGAAGAATTGTCCCGTTGCTTTCTACAGCAATGACAAAACCATATTCGTTTAGCGTATCAACAAGTACCTGATCAAGTTGCAATAAGGGCTCACCGCCAGTACAGACAATGAAGGGGGGCTCATTTGTGTTCTGTGGCCAGTGGGAAAGAACGCGCTCCACAAGGTCTTTCGCGGTTTTGAACTTGCCGCCTCCAACACCATCAGTCCCTACAAAGTCAGTATCACAGAATTGGCAGATTGCTTTACTTCTGTCTTCTTCGCGGCCTGTCCATAAATTACAGCCTGAAAAACGGCAGAATATTGCAGGCCGGCCCGCGTTTGCGCCTTCACCTTGTAGGGTGTAAAATATTTCTTTTACGCTATAGACCACACTATGCCCCTTGATTTTGATAGCGTGTCGGGTCATCAAGGCTCGCTTCCTTAAAGCCCTTTTGGCGCAGCAGGCAACTATCGCAGTGGCCACAAGCCCTGCCATCTTCGTCAGGGTCATAGCAACTGATTGTCATGGAATAATCAACACCCAACTTTGTTCCAGTGCTAACAATCTCTGCTTTTGTCATATCAATCAATGGCGTTTGAATTTTAATTACTTCTTCATCAGAAACCCCGGCTTTGGTCGCCAAATTGGCCATTTTTGCATAGGCATCAATATACTCAGGCCGGCAATCAGGGTATCCGCTGTAGTCGAGGGCGTTAACACCGATAAAAATATCCTTTGCACCAATTGTTTCAGCATAAGCAAGGGCAAAGGACAGGAAAATTGTATTTCGGGCAGGGACGTAGGTTACAGGGATGTCGCTGCTCATATCGTCGTCTTCACGGTCCTTTGGAACGTCGATATCATCAGTTAAGGCGCTACCGCCGAAAAGGCGGAGGTCAAGGTTTGCGGTTTTATGCTCTATCACGCCCAGTGTTTTTGCAATTTTATTTGCGGCAGTTAATTCAACACTGTGACGCTGCCCATATTGAAAACTAAGTGCATAGACGTCGTATCCGCTATCTTGCGCGATACGAATGACAGTTGCCGAATCTAATCCACCAGATAATAATACAATGGCTTTTTTATTATTTTGTGCGTCTTTCATTGCCATATTTATCTCTTATTTTAATCCTAAATACGCTTCATTCTTAATTCACGAGGCGCGCCTATAGCATTTCAATGCATTGAATGTAACTAAAATACCGCTTTGATCGCGGAATATGGTGCGTTTTTCATCAGATACCATGAATTTATATCAAATTGTAAGTTTAAGATTTTGTTTACATCTTACGGCGAAACTAAACCTATGTTTGTGTATGGAAGGTTTCAGACCGTTTTGTGCATGCTGTGTGAATGAGTGGTAAGGAGATAATAAAATGATCAGGCAAATTTTATTGGCGGCTATCACTTTTGGCGCTGTAGCAGCATTGGATAGTTCAGAAGCCAATGCGAATACCTTGTGTATTCGCCCTGTTGAAGAGAGTGCGGACAAGGTCCGTTTTGTTCAGACACATTTCATGGTGGCAGCGCTTCAGTGTCGTTATGATAGCTCTAGCAAATTACCAGAGCTTTATAATGATTTTGTCCGTGGGCATGATATTCATCTTAAAAACAGTGAAGCGCCACTTCGTGCCTTTTTAAAGCGGCAGGGTGAACAAACACTCGACACCTATATGGTTACTATTGCGAATAAGGTTTCCCTGCAAAGTACAAAATTGACTGAATTTTGTGATCGGACGGAGGCTGCTGCGGAGCTATCAAACCACGCATCCAGCCCAGAGGCATTGTTAGAGCTAATGCCAGTGCGTTACCAAAGGCCAGCGGCAAGATGCATTAGCGAGCCGGTATCATTGAGATACTGATAAAGAATACAGAAATTGATCTTAGGCGATTGAGACAGAAAAGGAGGCGTAAAAGCCTCCTTTTTTATTTGGTTAGCTATGGACGGTTTTCCTTAGCGTGAAAGAACGATCTCCACGCGGCGGTTTTGTGCTTCCCGAACATTATCAGCGGTGGATACAAGCGGTGATGTTTCACCTTTGCTTGAAACCAGGATAGCTTGTGCAGGAACACCCTTCGCAATCAGGGCACTTCGTACATTTTCAGCCCGCTTCCGCGATAGGCGGGAGTTATAATTGTCACTGCCAGCACGGTCCGTGTGTCCTGTGGCTCTAATGCGAACAACTTTGAACTTTTCAAACGCATCGGCAGCAGCATCGATAATTGATTGCGCGCTGTCAGTAATAGAAGAGCTGTCAAAGTCAAAGAACACGATAAACGGCCCCGGAAGCGGAGCAGGTTTCGGCTCTGGCTTCGGTGCTGGTTTTGGTTCAGGTTTTGGTTCCGGCGCGGCAGCTGGTGCTGGTTTTGGAGCTGGTTCTGGAACAGGCTCAGGCACAGTTGCGGGTTCAATACCATTGGAACCACCACCAAATAACCATGTTACACGGGCAAAAAGTTCATGGTTTTGAAAACGGAAATCTGCAATGCCGTCTGGTGTTTGGAAATCACCAAGGGCTGTTCGGAAGTAGCGATACCCAAGACCAAGTTCTACATTGTCAGTAAGTTTACGCGCTGCGTGAACCATGCCTTGGCCTGCAAACTGTGTATCACTGTCATTAACAATCGTTCCGAGTGTTGTATTCAGGTTTGATACATCCATGCGGGCGAAACCAATACCTGCGCCAATGAAGGCTTTCCAGTCTGCGATTTCTCCGAACTGGTAATGAACATTTGCCATAAATGCGTCAGATTCCTGGTGACCACCAGAATCGCGAAGCCCAACTATATTAAACGGGCCGCCGTCAACAAAGTTAACCTGGTCGTAGCTGTTTCGGCGTGCAGCATATTCGAACTCATAGCGCCATTTTCCAACTTTTCTGCCGAGAAACAGGCCAGACAAAAGGCCTGGATCAGCATCAGCATTGGCAAATAAGTCGCCCGTTGCATTGACGCGGGCATCATCTGCTAGTGTGACCCCAAGTTGCAGGCCAGCGTAGAAGCCATCATCATCATGGTCGTCAGCGACAACGGTTATGTTGGCAGTTGTTAAGAGAAGTGCGGATAGCAATGCTTTGCGCATGGTTTCCTCCAGTATTTTTTATCTTGTTCATCTTTATTAAGAACTTATTAACTGAATGGATACTAGCGAAATGTGTCTAAAACAAGCGTATTTGTGGGCTTTTTCTATCATGAAAAGAAAAATGGCACATAAAAAGCACACTTTCATATTTAAAGGGTACGACAATAATTTTACCGTACCCCGCAACCGAAGAAATGTTTGAAGGCCCTTAACTTACATCAGGCTACCTTCTTTTTGGTTTGGGAATATATTAGACATAGGAAGTGGCCTTCCGTTGTCCTGAACCATAATGGCGTGCGAGCGATTTAACTCTCTTGGTTCTTTCACGCCGCAGGAATGGGCAATTACACCAACTTCATACATGACATGTTCGATATAATTTGCAACGCGTTCTGCCTTATCTGCTGCCACTAAGCCACGCTGAAGTTTCGGGTCATGTGTTGTAATGCCTGTTGGGCAGGTGTTTTTATTGCACTGAAGTGCCTGAATACACCCGAGTGAGAACATAAAGCCGCGGGCGGATACTACGAAATCAGCCCCCATGCAAAGCGCCCATGCCACATCAGCGGGGGTGATAAGCTTGCCGGAAGCGATGATTTTGATTCGATCCTTGAGGTTAAATCCGTTAAGTCGATCCGCAACCATTGGCAGGCTTTCCCAAATAGGAAGCCCCATATAATCCATGAGGCTCATGGGAGCTGCACCCGTGCCGCCATCACCAGAGTCGATTGTGATAAAGTCAGGCGCGCTCTCAACGCCGCGCTTGTGAATAAGCTGAAGCATTTCGTCCAGCCAATCAAAGCTACCCATGACAGTTTTTATGCCTACCGGCTTGCCTGTGACGTCGCGAATATGATTAATCGAATCAAGTAGGCTTTCGATATCATTTATTTCGGGGTGTCGGTTTGGACTGATCGAATCTTCGCCAACCTTAATGCCCCGAATTTCCGCGATTTCTTCGCTGACTTTCTCGCCAGGCAAGATCCCGCCTTTGCCGGGTTTTGCCCCTTGTGCGAGTTTGAGTTCGAACATGCGGATATTTTCTTTGGCTGCAAGCGCCTCAAGCTTATCGTCCGAGAGGTTGCCGTTCTCGTCGCGGACACCGTATTTAGCAGTTCCAATTTGAAATACGATGTCACCGCCCCCTGATAGGTGATAGGAAGACAAGCCACCTTCGCCGGTATTCATCCATGCCCCCGCCTTTGCTGACCCCTTGGAAAGGGCCTCTACCGCTACTTTTGAGAGGGCGCCATATGACATGCCTGAAACATTAAACAGGGATGCGGTTTTATAAGGCGTTGTGCAATAGGGGCCAACTTCCACTTCACGGGTTTTAACAGCATCCTTTCGCATGGTTGGGAAGGCGCAGTTCGCAAACATGATGGTGCCTGTGGTGTGCAGATTTCGGGTGGACCCGAAGGCGAGGGTGGTATCATCCCGTTTGGCAGCCCTGTATACATAAGAGCGTTGTTCACGGTTAAAGGGCATTTCTTCCCGGTCCATGGCAAAGAAATATTGACGGAAAAAGACACCAATATGTTCCATCCAATAGCGTCCGCGTCCGATAACGGGGAAATTGCGGCGCACTGCATGCTTGGTTTGTGTCCTGTCGATCACATAAAGAATGATTGTGCCCAGCACGACAAGCCCGATTGCAAAAACAAACAAGAGTACAAAAAAGGTTAAGGCTTCGATGACGAAGGTCGGTATTCCCATTTGTTCAAACATTGTTGGCTCCCGATATATTTGTGTTCGTGTGAATATTGATGATGCTGGGCATCACTCGCCAAATAAGAACTAAAAACAAGGAAAGACGAGATACTTGAGAAGAGACTAGCTGAAGTTAGAGACTAATCAAATCACACAATGACACAAAATTCTGTTCATAATCAGGTTTGCGTACGGGGCATGCGAACAGCCAAGAGTTTGAAAGGGAATGCTCGATGGTAGGGATATTTGATTGAGAAATAAAAAAGGGCTAGCTTAAAAAGCTAACCCTTTATGAATTGGCTCCCCAGGCCGGACTCGAACCAGCGACCCAATGATTAACAGTCATTTGCTCTACCAACTGAGCTACTGGGGATCAGTATGACACGCTTTCGGGTGACCCCGTCTGCGCTTGGGTGGGCTCTTTATACTCAAAAAAAATTCTCTGCCAAGCCCTATTTTTATTTTTTGTGACGTTTTTTTGAAAAACCGCAGAAATGGTGATGTTTGGTAAATGCTGATTGGCGAAATGGAGCGGTCAGGCTATAAAGTGTTGTTCATATGAAAAAAAACGGATTGGGGCTTATGAATACAATTGATAACTTGATTGCTGCGGCAAAAACAGGCGAGAGATTAAAGTATGTTTTCTTTTGGTCGCACAAAGATCCCTCGGGCACAGTATCGAAGGCATGTTTTAGCCAATGGTATCCGAGGGGTGGAGTTGAGGGTGATTATAGCTATTTGACGGCCGAGCATTATATGATGGCTGAGAAGGCAAGACTATTTGGCGATCAAAGAAAGTTTGATGAAATCATAGATGCCGAAAACCCCGGGAAAGCCAAGGCACTGGGGCGCGAAGTCTTGAGTTTTGATCAGGCAATCTGGAATAAGCACAAATTTGATGTGG
Organism: Kordiimonas sp. SCSIO 12610; assembly: GCF_024398015.1. Taxonomy (GTDB): domain Bacteria; phylum Pseudomonadota; class Alphaproteobacteria; order Sphingomonadales; family Kordiimonadaceae; genus CANLMI01. The sequence continues at coordinate 1,552,344 of NZ_CP073747.1, forward strand.
CCGTTCGGGGTAATTATATAAAATTCTCCCAAAATAGTGACCTCAAAGAATTCTTATTAAATACTGGAAAACGTGTATTGGTAGAGGCAAGTCCTGTAGACCCGATATGGGGGATTGGGATGTCGGTTGATGATCCTGAAGTCGAAAATCCGGAAAAATGGAAAGGACAAAATTTATTAGGGTTCGCCTTAATGGAGGTGCGGGAAATGCTACGCCGTTGAGGGCTGCATGCTAGTTATAGCGGATAAACTGTTTTTCTGCTGAAAATATTCAAAATCAGATAGATAGTAGGAGAAATAATGGAGGCGCGAACGAGAATCGAACTCGTGTACACGGATTTGCAATCCGCTGCGTCGCCACTCCGCCATCGCGCCTCATTGTGGCAATCGTCATTTGCTGACTGACGGTGCTTATAAGCAGCTTTTTCTCTCTCGTAAAGTCTCTTTCTGATGGTTTTTGATAGAGAAAGAGAAATCACTTTATTTTCTGGTACATTTTTCTGGCACATTTTAAAGAAAACGCGTTGTGTCTTGTGACTTCGCAAATTATAAAGCAACTAACACAAACCAATTAATTACATAAAGGGTATCCTCCGTGAGCGAATATTCTGTTGCACGTACTCACATGATTGATGGTCAGCTTCGCCCCAATGAAGTGAATGATGAACGCGTTATCGATGCGATCGGCGCTGTTCCCCGCGAAGCTTTTGTCCCGAAAACAAAGCGCGATGTTGCCTATGTGGATGAGGATATCGCGGTTGGTGAAGGCCGTTACCTGATCGAGCCCATGATTTTCGGCCGTATGCTTGTGGCTGCCAATATTCAACCAAGCGACCTTGTGCTCGATATCGGTTGTGCAACGGGCTATTCTTCGGCGGTGCTGGCGCACCTCGCGGATGCAGTTGTGGCGTTAGAAGAAAATGAAACCTTGGCGGATGCCGCTGAAAAGAAACTGACTGATCTTGAAATCATGAATGCAGCCGTCGTTAAGGGCGCGCTCGGTAGTGGTGTTTCAAGGCAGGGGCCATATGATGTGATCTTTATGGGCGGTGCGGTCGAGGATGTTCCCATGACTGTTGTTCGACAATTGAAGGAAGGTGGTCGGTTAATCTGTGTGAAAACGGTTAACGGTGTTGGCCGCGGCCATATGATTACAATGCGTGATGGTATCCCGGCGGGCCGTGACCTGTTTAATGCCAACGTCGCGAAAATCCCGGGTTTTGAACAGCCAAAGGGTTTTGAATTTTAAGGGGTTTGCATCCCATAATTGAATAGAATGTATGTGTAATCGTTCGCGGATAAATCCGAATCTGCTGGTTGGCCATATAAACGATTAATAGTTTGGTGGCACCAATTAGCACCACAGGGTGAATTACGGGGAACTTAAAACATCCTACTATTTGGCATAAAATATTGATTTTTGGTGGTAAAATTCGAAATACGCACTAAATTATACCGCGAATGGCTTTAAAAAATGAAACCATTAGGTAAACAGTAACAAAGATATAATAACGATATATGCGAGGAAATAAGGAGACCATAATGAAAAAGGGAATAGTCCCAATGGGTCACAAGGCATCTGCTGGTAAAAAATCTGTCTATAAATCTACGGTTCAAAAGGGGCTGGTATCGCTTTGTGCGGTCGCTGCGATTGTTGGCGGGTCCTACAGCGTTTCTGCTGAAACATTAAAGGAAGCGCTCGCCGCCGCCTATTCATCAAATCCGCAGCTGTTGGCACAGCGTGCAATATTAAGAGGCGCAGATGAGAGCGTTTCACGTGCAAAGTCTGGCTTTTTACCAACCGTTGATGCGCAAGCAAGTTTTACGCGCGGTAACAGAACGAACCAACAAGCCGGAACTGTTGGGGATTTGGTTGCTTCACAAGGCATCACAAGTCAAGCAGAATTAGATGCTGCTATTGCGACTGCAATTGCTAATGGTCAACAGCCGCCGTTCCCTGAAGGAACACTTATAGGTGACCCCCCTCCATCTACACGTGCTCCTACAGATAATGATTTTTATCAGCTTCAAGCCACACAGAATTTATTTAATGGGTTTCGGGATAGAAATCTTTTGAAGCAAACAAAACGTCAAGTTTTAGCGGGCCGAGCGCAATTGCAATCTGTTGAGCAGCAAGTTCTTCTGGATGCTGTTACTGCCTATATGGACGTTTTCCGCGACGAAGCCGTGGTTCGTTTGAACGAGAATCAGGTGCAGGTACTTGAGCGCCAGTTGCAGGCAAGCCGTGATCGCTTTCGCGTTGGTGAAATTACGCGCACTGATGTTGCGCAGTCTGAAGCGCGTCTAGAAGGCGCTAAATCCAACAAACTTGCTGCTGACGCAACGTTGGCTGCGAGCAGGGCTCGTTATCGGCGTGTTATCGGTCGTGCGCCAGCCACTTTAGAAAATCCAAATGGCAAACCTGAATTACCTATCTCGCTTGATGCGGCTATCGAGCAAGCAATGACTGATAGTCCGGGTGTAAAAGCTGCACGTTATACGGAAGAAGCGGCGAAATATGCTGTCAAACAGGCTAAAGGCGCTTTGTTACCTCAAGTTTCATTGAGGGGTAATGTGTCACGTAATACTGGTACATTCTTCCTCGGAAACTTAATCAGTTCAACTACTGCTAATACTACACAAGCTACATTGAATATTAACGTTCCGTTATATGCTGGTGGTGCTAGGCATTCTGATATCCGCCGCGCTAAACAAGAGCAAAGTCAGCGCAGGATTGAAATACTTCAGGCTGAGCGTGTCGCTCAAGAAGGAGTGTTTGCCGCGTGGGATAACTACCGTGCGACCAAGGGGCAGATTACAGCCAACGAGGCGCAGGTGAAGGCGAATGAAATCGCGCTTGAGGGCGTGGAGCAGGAAGCAGCCGTTGGTTCACGTACTACGCTTGATGTGCTCGATGCGCAGCAGGAACTGTTGAACTCTCAGGTCAACCTTGTGCGGGCACAGCGGGATGAATTTGTCGCGGCCTATACGCTTGTTTCAGCGACAGGTGCTCTGACCGCCGCACGACTAAATCTGGATGCTCCGCTTTATGATCCAGAAGAGCACTATAAAGATGTGAAGAACCAATTCATTGGTTGGTAAGTTGATCTTTTGAATTTCGATATATTTAAATCAGGCACCTTCGGGTGCCTTTTTTGTGGACATAAGGGAGATTGTAATAACTAAATGATTGTATAGATATGGTTTAATTAATCAAATAGTTGTTATATAAATGAAAATTCATAAAAATGCCATAATAAGTTGTATTAATGATTGTTATGCGTAGCGTCGGGCTTCGCAGTTTCAACTCTTGCTCAATAGGGATTTTATATGGCTTTTTTTCCAGGTACCAATGGTAACGATGTTCTCACAGGAACATCCGGTAACGATGAAATTTTTGCTCGCGGTGGCAATGATCTGGTTAATGCAGGTTTGGGTAATGATACAGTCGGTGGTGCCGCTGGCAATGACACGCTAAACGGCGATGGTGGTAATGATGTTATTTTTGGTGCAAATGGTGATGATCAGTTAAATGGTGGTTCTGGCAATGACGATCTGTTCGGCGGGAATAATAATGATGATTTAAATGGTGGTAGTGGTAACGATACTTTGCGTGGGGGTACGGGGAATGACCAACTTGACGGCGGATCTGGTGCCGATACTTTCGTATTTGGCACAAATCATGGAAACGATGATGTAAATTTTAATTTCCTCGATGATAGATTATTGTTTGAAGGTGGGATTACCCTAGATGATTTATCTGTAACGCCTATTGGGCCAAGATTTCCTGGATTAGATGGTATTTTGAATACATCCGATGACTTTTTCATTGGTTTCACAATAAATACAGGTCAAGGAAGCATTGATTTTAATGGGAACACAACCGCGGATTTGGTTTTTCAAGCACTTGACATCATAAACATTGATTTCATGTAATCAGTATATGTTTGTATTGCGATGTTAAATTAAAGGCACCTTCGGGTGCCTTTTTTGTATCTTCTGATCGATAAAAGCGACTTAACTTCCTTTAAGCTATGAAGAATTATTGACAGGCCGGAGTGGAGACGGTACGAGTTTTATATCGGGAGAGTAACACTGAGAAATATCAGATACGATATTCAATATAACACTCAGAAGAAAACTTTGGGCAAATATGAGCGATACCGCTACTGAAGACGAACCAACCATGGAAGAAATACTGGCGTCCATTCGCCGGATTATTTCTGATGACGACGCCGAAGAAGGCGCCGCACAAGAGGTTGTACCTGATCCAGAGCCGGAACCAGAGCCTGAGCCCACACCCGAAGCTGAGCCCGAACCGGAAATCGTTCTTGAAGAACCCGAGCCTGAGCCGGAACCAGAACCTGAGCCGATTGTTGAGCTTGTTGAGGAAGTTGAGCCAGAACCCGAGCCTGAGCCAACACCAGAGCCAGACATTGAAGAAGAAATTTTCGACCTGACGGAATTTGCCTCTGAGGCGGATTTAAACGGTATTGACCCAATTGTTTCTGAAACGGTTGAGGAGCGTACGGCCCAAAGCTTCTCTCATCTGACGAACTTGATGGTGTCTGGCTATACTGGTGACGAAAATACCCTCGAATCGCTAGTGCGTGAAATGCTACGCCCGATGTTGCAGGGCTGGTTGGATGAAAACCTGCCATCGATCGTGCAGGATGCGGTTGAGCGCGAGGTCGCGCGGATTTCCCGCCGTAAGTAAACGTCAATAAACTAAAATTCACTTGTGATGCATATATGCACTATAGTGCCTCAATTGCACACCTGTGCAAAACCGTTTCTTCTTCGATTTACTACAGGGCCCCTGATAAATATCACATAGAGTTGACGCGCCCTATGGGAACGCATAAAAGGTGCTGTTCTAGTGGCATTTCTGCCGCTTTAGTGATTAGAATTTAAGCTTTTGAAGGCAAAAACCATGGCAATGGATAAAACATATTCTCCGACGGATATTGAAACAAAATGGTACGAGCATTGGGAAACGTCTGGCGCATTCAAATGCGGCAAACGCGCCGATGCGGAGCCATATGTCATTGTCATGCCGCCACCAAACGTAACCGGTAGCCTTCATATGGGGCACGCGCTGGATAACACCCTTCAGGATGTTCTCGTTCGCTTTGAGCGCCTACGCGGTAAGGATGTGCTTTGGCAGCCGGGTACTGACCATGCGGGTATCGCGACCCAGATGGTGGTCGAGCGCCAGCTTGCGGAACGTCAGATCGACCGACGTGATATGGGTCGTGATGCCTTTATTGAGCGCGTGTGGGAATGGAAGGAAGAATCCGGCGGTACAATCACCCGTCAGCTTCGCCGTATTGGTGCAAGCTGTGATTGGTCACGCGAGGCCTTCACCATGGATGAAGAGCGCTCCGCAGCCGTTCTAAAGAAATTCGTGAAGCTTTATAAAGATGGCCTTCTCTACAAAGACCAGCGCCTTGTGAACTGGGACCCTAAGCTCAAGACTGCGATTTCTGACCTCGAGGTAGAACAGAGCGAGGTTGACGGCCATTTCTGGCACTTCCGTTATCCGATTGTGGGCGAAAACGGCAAATTCATCGAGATTGCGACCACGCGCCCTGAAACCATGCTCGGCGATACGGCGATTGCGGTTCACCCAAGTGACGAGCGTTATAAAGACCTGATCGGCAAGAATGTGGAATTACCGCTCGTTGGACGTTTGATCCCGATTGTTGCGGACGAATATGCCGACCCGGAGCAGGGAAGCGGTGCCGTTAAAATCACGCCAGCACATGATTTCAATGACTTTGAAGTTGGCAAGCGCAACGACCTTGAGATGATCAATATTCTCGATGAAAACGCGTGCATCAATGATAACGCACCGGAAAAATACCGCGGCCTTGATCGTTATGAAGCGCGTAAGCAAATCGTTGCTGACCTTGAGGAACTTGGCTTGGTTGTCAAAATCGAACCGCATCGCCATATGGTTCCGTTCGGCGACAGGGGCGGCGTTGTTATTGAGCCATGGCTTACGGACCAGTGGTATGTGGATGCGGCAACGCTCGCAAAGCCTGCGATCGAAGCGGTAGAAACAGGCAAAACCAATTTCATTCCGAAAAATTGGGAAAAAACATATTATGAATGGATGCGGAATATCCAGCCATGGTGTGTTTCACGCCAGCTGTGGTGGGGCCACCAGATCCCTGCGTGGTACGCGCCGGATGGAACCGTGTTTGTTGAAGAGACAGAAGAGGCAGCATATACGGCCGCGAAAGTACAGTTCGGTGACGACGTAACACTTACCCGCGACAGCGATGTTTTGGACACATGGTTTTCAAGCGCGATGTGGCCCTACAGCACTCTTGGTTGGAAAGGCGACGGTGAAGAAAAAACACCAGAGCTCGCGAAATATTATCCAAACTCCACGCTTGTAACCGGCTTTGATATTATTTTCTTCTGGGTTGCACGCATGATGATGTCGGGCATTCACTTCATGGGCGAAGTGCCGTTCAAGAATGTTTATATTCATGCGCTTGTCCGCGATGAAAAGGGCGCAAAAATGTCCAAATCCAAGGGGAATGTGATTGACCCCCTTGAGTTTATCGAGAAATACGGCGCTGATGCGCTTCGTTTCACGCTCGCTGCGATGGAAGCGCAGGGCCGCGATATCAAGCTTGCTGAAAAGCGGGTTGAAGGGTACCGGAACTTTGGAACCAAGCTTTGGAACGCGACACGTTTCTGCGAAATGAATGGTATCGGTGGTTCTGATAGTAAAGCTGCACCGGAGGCCGCGCTTACTATCAATAAATGGATCATTGGTGAAGCGAGTAAAACAGCAGCAAACGTGACAAAGGCGTTAGACGCCTTCCGCTTTAACGAAGCCGCAGACGCGATCTATCATTTCACATGGGGTACCTTCTGCGATTGGTATATCGAATTGATTAAACCCGTGTTCTGGGGCGATGACGAGGCGCAGAAGGAAGAAACACGCAAGGTTGCTGGCTGGGTGCTCGACCAAATTCTCGTGACACTTCATCCTTTCATGCCGTTTATCACGGAAGAACTATGGCATGGCATTAAGGAAGATCGTGCATATGACCTGATCGACGCGAGCTGGCCCGAGGTGATCGACGCAGACGAAGCGGCAGTAGATGAAGTAAACTGGGCGATCCGTTTCATTACTGAAATTCGCTCAACGCGCGCTGAAATGAATATTCCTGCGGGCGCCAAGGCAACGGCGCTCGTTGTTGGTGCTAATGAGGTTACGGCAAAACGCATTACTGACTGGCAGGATATGCTTGCGCGTATGGCACGCCTTGAAAAGGCACAGGTTGTTGACGTGGCAGAAAGCAAAGGCTCTGCGCAGCTTGTTGTGGATGAGGCAACGGTTTACCTACCGCTCGCAGACCTATTGGATGTCGAGGCAGAGAAAGCACGACTTGAGAAAAACCTTGGCAAATTGGAAAAAGAAGCGGGTGGCATCAAAGGGCGCCTAGGTAACGAACGTTTCCTTGAAAAAGCCCCTGAGCATGTGGTCGCGGAAGCCAAAGAGCAGCTCATTGACCTTGAAAGCCAGATCGAGAAGATGAAAGCAGCCCTTTCTAGGCTTGGGTGATAAAAAACAAAGCATTGTCATTCCGGGACTTGATCCCGGGATCCATTGAAGAAAAGGGGGGATTTCATGGAAGATGTAAAAGCATTTTTAGAACAGTCGTTCAAGGCTGGCGATATTGTTCGCATATATCGATCAAATATTGAAGATGGCTTTTTTGACGGCTTTGTCGCCGGTATTGGTGATGAATTTTTTGCCTTGGAAATTTTTGATGATGCCTGCCGTTTAGACGGCTTTTCATGTGTACGGTACGATGACGTAACTGAATTTAAATTGACCCCATATGCTGATTTCAATAGGCACTTTATGCGGCTAAATTCTATAAAGAAAAATGTCCTGCCATCTATCGATCTATCATCGCTTAAATCGCTTTTGATAACGGCTGGTTGCCAGTTTCCGATTATAACAATTCATATCGATTATGAAGATGAGAGTGTTTGTTACATTGGCAAAGTCGAAAGCGTAACCGATACAAATATAGATATTTTGTACGTTACTCCCGATGCCGAGTGGGAAGATATTGAGACATATGCATTGGATGAAATAAACCGTGTTGATTTTGGTGGTGCATATGAACGTGCATTACTCATGGTCGCAAATGATAGAATGAATAATTCCAGTTAAGTTGTCTAATTTGCGGAACTCGGCGTATTTATGCTATTAAACCTAAATGCAGGAAATTATAGATACTTTCAACGTACCTAATCATCTGGAAACGATTGGTAATGTGCGTTACCGATCGCTTTATCAGGTTACAAATCTGGCTGTTCATTCCTTCGGTTCTGTTGGCAACACACTCGCTTCATTGATGCAGGCTATGGGGCTAATCGGTAACTCACCTCGAGCCATTGTTGATCAAAGACTGGCTTCTTTATGGTTTGGTGTTTCTATCCGGCCGATTGATTGGGAAATGCCACCGATATGGGATGCTATTGCAGGTGACTATGAAACCAAAGATGGCTGGATAAAACTGCATACCAATTTGGCACATCACCGGAAAGCGGCTTGTAAGGTCCTTGGATGCGAGGCCAGCAGGAAAGCAGTGGCTGCCGCCGTAAGGGAACGAAATGGTGACGGCCTTGAGCAAGCGATCGTGGATGCTGGTGGTGTCGCGGCTGTAATGCGCACAGAAGACGAGTGGGCAGGGCATCCACATGGGAAAACTGTGGCTTCTGAGCCTTTGGTTCACTGGTGTGATGTAAAACATCGGAAACTACGAGAATGGCAACCGAAACTGGCGCGACCCTTGAACGGATTAAGAGTACTCGATTTAACGCGGGTGCTTGCGGGGCCAGTGGCAACGCGCACACTGGCGGCCTTCGGAGCGGATGTCCTGCGGATTGATCCACCGGCTTGGCAGGAGGACAATGTGGTTCCTGATATTACGCTTGGGAAACGATGTGCTCGTTTGGATCTGAAAACAAATGAAGGTAAGGAAAGGTTCGAGCGTTTGTTATCAAAAGCTGATGTTCTGGTACATGGCTACCGGAATGGCGCGCTTGACGGACTTGGGCTGGATAGCGAATATCGTTTGAAAATAGCACCCAACCTCATCGAAGTATCGCTGAACGCCTATGGTTGGGAAGGTCCATGGAAAAATAGGCGTGGGTTCGATAGCCTCGTGCAAATGAGTGCAGGGATTGCGAGTTCTGGAATGATTTGGGCACAGGCTGATAAGCCCACACCACTGCCGGTGCAGGCGCTCGATCACGCAACAGGCTATCTGATGGCTGCATCGGTGATCAAAGCCCTTGATAACCATATGCGCGGCAAGCCATCTTCGAATGCGAAACTATCGCTCGCGCGGACAGCTGAGCTGTTGAAAAGGTTCCTTCAGGCTGAGGACTGCAATTATATCGACGGTACTTGTGATGACGATTTTTCGAATAAGGTTGAGCATAACAGTTGGGGAAATACTCGTCGTTTAAAAGCGCCTTTAGTGATTGGTGATACGAGAATGAGGTGGAACTCGCCAGCATGTGCGCTCGGCAGTCATGAAGCGCAATGGTAGTGGATAGTCTGTAAAGCTCTATTTGACAGGCCGCGCAAAATCAATATAGTGCGCCGAGGTTCTGGGCACCTGCCGCTCGCAAGCATATGCTTTGGTGAAGCCCGGGTTTTTCATCTTATCCTTTGATTTGATACAGGAAGATGGCAACGCGAGCACCATTCATAACTCTGTATATAAATATATTGGACATAAGATGAATGGATCTGAAATTTCCATACCAACGATCGTCGGCCTTAAAAAACGCGCGAAGCTAAAGCGCAAACGCATGGGGCTAAGCGGCGCAAATATCACCCATAGTGCATCCCTTGAGGCAACAGCGTTTGATTATGGCTTCAAGGACTGGAACACCCTTTCGGGTACCGTGCAGAAGCGTTTGGTTGGTTGTCCGGTCGCGGAGGGGGAGGCCGTATCCGGCACCTATAAGGGGCAGCGGTTTTCTGGCACGGTTCACCGGATTGCGGTCAAGAAATTCGCCTTTAAGGATCGTTATCACCTGACGATCAACCTTGATGAGGCAATTGATGTCGTGACGTTTGATAGCTTTTCTGCATTCAGAAAGCGGCTACAGTGCAGTGTTGATGAAACAGGCGTAACGGCCGAGTTGTTATCAAGCGGCGAACCTTTGCTTCGGCTTGATCTGTAACGCAAATAAAGAGCAGGCTGCTCGCGTAACTAACGGGTAGCCTGTTCCTCTTTTCCATACCCCTCAAATACCCATTTCAGGCCATTATAATAACCTTGCAGGTCAATGGAATTATGATTTTCGCTCGGGAACCTCTGTAATGTGTGCGTAAGGTTCGATAGTTTTTTGGTCTTTAGGACGCGATCAAAATCCAGGGCGCTGCTTGTGTGGTTTTGATCAGGGCTACCCGCCAGCGCCATATAAAGCCGGATCGGGCTATTCCCAAGGAATGTAAGCTTTGATGCTGTGCGCTCCATCAGGCGGTTATCATACCACCAGGAGGCATCAAGCGCGATATAGCGATCAAACCTCGGCCTACCACCAAGCATATCATGCAAGGCCAATAAGCCACCGAGCGAATGCCCGGCAAGGCTATCATCACCGTTGGTTCTAAACGTTTGCTGAATTTCGGGCATAAGCTCAAATTCGAGCATGCTAAGGTATTTGTCAGCGCCGCCCGTATCATCGAACCAGTCAGGCGCATTTTTCCCATAGTGTTCCTTAAGCAGTTTGGTTGGGGTGTAATCGCGGAAACGATTATTGCTGGGAAGCGCCACAATGATTAACTCAGGCACATCACTTGTGCTGTTATTCGCGCGGCTAAGTTTTTCAACTATTCCGCTGACCATATGAAACGTGTTTTTATAACCATCCAAAATATATAAAACGGGATAACGTTTGCCTTTATTTTTCGCCTTGAAATAACTGCGGGGCAGGGCAACACTGTAAATCTGTTTTTCCTTCAGAATTTTTGATGTGAAACTGTATCGGTCACCAATTTTAACTGGCCCTGCCTTTTTATGGTCTTCAGCATCTAGGGCCTGCGTTAAAAATAGTGTGCACACTATCAATAGCCGCAAAATATATAATCTCATATATAATCCCATATATAATTCCTGGTCGATCTGGCCAAATTCATACTGGTTTCATAAAAAGCATCTTGGTTTCGAAGTATGCATGTTTTATCGTCAATTTGCGAGAAAATGATCATAAGCACATTGAGGGAAAATTATGTCATTGAATGATTGGGTGGGGGCACCGCCGCCAAACCTGCCGGAAATTAGCGGGAACTATGTAACCCTTAGACCCTATGATGCAGCACGGGATACGGATGCCCTTTATGAGGCAATCTGCGGGGCTGATGATCAGGATTTATGGACATATATTCCGTTTCATATGCCGGATAGCGCTTCAACGCTCTCTGGTGCGCTAATGAGTGCAGGGAAAGAGCGCGGCTGGCAAAGCCATAGTATTTATGCGTGTGGCAATTCTAAGCCACTTGGTATGGCAAGTTATATGCGTATCCGGCCAGAGCATGGCTCTGCTGAGGTGGGGTGTATTGTGTTCTCCAAGGCCTTGCAGCGAACCCATATGGCAACCGAGGCAATTTACCTGATGATCAAACATGCCTTCGATGATTTGGGCTACCGGCGGTTTGAATGGAAATGCGACAATGATAACGAAGCCTCCAAACGGGCGGCAAAACGGTTCGGTTTTACGTTTGAAGGGATATTTAGAAACGATCTGGTCGTGAAGGGGCGAAACCGTGATACGGCATGGTTTTCAATCATTGATAGAGAATGGCCAATAATAAAGGCGGGGTTTGAACGGTGGTTGGATTTGAATAATTTTGATGAAAAAGGCACACAAAAGCAGCGACTTAGATTTGATCCTTAAAGCACTGGGTTCCGTAAAAATTAGGATGCGGTTGGTTACGTTCATCCTAGTGCCTCATTTTTGCCACCAGCCATATATAGGGTATAGTTGAAGTATGGAGGTCAACGCCCATGATATCAAAAATATTAGCCGTCACTCTATTGTCTGCGGGCCTGAGCACGTCGGTGTATGCGACTGCGAGCCCACAAGAGAGCCAGCAAGAGAACCCAGAGAAAACAGAGAATGTAGAGCAGTCGGAAAAAGCTGATAGCGTAGCCGCAACATCAGAAACTGCTTGTGATAGCCTCTATTGCACGGAAAAAGCCCGTGCGAAGGATGACAGCGTTAGCGAAGCCGCAAAGCTTTTTCGCGGATCCTCAAAATCCTATACATTCTATCACCCCCTAACACCAACAGGAACCGCCTCTGGCCTACCGTGTGAAGGGAAGGGTTGCACGCTTACGACACCAAACGGATCAGGTGCCTATAAGTTCCGTGAGCATGATACCATTTTAAATACCGTCCTTGGCGGTACGGTGGGTGCGCTTGCTGGCAATCAGGCGTTTGGTGATGCGGGTGCAATCGGCTTTGGGATTACGGGCGCCATCTGGGGCAATAAGCAATCAACTGACTATAAGCCCGCGAAATATGAGCGCTGGGAAAAGCAAATTCAGGCGCGTGAGGATGTTTTGAATAACTTCCGGGATATGGTGTTTGATCCAGCGCATCCTATTCCTGTCGATGCCCATTATCTTGGGGGTAGACGTAAAAAGAAGAAGTAGGAATACGGGATTAGAGGCCTGATCGTCGTCTTCCCCGCAAATTATTCGCTGCGAATACTTATATGGGAAGTTTTTGAACAGGAAGGCCCTCAGCGGGAAATTTGTTTACGCTCGCTGACTTGTGAAGAATAGTGGGTTCATGCCGTGTTCATAATAGCTTAGTCATAGTAGTATTGGATGAGTAGGCTAGGTAAAGTGTAATCAGGAGAAAACCATGTTAAGACAATCATTGATGGCCTTGACGGTTACCAGCCTAAGTAGTTTGGTTGTTATCCCGACCATAAGCGATGCCGCAATCGCAGAACCGTTCGTGTACGGTAAAAATCACGGGCAGGCCCATTTGCGTAATAAACTGCATGGCAAGCGCTACTACGGCAAAAAACACTTTAAACGAAAATTCAAACGCGGATTCCATAACCGGGGTTTCCACAATAGGGGCTTCAAGCGTGGGTTTAAACGTGGCTTCCGCCACGGTAACCGGTTTGGACGCCATCACCGGAACAATGTTTTCATCGGCTTTGGTAACGGCTTTTACGGCAATCGTTTTGGCGGCTTTGGTCCATACTATGGTGGGTTTGGCCATTTCGGTGGATTTGGTGGCTTTTATGGTCGCAACTATGGCGGTTTCTTCTATGGGGGCAATCCGAACATTCATTTCGATAATATCTGGCACAACCGCGTAAGGAATTACCATATTGATCGCCGCTATGATTATTATCCGCCAACATCCTATTATGCGGGTGGTGCCACCTCTGGTAATCAGCTTGCGAGTACGGTGCTGGGCGGTGTGCTCGGCGGTGTTATCGGCTCTGAAATCGATGGTGGCCGTAACCGCACGGCAGGGATTTTAATTGGCTCAGCGATCGGTGCAGCCCTCGGTAACGAGGTGGGCCGCGATTTGGACGCTGCGGACCGTTATTACAACGATAGTTATTATGATAGCTATCGGGGTCAAAACACAGTGCGCGTGGTCGAACGCGAGGGTGTAACCAGCCGCGATTATGGTGGCTATAAAGGCGATCAGTCTTTCGAGGCGGATGGAAGTTACCGCGCAGAAACCGAAGACTATCAGCCCCCGCGCGAGATCAGAAAATGTATTCGCTATCAGTACCGTGGCGGTGATTATCAATGCACCAAATGGACCCTCGAATACGCCTACGATGAGTAGGGTAGTTCCTACAACAACATGAAACATGTAAGAACCCGAAGTGTTTGATTATACTTCGGGTTCTTACATAAATGGCTTAAACTCAATTCTAACTCGAAAAATATGATAATGGAGTATTAAGGAGATATCACTTTTCTAAAAAGGAAAATACAGTAGCTTAATCAAGCTCTTGTATGTATTATCGTTTATAAAAGAAGAAAGAATTAGATGAGAAAACCGGATGAAGAATAATTGGAATTTTTATAAGTCCGATAATGCATTCACTGGGTTACACCATTATCCTTTTTTTCTTATAATGGTGTGGTTAATGATCATTTCAATATTTTTATATTTCATTGACTATAGCACAGAGCAGATATTTATAACCGTAGTTTTTATTAATGTCGGGATTTATTTGTCAGTGAGTCTTTATAAATTGTTTGGCGGTAAGTGATAGGCACTGCTAAGCTGGGATATTTGGTATTTATTTGTAATAAGATAGATAAACTAAGTAGTGACAATGAAATGTGCCGCTGTAATTTTGTCTTATGCTAACTGTTAGGCGGGGGTATGGTTAAAAGAGAATTTCTTAAAAATCATAAGCAAGTAAAATTTCGTGAATTTGCTGAAACACCAGAAGAAATCGAAGCAATGATAGCTGATGCTGTAAAAGCTTTAGATGAGAAAGGAACACCAAATTATCCAGACCCCATGCTACCCCCTTGGGTTCAGTTTCCTGATTATGGGATGACTAGCATGAAATGGAGAATGGGGCCTGGTGAAGATTATCGATCTGACTTCTTTGAATGGTTCGTCAGTCTGACAAAATCAAATCAGGAAATATATATCAATTCCAATCCTGAGCCTGAAGACTGGCAAGGATATTATCAGATTATAATTGAAAGAGCATTACAACGAGAGGGCAATACTAGCCAGTAAGGTATACTAGAGCTTAAGTTCACCCTCTTTTTTCGTCCCGGCTGGATGCTTGGGGTAGGTCCTCGATAATGAATTTGCCATTTGTTTCTCGTCAGGCGTGAACTGGTTCACAGCTTCACACACAAATTTCAGTTCCATCTACATCAATTCTGTCCGCCTTGTCTTGGCTGATAAACGGTACCACCTTGTGGGGCTTGTGGTGTAACGCCCGGATTAACACTCGGATTAACACTTGGGGCAACACCTTGGCCGCGTATATTGCTGCGCTGGATCGCGCGGGTGTCGAGCACAACACGGGTTCTATCACGCCCGAAAATAAGCTGTACTGGCGCGCCTTCCGGCAGGGGTTGTTTGTCCGCCTGTACGATAGTTACCAACGAACCGCTTTGGGTTCTGATGATATATTCAAATCCGCTTTGGCGGCTTGCGCTTTTGTCGACGCTGTTGCCTATCAAACCACCAACGAGCGCGCCGCCGATGGCACCGATCACGCCTGTTGCACCGTCACCGATGGTTGATCCTGCGGCTCCGCCGATGCCAGCACCTGCAACGGTGCCAATTCCGCTTTCGTCGCCGCGAATTTCAACCCAGCGGTAGCTATCAATCACACCCAACTCGACCTGACGTACATGCCCAACCGCATGCGGTGCATACCGGCCTGTTGATAAATCCTGCGCGCACGCAGTCGCCATAAGCGCAAGGGGGATAAGGGCGGCATATTTTGAAACTTTAGACGGCATGGCGCATTCCTTCGATACAGTTCGTTATTGGTCTTTTACCTGTCTGTGGCCATTGGTTTGCTTGAACCCAGTTGGCGATCACATGATCAGGCCTGTTCACACTAATAAGCGATGAACATTCCCCATACTTTTTACGTATTCTTTTACTCCCACAGAAAAAAGGCACTTTGATGGCGAAAGTAAGGAATGATTACGCGTATCTCGGTCGCTTGCACACAGAGTGGGGCGTACATATTTTGCTTGGGAAGGTGGCAGTTTCGATTACCTTCAAAGCAGTCTTATGCGGCTTGTCATCTATTCTTAATAAATCCGTTCATAATGTTCTATGTTTGTAATCATGTAGTCATTCGATTCTATGCCGCATATGGATATATCACCGCTTTTTGTGCAACCGGTTCTACCGGATGATATCTGTGCCGTTGCTTATGATCGTTTTGAAGAAGATGAAAGTTTGATTGCAATTCCCGTTGTAGAAGACGGCAAACCTGTTGGGCTTTTGAAACGAATGAGCTTTATGCTCGTTTTGGCGGGGCGCTTTGGCCGCGCGCTTTTCGAGCGCAAGCCTGTCACTGAATTGATGGATGATAGCCCGCTTATTGTTGAGCACGGCAGCCCGATTGATACGATCAACAGTTTCCTTTTAACGCACGGCGAAGCAGCGGTGCAGACCGGATTTATCTTTGTCCAGAACGGTCAATATATGGGTATTGGAACGGCTTATACCGTTTTGCACGCGAACATGCAGAAAGCGGAAGCGAGGGCGAGCGAACTTGATAAAGCCCTTATGGAAGCAGAGGCCGCAAACCGCGCCAAAACCAACTTCCTCGCAAACATGAGCCATGAACTTAGGACCCCGTTGAATGCGATCATTGGATTTTCTGATCTGATCCTGCTTCAATCAGATAATGACAGTCCTAAGGCAGAAGGACAATCGGACACCCATTTGGAATATGCACAGGATATTAACCAAAGCGGCAAGCATTTATTGAACGTGATTAATTCCATTCTGGATATGTCCAAGCTTGATGCAGGGGCCTTTATCTTAAAGGAAGATACGTTTGATCTTCGGGAAGTGACAGAGCAAGCGGTGCATATCGTGAACGGGCAGGCCAAGCCCAAAGGGATTACCCTTCAATGCCGATATGATATCGATGATATTATGCTCTATGCGGACGCACAGGTTTACCGCCAAATCCTTTTAAACCTGGTATCAAATGCGGTGAAATTTTCAAATGCAGGGAGCGTTGTTTGTATCCATATATTGTTAGGTGTGAACGGCGATTTATGCATAGAAGTTATTGATCAGGGCATTGGTATCGCCAAAGAAGACATTGATCATATCCGTAAACCCTTCATGCAGGCCGAGGGAACATTTGCACGAAACCACGAAGGAACGGGCCTTGGGCTGCCGCTTGTGGATGCATTTGTAAAAGCGCACGGTGGTTCATTGGAAATAGAAAGTGAACTGAGCGTTGGCACAAAGGTGCGGGTTGTTTTCCCTGCCAGTCGTATGGTTGAAACCGAAGTTGCTGATTTCAATATGATCTGATCCTTATAATCTATGATTTTCGGATGCTTTGGCCCTGATATGCGTATATAAGGGCCGTGATGGGGTATCGCCTGCGAGGCTTGATAGAGGATGGATTTTGGAAAATGAACCTGAGTAATGAAACGATTTTGGTAACAGGTGCTTCGCGCGGTATCGGTGCCTCAGCGGCGGAGGTTCTCTTGGCGCACGGTGCGAATGTTATCGGTACATTCAATCAAAGCGCGGGTTTGCTTTCTGACCTTCAGACGCGTTACGGGACAGACCGTGTTTTGGCAGTAAAGGCTGATTTGGGGCAAACGGTTGCTGTTCAGCAAATGTGGGAAGAGGCACTGGCCTTTAAGGGGCAGATAACCGGAATTGTAAATAACGCAGGCATTATGCCCGAAACCCCGATAAGTGTGGACGACGATACCTGGCACAAGGATTGGAACGATGTGCTTCAGGTGAATGTTCAGGCGGTTGCTGACATTAGCCGCTTGGCAATCCTGCATTTTCAGGAAACAAAAAACAAAGGTCGTATTGTGAATGTGGCAAGCCGCGCAGCGTTTCGTGGTGACGGGCCTGATTTCATGCATTATGCAGCCAGTAAATCGGCGGTGGTTGGCCTTACACGCACCATTGCCCGTGCCTATGCACGTGAAGGGATTTATGCCTTCATCATTGCGCCCGGTTGGGTGAAAACCGATATGGCTGCCATTGCATACGAGCCGGGGAATGAATGGATGCTGGACGAGGTTCCTATGGGGCGTGCTGCCGAACCGGAAGAAATTGCAAATATGATCGCATTTCTACTCGCGGGGATGTCGGATAGTTCAACAGGGGCAACGTTTGATATCAACGGCGCGAGTTACGTTCGCTAAAACCACACAAGTATTTTCTGGATAGTAAAAAGGCAGCTCTTGGGCTGCCTTTTATGTGATTGGTATTTTACGATTTTACGCTTCGTTCACATCAAGCGCTTTATCAATCAGGAAGGTGATATGCTCACGGTGTGCGCGTGTTGCCGCGTCACCGCGCCAGCGTGCCATATCCCGCTTGATTTGTTGAAGGTTTGAAAGCGCATTTGACTGTGCAATATGATCAAAACGATCAGCACCCAACATACCGATCAGACGCTTCACATACATGATTTGAAGTTCCTGACGAACCGTATTGACGGCAGTGCGGCTATCATCCTCAAAGATCGCATCCGTTAGATCACCCATCATTTCTGTAAGTGAATATGAGTTTCCATAAAGGCTACTGTCGGTGATCCGAAGAAGTGTGTTCGGATGCAAGACATGATCAAGGATTTCGCGTTGAATACCGTTAATGCGTGAATGCACCTTCGGGTCTTCTGTGCCGGCACCGTGGAAGAAGCCGCGGCGCTGGATCGCGAGGTGGCGCAGCAAATCCGCGTCTGCTGCAAAGGCATCAGGGGCAAAAACAAAATCACGCAGAACTTTCATCGCCTGTTTTTGTTTCGCTTCTTCCACTGGGCGGTATGGATCAGTTGCTCCATTTTGTCCTGCAAGCGCACGGTCAACATAGACACCGCCAATATAACGTGATGTCACGCGTGCCTGCCACGCCATATCACCCGTAAGGATAAAGTATGCGTTTCTAAGTTCCTGATAGCTATCACCTGATTTGGTGAACTTGTCCTTGAGGCCCTTCATTGCCTTGGTATCCAGCTTGAAGCGGTCTTCAGCATACTGAACAGCATCATCCGAGAAATCGAAGATATTGATGCGTGGGTCGATACCGCGACCCGGCGCGCGCATATCATCAGCGTCATTACCGAACGCGAGGCCTTTTTCCGC
This sequence comes from Kordiimonas sp. SCSIO 12610, assembly GCF_024398015.1. Classification (GTDB taxonomy): domain Bacteria; phylum Pseudomonadota; class Alphaproteobacteria; order Sphingomonadales; family Kordiimonadaceae; genus CANLMI01. The sequence continues at coordinate 1,571,236 of NZ_CP073747.1, forward strand.
AGAACGAGCGAGGTGCGCTGCGCGTTTTGCTGGATCATCAAGGTCTGGATCATAGCCGAACTCGATCGCCCAAATATCATAGTCGCCAGGGCGGATCGTATAATAGTGACCTTGGTCCTTACCGTTTACTGAATAGTTGATGGAAGGATAGTCCATAACCGAACCAACGAGGCCATTATCTTGTTTGGAAATATCATGGGCTTCACCATAGGCACGTGCCTGTGTCGCTTTCATGTTATGGTTTAGGCCAAGTGTATGACCAACCTCGTGTAGCATCAGATAATAGATAGACTCTTCAACCATTTCTTCTGCGTTCACGCCGCCGTTTGCCAGCACTTTATTCAGTGTTTTCCCGACAAGGTTATTGAGTTGCAGATGACTAGCAAGGCCGCAATTATGCTCATGTGCTTTCAGGTTCTGAATATAAGGCAGGTCATCAGCGTGCGTATGGCCGGTTCCAAGGGCCGCAGTTTCAAAAACTTCACCCGCATTCATCCGGTTTGTCAGGAATGAATATTCGAGCATAATATCAGCGCCAAGAATTTGCCCCGTGCGTGGGTTCACAAAGCTTGGGCCATAACCTCCGAAGGGTGGTTGTGGGCTTGATGTCCATCTTAGGACATTATAGCGAATATCGTCAGCATCCCAATCAGCATCATCAGGTTGAATTTTAACCTGAACAGCATTTTTAAAGCCGGCTTCTTCAAAGGCAATATTCCACGCCTCTACCGCCTTTTTGATTGTTGGACGAATATTTTCGGGTGTTGTGTTCTCAATCCACCAAACAATCGGCTCCACAGGTTCAGAAATGGCAGCGGATGGATCTTTCTTTTCAAGGTGCCAGCGGTGGATTAAGTCACGCCACGGTGTTGCGTCATGGCTTGTCATATCTGTTACATATGTCAGGAAATAACCAACACGCGCATCATCAAAGCGCGGCTTGTAGCTATTTTCCGGCATCGCGATCAGCGTATGCTGCATCTTAACCGTAACATTGCGGGCATCTGTAATTTCTGCACCGCGCCCATAGTTGAGCGGTGATGGGTTGTTATAAGTATAATTAACGGTAACGGCGGTGTTTTCAGGGTAGCTTTTGACCGTATCAATACGGGTCTTGGCTTTATCCAATTTGCCAAGGCGGAAACCTTCCCAAGGTTTGCTGCGTGGGTTTGGTGTAGATTTTACCTGATCAAAGGCTTCTGTTTTAAAGAGATTATCTGCCTTGATCAAAAAACGATCACCGTCTTCTGATTTTGCGACAATTTTGGCAACGGCGATCGTTGCGTTGCTTGTGTTCGCATCAGCCGCACGAGCAAGCGGGCTTTCTGGGTCAAAATAGAAAGATGGATTTTGTTCTACAAATTCGATCTTGTCGAAATGTTTTCTGATTTTGAAAACTTTTTCTGCGCGGTATTGGCCGCGGAAATGGCCCGCTTCAACAACACCATCGGCAATATGTGAAAAATAAATGAAATCTTTGTCTAACTGGTCAGCACTGATTTCCATGCTGACTGCACCCGTTTTGGGGCTGCGATACATTTTAAACAAACCATCAATTGCATCCATGTCTTCAACGACGTCTGCAATGGTTTTGGTCTTTTTCTTCTTATCTTTTTTCTCACTATCGTCAGATGCCTTATCGGCAGCATCTTCTTTCGAGGCTGCTTTTTCCGCAGCAGGTTTAGCGTTATCGCTATCCTGATAAAAAGCAGCATTTGGTGTAGTAATCAGCAATGCACATGCCGCCACCCCGGCTAACATTGCTTTCATGTTGGTCTCTTTTTGTGTCACGATACTCACTCCTTTGGCCATTTTGTTTTTGGCTCATTGGCGTTTGCAATTTGTAAACTGAATGCAGTTTACCTCCCAAGTTGGACGACAAGTTTCAAATCAGGACACTTCTAAGTCAATGCCTTTTTGTGCGTCCTGTCGTGCTTGGGTATCGCTTTATCGCATTATGGGAAAGAGGAGCGTTATTCGCATGGAATTATGGCAGTTGGCGCATGTAATCCAAAAATTGTTTGGTAAATGCTTCACAACCAATTTCCGGTGCGCGGACACGTGTTGCGGTAAGGAAATTTTTAAATTCTAAACGCGAGAGTACCTTTTCATACTCATCGCGTGATAGCAGGGCCAACCTCGCGTAGGCATTTGAAATATATTGCTCAACAATATCATCACGAATTTTACAATATTTTGCGGATCCGGCTGTTGTCGCCATCATTCGTGCTGCAACAAGAGGGTCATTTTCATTTTGCTGTGCGGCAAGTTTGAAAGGTGCAAAAACTAATACTATGAAAAGCGCAAAAATAAGCCGCATATTAAAATCGCCCATAAGTGTCGTAAGGTTTCTCTAAAGGGAAAGGTAGTCAGTATTGACGATGTGTTCAAGGCCAAGACGAATTAAAACTCCAATTCTATTGGACCGTCACCGGGGGTGGCCTCACCAGCTTGTCGGCGTCCGTTTACCACAGCCATCATCGAATTAATCTGACCAGGCTGAACATTAAAGAATAACTTGTTTAGAAAGCTAAGCCGTTTGGGCTGGGATTGCCAGTCGCTTTCCATATACAAGAAAACGGTTTGACCTTGAAGTTCAAGGCCCAAAAATGACGGAGATACTTTTTTTCCGTCAAGTTCCAGCGAGAGATTTCTAAGAATTGCTGGGCCTGCGGCAGTTTCGAGTGTTGGTAAATCTGTTTCAACCAAAAACGAGAGGCGTTCCCCAACTTCTTCTGAAAGGTACGCTTCCAGTTCATGCGCGTGCATCTGCATCACCAGTTCGATGGATTGATCGTTTTTGTTCCAGTCAATCCGTGTGAAACTGGTAAACGAACTATGTGCGATTAGGCTGTAACTAGCGCTGAATATTGCTGTGAATAGTAATATCGTTAGTAATATACGTGAATGGAAATGCATCTTGAACCGTGACTTTGAACTATAACAACAGCCTTATTATGCCGCTTTTATACAGTTTCTACCACTTGTTTTTGCGTCATAAAGGGCAGCGTCCGCCCGGTCCAAAGCAGACTCGATTGAAAATTCTTCATCATGAACCTTCGCAATGCCAACGCTTGTGGTAAATTTAAATGAGATATTTTCGTGGACAATGCTAAGGTTTTCGACGCTTTGCCGGATGTCTTCGGCAAGTTGTTGTGCATCTTCCTGAGTAACGCCCGGAATGAAAACAGCAAATTCTTCACCGCCCATGCGCCCAATTTGCCCTCGGGACCCAATGCTGTTTTTAACGGTTTCTGAGAATAGTCGAATTGCGGCATCACCTGCGCTGTGACCATATTGGTCATTAATTTTTTTGAAATGGTCGATATCCAGCATGATAACCCAAATTTCAAAGAGTGAACTCATATCCAGGATCGCATCACTTGCCAATTCCATAAAGTGACGACGGTTATTGAGGCCGGTTAATCCATCAGTATTTGCAAGACGGGTTAATTCAATTTGATTCTGTTCGAGCTCTGCTTTTGTCAGATATAACTGTTCTGCCATCTCGGCGGTACGAGCCGCATCTTCTTGCGTCATCGTGTCGTGAAGCGCTTTGTCCTCGTTTGCTTGCATCAAATAGGTAAGGTCATGGATATACCAGATCCTACACCCTTCCTCTGAGTGTGGGCGCGTGATACGTTCGATGAAACGACCGTCAGTAAGGCGCAGCATCTCTCTATATTGAAGCGATGGGTTTTGAAGAACGGTTTCAATAACTGCGTCTGCCGCCATGCGATCATCAAGATGGGAGTGCATAATGTCAAAGACTTCTGAAAATTCCATCCCAATGATTGATGGTGTTTCAAAAAGATTTTGAAACATTTCTTCTGCGGCATTATTTACACGCATGATCAGATGCTTGGGGCACGTTACAATGACAGCTTCTTCAAGATCATTAGAGTCGATATACCAACTTTGTGTTGATTGCCCCGTGGTACCATTTGAAACAGAAATAGGGGTGTTAGTGGCATCTTTGGAATTCGAAGATTTGAAGTTTAGAAATAAGCACGTCAAAAGAATTATAACGCCGAATGAAGCGATAATATTGGATCCAAACTCTGAAAGTACTTCTGGTGCAATAACGGGCAATAATAGCTCTGCGCCGAAACAGCAGATTGCAATTACGAGTAAACCCTGGATTATGTTATTCTTTTTGCCCAACTATTTATGCACCTTTGTTCGTTTGTGCCAACGATTTCATGTATCGGCTCAACATGAATTTTAGATGAACACATACATAAGTGTAGTCACATTTATATGATTGTTTTATTTTTATTTGGTTAACGCGAAGGGTATTTATTCGCTGCTTCGTATTGTTGTTTACTCATTAAATTTAAAATTAAATCAGGAGTAACAACATGACAGTTAGAGAAAAAATATTGGGAATATCAGTGGCAGTGTGTGCGATAATTACAGCGGGTGTAACCGCGCAAGACCCTGCACAAAAGCCAAGCAGACAAGACCGAATAAATGCAATGCGGGAGCAGATTCAAGCTACATTCCTTAAGCTTGATAGTGATAGTAATGGTGTTGTCAGTCACGATGAAATGATGCAGACATCAGCAAAACGCTTCAGTGAATTCGATGCCGATAACAATGGTTTTATTGCCTTGGATGAACTTCCAAAACTTATGCCTATATCTGATCAACAGCGTGCACGTTTTGAGAGACTTGCCAGATTTCGCGCTGACAAACCGGAGGGTGTGGAAAAGAACGAACGTATTCGTCAAAACAGGCAACCAACACGACTAAAATTTGTTGCAAGATTGGACCGTGATAATGATGAACAACTATCGCTTGATGAATTTGCAGCACCAGCAGTTAATCGATTTAAACGGCATGATGTTGACGGTAACGGTGAAGTAACGCTTGAGGAAATTGAAACATCTATCAAAAAGAGATTCCGTAAGCAGAGAAAAGCACGCCGTAACCGTGGGTGAGAATATCCTTTAATTCATAAAAATGACGACCAGAAATCGCCTGATTTCCTTGCTAATGATTTCTTTGTTACTGGCGTACCATCTACTTGCTCTTTTCTAATGAGCGGAGTAGGGTGCGCCAAATTTGTATTATCCGATTTGTAATATCAGTTGCTCTACTGATATAGGGTGCAATCTTGTTCAAAGTTAAATGCGAGAAAGAAAATCGTCATGTTTAGTGGGTCAATACCAGCCTTAATCACTCCTTTCACCGAAACCGGGGATGTTGATCATGATCAATATCAAAAGTTTGTGGATTGGCAGATTAAGGAAGGGTCACACGGTCTTGTCCCTGTTGGAACTACTGGTGAATCCCCCACGCTTTCACACGTCGAACATAACGATGTTGTTCGCTTGTGCGTGGAAGCCGCAAACGGCCGCGTACCAGTGATTGCAGGAACAGGTTCGAACTCCACGCGTGAAGCTGTAGAGTTAACCCAGCAAGCGCAAAATAACGGCGTTGATGGTGCGCTCGTGGTTAGCCCTTATTACAATAAGCCAAGTCAGGAAGGCCTCTATCAACATTTCAAAACAATCCATGACGAAAGCGATCTTCCGATTATTATCTATAATATTCCGGGCCGGTCGGTTGTAGATATTTCAGTTGAAACGATGGCGCGTATGTTTGAATTACCGCGCATCATTGGTGTTAAGGATGCGACGGGTGATCTTCAGCGCTGCGCTGACCAGCGCGCTGCAATGGGGCCTGATTTTGTTCAGTTATCCGGCGAAGACGGAACAGCGCTTGGTTTCATGGCGATGGGCGGGAGTGGCTGTATTTCTGTGACAGCGAATGTCGCTCCTAAATTATGCAGTGAGTTCCAGGAAGCTTGTATGAAAGGTGATTTTGCAGCGGCGCTTGAGTTACAGGATCGTTTGTTGCCGCTTCACAAAGCTATGTTTATGGAGCCAAGCCCAGCACCCGCAAAATATGTTGCCAATGTATTAGGGTTGGGTGTCGAGTATGTTCGCGCGCCGCTACTACCTGTAACAGATGCTTTGAAACCCGTTCTTGATGCCGCGATTGCACATGCGGGTCTTGATAAAGTGAATTTATAAAATATATCTCTAGTGGATTATGGCTGGAAAGAACAAAAACAAGAATAAAAATAAGGGCCCTGCATCACGAGTTGCTGCGGATAACCGCAAAGCACGCCATCTTTACTTTATTGAAGACGAGCATGAAGCGGGTATTGCCCTACAAGGCACAGAAGTTAAATCCCTGCGCGAAGGTAAAGCCAATATTCAGGAAGCCTATGCCGAAGAAAAAGGTGGTGAATTATGGCTGATCAACGCCTATATCCCCGAGTTTTCGCACGGTAATCGTTTCAATCATGAACCACGACGCCCCAGAAAACTGTTGATGAAGCGGCGCGAAATCAATCGATTGGGCGGAGCCGTGCAAAAAGACGGTATGACGCTGATACCACTTAAAATCCTGTTTAACGATCACGGGCGTGCCAAACTGATGCTTGGCCTTGGTAAAGGTAAGAAATTGCATGACAAACGCGAGACTGAGAAGCAAAGGGATTGGCAGCGTCAAAAGTCTCGATTGATGAAAGATTATTCTTAAGCTTCAATGGGCTATTCTTGCCTTCCTAATCGTAAATCCTATTGCATCCCTTTTAAATGTATGTGCTAGTAGCTGCGTAAATCATTTGATGGGGATAGGATTGATGTTTAGAAACACTTTGTCGTGTAAATTTATGATAGCTTTAGCGGTATTCATATCGCAATTTGCCTTACCAGCAGGATATGCCGACGATCATATTTCCAAAAAATTGAATGACTTGATCACAACCAGTTATGAGCGAGGGCTCTTTAACGGTAATATTTTGGTGGTAAAAGGGGATCAGGTCTTACTGGAAAAATCCCTTGGGTATTTTGACGGAAGTCGATCAAAATTGCTCGATGAAAATTCGGTGTTTAATTCCGGCTCTATTGCCAAGGAATTTAATGCAGTGGCAATAATGATGCTTGTGGAACAAGGGAAGATCAGCCTTGAAGATACAGTATCAAAATATTTCCCCGACCTTCCTGAATGGGTCCAGACAGTTCAAGTCAAACATTTATTAAATTATACAAGCGGTTTGCCGCGCGTTCGCTGGCGGGTTATCAAAAATCATGACGATGCATTTGCTGATTTGAAACAAGTTCAAACTCTTCCATTTGTGCCTGGCGAAGGGTATCTATATTCAAACAATAATGTGTTTCTTCAGCGAATGATTGTTGAAAAAGTGACAGGCAATTCGTTTGGAGAATTTGCTAAGGAATTTATCTTAAAACCAGCAGGGATGACGACAGCGCTTGTGGACCCGGTACTTGGTGAAGGCGATGTTCCTGTTGCCTTCAATAATGACTTTAAAAATGATCCGGATTTTGATTTGCCGATTAAAGGCTGGGTGCTTGTGACTGCCAAAGACATGGTGGCATGGTTCCGCGCTTTACACAGTCATCGTTTGGTTTCCGAGGCGTCTGTTAAAACCCTGTTTGCATCCTATTCGCCGAGGGAACTGGGTGCGCTTGGAAGAAGCGAATATAGTAATGGTGGTACCCTTCAGTATCATCAGCATCATGGTTCATCGGTGAATTATGAGGCGCTTGTTACTTACCGTGCTGCCGAAGACACAGCAATCATTTTACTGACGAATAATAAGAACAGAAAACTGTTTGAGCTCACACAGTCCATTGAAGCCATATTGGATGGGAAGGCCTATCAGGTACCCAAAAAACCAATCAATGTTGCTATTGCAGAAGGGTGTGCAGCTGACGTAAAGGCATGCCTGGCAAAATACGATGCTTTGAAAGCAAGTGATTTTGATCTGTATGATTTTGAAAACGAAAACGCATTAAACACCCTTGGTTATCAATTGCTTCGAAGCGATAACCTGGAGGCAGCGATAGAGGTTTTTAAACGAAATGTTGCTGAATTTCCGGGCTCTGCCAATCCATATGACAGCTTAGGCGAAGCCTATGTTAAGGCGCGAAATCCTGATCTTGCGCTATTCAATTATCAGAAGTCGTTAGAATTGAACCCTGATAATAAAAATGCGGTTGATATGATCAAGAAAATCAAAGAATGGGTTCAGTCGCAGTAATTGCGATTTGACCTATTCGATTGGGGTCAGGCTGGCGAGGAAGGTAACTTTACTTCGCATCCCGCCTGTGCCGATTGTGTTTTCACCGGCTTCCAAAAGCATCTCGGATTTCTTGCCGTATTTGCTGATGGTTTCACCATTAACCACGGTTCCGTTTTTGCTGCCAAGATCACGGATAACAATGTCACGGCCGCGCTTGATAAATTCAAAGTGCCGGGAGTCCAAATCTGGTGCGGTTGGTAACGGGATCATCAATGACTGGTTGGTTAAAACAGCCATTTGACCCTGTGTTCTAGTATTGCCAATGACAAAAGGGAATTCGGTTACACGCACATCAGAGAGCAATTTATCGATTACAAGCGGAGTTACCCCCGAGATAATGGGAATACCGTCATGACGCTGACGCTTTTCCTTTCGCACACGCGTAATTAGTTCGGAGTTTTTAACGAGGTCACGCTTGGGTACATAACGTTCGCGCAAGCGGCCTGATATGGTCATAAGAACGTGTTTTACCAGCGGGTCAGTGAAGCTTCTGCGGAAGGTATCGGCGTCGATGGATATTGCGCGAACTGTGGTTTTTGCACGCGCTGTTGCTGAGCGTGTAGACTTATGAAGCGCGCTTGTTTCCCCTAATAAATTTCCACGGTCTAAAATGCCAAGATGATGAAACACGCCTTGATCTTGACGTAAGATTTCAACCTCGCCGTCCGTAAGCAAATAAACGCTATCGCTTTCATCGCCTTCTTCAAAGATAGTCCGGCCTTCTTTGAATACTATTTCTGAACTGTCAAAATTTAAGGCGCTCATAGCGTTACTAACCTGGTAATCAATTATATAAATTTTTATATTGATATACCGTGTGCGATCACTGTGAAATTAAACTAATTACAGAGTTTGATAAATTCTTGTTGATCGGAAAAATTCAGAAATCCAGTCTTTATTCAGCCTTTGTTCAGCTTATGCAATTTGTGGATAGACTGCTTCTTTACAGAGGTTTAATGCATCCAGAAACATCGCTTCTGTAATTCGGTTGGTATTCACATTATAGCGGGAACAATGATAACTATCGATCAGGAACTTACCGTCCGGTAGTTCGTGAACTTTGGCGTGCCCAAACGGATAGTCCTTTAATTTAAGGCCAAAATTCCTGATCGCTGTGTCATGGGCAATTTTCCCGAGCGCAAGATAGGCCTTTAGGTTTTTCAGCGCTGAAATGCGCGAATTCAGAAATGGGCGGCAGTTATTGACTTCTTCGCCGATGGGTTTGTTTTGGGGTGGAACACAGCGAACCGCATTTGTAATCATGGTATCGATCAACTCAAAACCATCATCAGGGCGCTTGTCGTACGTACCTTTGGCGAGGCCAGCTTGCTCCAGGCAACTATATAGTAAATCCCCAGCATAATCGCCGGTGAACGGCCGGCCTGTTCGGTTTGCCCCTTTCAGACCAGGCGCCAAACCAATGATCAAAAGTCGTGCGTCATTGGGGCCAAAGCTTCCAACCGCGCCGTTGAAAAAATCAGGGAATTTCTTTTTATTTTCTTCACGAAATTCAACAAGACGAGGGCATAAATTACAATCCGCCTGCGGATCAGGTGGAAATGCTTTAGATTGTGACATAAATAGCCTCGACTATGATAGAAAGTGATCAGTTCATGGCCGCTTTTATGGCTTGTATTGGTCAAAGCGTCAAACAGAAGCTATGATTTTATGCATCCTCGTGAGCATAAAAATCATTATCTTCCTCTTCATCAGGCGGCCTATAGCTCTGCTGATTAGGGGTTGATTGACCGTCCTTTATAATGCGACCAAAGGTGTTTTCCAGTTGCATTAGGTCAATAAACTGATCGGCTTGCCGCCTTAACTCATCCGCAATCATCGAGGGTTGAGTTTTATTTGAACTAATAACACTTACTCTTACACCGCGTCTTTGGACCGCTTCGATCAGGCGGCGAAAATCACCGTCACCGGAAAAGAGAACAATATGATCGATGTTTTCAGAAATGTTCAGCATATCAACTGCAATTTCGATATCCATATTGCCTTTGATTTTTCGTCTGCCTTGGTCGTCGGTAAATTCTTTTACTGGTTTGGTCACCAGTGTAAATCCGTTGTAATCCAGCCAGTCGATAAGAGGGCGAAGAGGGGAGTATTCTTGGTCTTCCAATATTGCCGTGTAATAAAAAGCCCGGACGAGGCGACCTTGTTTTGAAAAAAAAGCCCTAAGGGCTTTATAGTCGATTTCCATACTTAAAGCGCGGGCTGTTGCATAAAGGTTCGAACCATCGATGAATAAAGCAAGCCGCTCTTCAGGGTAAAAAATCATTAACTCAATCCAATAAAAAGAATATGTACTAGCAACTGATATAAAATAGTATTGATGTATAGAGTGCTTACCACTGGTTAATTTTTGGTAAATTTGGGTTGGGATGATGCTTGTACGACCAATTCATGCATTAATTTAAAGTGTGGAATGAATATATGACTACAATTGCTGCACTGGGCGCCAATATTCCCTCAAGGGCAGGGCAGCCCATTGATACGCTTCGCAAGGCTATTACACTAATTGATGAAGCTGGCCTAAAAGTGCTGGCCGTATCAAAATTCTATGTCACAAAGCCCGTACCAGTTTCAGATCAGCCAGATTTTATTAATTGCGCAGTTTCAATTGAATGCGATTTAACGGCTAAGCAAATACTCTCCATATTCCATCGTATTGAGGCTGAACTTGGTCGCGAGCGAGGTGAACGCTGGAGCGCGAGGACGCTTGATATAGACCTGATCGCACATAAAGGACTGATACTGCCTGATCAGAAAAGTTGGAGCGAACTTGCAAACCATAAAGATGCTTCTGTTTTTATTACAGATCCGATGGTCCCTCATCCGCGTGCGCACAAGCGAATGTTCGTTATGGACCCGATTGTTGATGTGGCACCAGATTGGGTGCATCCTGTATTTCAGAAAACTGCGACTACAATTTTGAGGGAGTTGGAGAAAGGCAGTGATGAAAAGCCAGTCGTTATCGCCAATTCTTAGGCAATATTAGGCGAAAATAGCAGATTCTCGGCTTTACATGCTATAATTTGCTATGTATAAGCACCCGCTTGTAATACAGTGAAAACTGTTCAGGAATTTTGGAGAAGAATGCAATGGCTCGCGTAACCGTTGAAGATTGTGTTGATAAAGTCAATAACCGCTTTGATCTTGTATTAAGCGCTGCACAACGTGCACGTCAGATTTCATCTGGTGCACCGCTTCATGTTGATCGTGATAACGATAAAAATGCTGTTGTTGCCCTTCGTGAAATCGCGGAAGAAAAAGTCGAGCCATACGATTTGAACGAATCAATTGTTCATGGCTTACGTCAGGTAGTAGAATCCGATGAACCGGAAGAAGTTGATATGACAATTCTTATGGCTGGTATGGACGATCAGAACCCTGCAGTTTCATCAGAATAAGGCAATTAAATAGTGTCTTTTTAAAGCCTGGCAAAATTGTCAGGCTTTTTTATTATGTTTTGTCAATCTGTCGTGAATATCCCTTGATACCTGCGAGGAATTTAGCCACATATATCTAAAGATATGTTTTCGCGTAAGAGGCTTTCATGATTCGTCAATTTGAACTTGTAGACTTGGTCAGAGCTTATGACAAGAATGTCGATGAAGCCCTGTTGAACCGCGCCTATGTGTTCGCGATGAAAGCGCACGGCACGCAAAAACGGGCGTCAGGTGACCCCTATTTTTCTCATCCGCTTGAAGTGGCAGGCATTTTAACCTCTATGAAGTTGGATAGCGATACGATTGCAACGGCACTTTTGCATGATGTCGTTGAAGATACTGTTGCCACTATTCCTGAAATCGACGAGGCCTTTGGGCCAAAGATCGCTGAATTGGTTGATGGTGTTACAAAACTGTCGAAAATTGAATTGCAGACCGAAAGCGTGCGCCAAGCAGAAAACTTCCGTAAATTTTTGCTCGCGATGTCAAATGATATTCGTGTTTTGTTGGTGAAGCTCGCGGATCGTCTGCATAATATGCGAACACTTTTCCATATTAAAAAGCGTGAGAAACGCCGTCGCATTTCATTGGAAACCTTGGAAATTTACGCACCACTTGCTGAACGTCTGGGAATGAATGAACTGAAGGACGAGTTGCAACATTTGGCGTTGGAGCACTTCGACCCTGAGGCGATGGAAGCGATAACAACGCGCCTTAATTATTTGATCGAGCAAGACCCTTATCTTGAAAAAGAAACGATTGAAACACTTAGAAACCTACTGAGGGAAAATGGTGTCGATGCAGAGGTTTATGGTCGGATAAAAAAGCCTTATTCGATATGGCGTAAGATGGAGAACCGTAAAATTGAGTTTGAGCAATTGTCGGATGTTCTGGCATTTCGGATTGTGGTTCCTGAAGCTGCGGATTGTTATAAGGCGCTCGGAATTGTTCATCAGACCTATTCGGTAATTCCTGGCAGGTTTAAGGATTATATTTCGATCCCTAAGCCTAATTTCTATCGTTCTATTCATACAACGGTTATTGGCCCGAATAAGCGCCCGCTAGAAGTGCAAATCCGCACATTTGAAATGCATGACGAGGCGGATTACGGCGTGGCTGCACACTGGCAATATAAACAGGGCACCGGTGTTGAAAATGGATCTCAATATCGCTGGATGCAGGAACTTCTGGACATCAATGCGCAAAGCGATGACGCAGAAGATTTCATGGAACATTCCAAGCTTGCGATGTTCAAAGATCAAGTCTTTTGTTATACGCCTAAGGGCGAAATTGTCCCCCTTCCAAAGGGGGCAACATGTGTCGACTTTGCTTATGCCGTGCATACCGAGGTTGGGAACCGCTGTGTCGGTGCAAAGGTGAACAGCCGAATGGTTCCGTTGAGGAATAAGTTGCAAAATGGTGACCAGGTGGAAATCCTGACATCGAAAGATCAAACGCCGTCGCAGCGTTGGCAAAGTTTTGTGGTAACAGGTCGTGCTCGCTCTGCGATCAAAAGATACATCAAAAATAAAGAATATGCCGAATATAGCCAACTTGGCCGTAATTTAATCGAGCGTGCGTGTAGGCGTAATGGCTATGAATTTTCTGAGACAGTGATTGATGATGCTGCCAAGGTTATGAAGCTTGATGACGCAGAAATGCTCTATACATACCTAGGGCAGGGCGCTTTGTCTGAGGATGCTGTTTTAAGGTCTGCTTTCCCTGGTTTTCAGGAGGATAAGCGTAGTGATGCGCTACCGTTAGTGCATCAGGATGATGAAGCGATATCAGGGGATGTAATTTCTGTTTCTGGAATAAAAGAAGGTACGGCCTTTCATTTGTCATCATGTTGTTCCCCGATAAAGGGTGACAGAATAATTGGTATTAAACGCCCGGGACAAGGTGTGCAAATTCATCGGACTGAATGTCCTGAACTTGCGGCCTTTGACGAAATGCCTGAGCTTTGGGTTGATATTGGTTGGAAAACCAATGAAGACGATGATTTCTATGTTGCTTTGCTTAGCCTTGATGTTGTGAACCAACGTGGGGTTTTGGCTGAAATTGCAAGCATTGTTGCGAAAAATGGTGGTAATGTTTCCAACCTTATAATCCCGGAACGCGATCCTGAATTTTATGTCATGCATATTGACGTGGAAGTTCGCGATGACGAGCATCTAAAAACAATTATGCGAACAATGCGGATTTCAAAACTGGTTTCCCGTGTTGATCGTATTAATCGTCTTGGGGACAAAGAAACGGCTTGATGTGCATGGCTGTAACCTGTAGAGCGCTGATGCGTAACAAAGTTGGAGTGTAAAATGGATCAACAAGCTGTTCTTGATGAGTTTAGAAGTGTTGATGCCCTACTCGAAGGGCATTTTAAGCTGTCATCTGGCATGCATAGTAGCGTGTATCTTCAGTGCGCCAGGGTTTTAATGAACCCGGATCGTGCGGCACGGCTTTGTAAGGCCTTTACAGATAAACTACTTGCTACTGGCGTTGAAATTGATTTGGTAATCAGTCCAGCAATGGGCGGTGTTATCGTTGGCTATGAAGTCGCTCGTCAATTGGGTGTCGACGGCTTTTTTGTTGAGCGCGTTGACGGAGAATTCGCTATGCGCCGCGGCTTTGCTATTCCAAAAGGCGCTCGTATTCTGATGATGGAAGATGTCGTGACCACAGGCCTGTCGTCGCGCGAATGTATTAAGACAATCAATGACCTTGGCGGGAATGTAGTTGCAGCCGGTTGTTTGATTAATCGATCAGGCGGGACCGCGGATGTTGGCGTGCCTTTAACGGCGCTTGCGACCATAAAAGCGCCAATATTTGATGCCGATAATATCCCTGAGGATTTAAAAGATGTTCCAGCGGTTAAGCCAGGTAGTCGAGGATTGAAGTAACGAGTAATGCTGTTCAGGCGAAGACATAGCCAGACACGATTTAGTAAAGTGCGTGATTTTTTGTGGCCGCGCTCCGGATGGAAGCGTGCCTCCATCTATATCTGGCATCGTATCGCCCGAATTCCCGATACGTCGCACAGCATCGCTGCGGGCGTAGCATCTGGTATGGCTGTATCTTTTACGCCGTTTTTAGGACTCCATTTCATTATGGGGTTTGGTGTAGCGTGGTTGACGCGCGGCAACATGCTGGCGTCCGCTATTGGCACGGCTGTTGGTAACCCATGGACATTTCCCTTTATTTTTGCCTTAGCTGCGAAAATTGGTTCGGCTATTTTAGGCAGGGATGTGCTTTCTGACGTGCCGATTTGGTCATGGGACGCCTTATTGAGCGCGCCCTATGATTATTTGGCGTCATTTCTACCGCTTGTATTTCCGTTGATGATCGGGGGTGCCTTACTTGGTGTAATTGTCTGGCTTTTGGGATATTTTGCGCTAAAAGGTGTATTGGATAGCTACAAAAATGCGCGTGCTGAACGTGTGAAAAAGAAAAGCATGCAGGAGTATAGCCAGAATGGATAAGTTACGGCTAGGTGTGAATATTGATCATGTTGCAACGATCCGTAACGCGCGTGGAATTGCGCACCCTGATCCTATTCGTGCAGCGATGATTGCGGTTGACGCGGGCGCAGATGGAATTACGGCGCACCTCCGCGAGGACCGTCGTCATATTTCCGATGAAGACATCGCTGAATTGTCAGAAAAATTAACCGTGCCGCTTAATCTTGAAATGGCCGCCACCGAGGAAATGCTCGAGATTGCACTTCGCCATAAGCCACACGCAAGCTGTATTGTCCCTGAAAAACGCATGGAACTGACAACAGAAGGCGGTTTGGATGCGGTTGGTCAACATAATCGACTGGCGCCTTTAATCCGTGAACTAAGTGCAGCCAACATCAGGGTTAGTTTGTTTATTGACCCCGATGAAGATCAAATACGTGCAGCCGCAGACCTTCAGGCACCAGTAACAGAAATTCACACCGGACTTTACTGTGACCTTGAAGGCGCAGAACGTGCCGCAGAGTTGGAACGGATTGAAAAAGCGGTGGCACTCGGGAGTAAACTTGGGCTTGAAATGCACGCAGGTCACGGCTTAAGTTATGAAACAGTAAAACCAATAGCTGCAATTGCTGGCCTTAGAGAGCTGAATATCGGGCATTTCTTGATGGGAGAGGCTATTTTTGTTGGGCTTGATGCATCGGTTAAAGAGATGCGTCGCTTGATGGAAGAAGCAAGACAATAGATTTCTGAGTTTAAAATAGTACTTTATGACCCAAAAAATACAAAAAAAAGTTGCTGATTATACATTCAACAAAGTGAGCTTGCTTGAAGAGGCTTTAACGCATCCATCCCTTTCCGGGCGTCATAATTATCAGCGGCTTGAATTTTTGGGTGATAGGGTTCTTGGGCTTATTATATCGGATTGGCTTCTGGATTTATACCCGTCAGAGGATGAAGGCCAGTTAAACCAGCGTTTCAGTGCACTTGTTCGCCGCGAGACCTTGGCGGAAATGTCGCGCAACTTGAAAATTGTTGACCTTATTTTGCTTGCCCCTGGCGCGGAGCAGGAGGGCACTAGGGATAAGGACGCGATCCAGTGCGATGTTTGCGAGGCTGTTATCGGTGCCATTTATTTGGACGGTGGGTTTGACGCCGCAAATACATTTGTCCGCACGCACTGGAAAGAAATTGTTGGCAAGGACGTAAATGCCTTTAAGGATGCGAAAACATTGCTTCAGGAATGGTGCCAAGCGCGTAATTTACCTCTGCCCAGATATAATGTATTGTCACGCAGTGGTCCTGACCATAACCCGGTTTTTAACATGCAGGCCGAGGTGGAAGGGGTTAATAACGCGTCCGCTGAAGGGCCAGCCAAAAGGTTTGCTGAGCAGGCTGCCGCTGCTGCTTTGATGGAAAAATTAGCTGCAAACAGCTAAAAGAAAGCTATAAAAATATGACTGATCTAACTGCCGCTACAGATGATATGCGCTGTGGGTTTTATGCCATTATTGGTGCGCCGAATGCGGGCAAATCAACGCTTCTGAACTCGCTGGTTGGCGCGAAGGTTGCGATTGTGACCCACAAGGTTCAAACCACCCGCACCCGCATTACCGGAATTGGTATGTTTGAGGATACCCAGATGGTGTTTATTGACACACCGGGTATTTTTGAGCCCAAACGTCGGCTTGACCGTGCGATGGTTAGTGCAGCGTGGCAGGGCGCAGAAGACGCGGAAACAACTGTATTAATGATCGATGCGAAAAAAGGCATCACTGATGATGTGAAGCGCATCGTTGAAAGCCTTCAGGAAAATAACCATAAGGCTATTTTGGTGCTAAACAAAATTGACCTGATTAAACGGGAAACCTTGCTTGCCTTAACACAGGAATTGAATGAATCGGGTGTTTTCTCTGGAACCTTCATGATATCAGCGCTTAAGGGCAATGGTGTTCATGACCTGAAGGCCCATTTAGCGTCTTTGGCTCCTAAGGGGCCATGGATGTACCCAGAAGATCAAATCTCTGATGTTACCATGCGTAACTTGGCAGCGGAAATCACCCGTGAAAAAGTATTCCTACGCCTTCATGAAGAACTGCCGTATGCAACAACGGTTGAAACTGAAAAGTGGGAAGAGCGCAAGGATGGCTCGGTCAAGATCGAGCAGGTTATTCATGTGCTCCGCGATACCCAAAAGGGCATCGTGATTGGCAAGAGCGGTAGCATGCTCAAAACCATCGGTCAGATGGCACGCGAAGAAATGGAAGAGGCCTTTGATTGCAGGGTTCACCTGTTCCTGCATGTACGTGTTAGCGAGCGCTGGGCGGATGATCGTTCCGTGTATCAGGATATGGGCCTGGAATTTGTAGATTAGGAATTTGTAGATTAGGTGTTTACGAATTAAGCTTTCAAGAAGTTAGAGGCATATTGTGGACTGGCAGGACGAAGGAATTGTGCTATCGGCCAGTAAACTCGGCGAAAGCGATGCTGTTCTTGAGGTTTTAACGCCAAACTATGGCCGTCATCGAGGGTTTGTAAAGGGCGGCAGTGGCAAGCGTGGCCGCGCCAACCTACAGGCAGGTAACAAGCTTGCGCTTACATGGCGATCCCGCATTGAAGGCAATTTGGGGCGCTTCACTGTCGAACTTGTTCACAGTCCGCTTGGGTCACTGATGGGGGATGGGTTTCGTCTCAGTGCGCTCTCTGCCATCGTATCAGTAATTTCTGCAAGTCTACCAGAACGTGAACCCCACAGCGGCGTTTACGAGGTGCTAGAAATTTTGATTAAGCTGCTTGAAGACAGTGATGATCCACAGTATCTGGCGAGTGGGCTGGCGAGGTTAGAGCTCGGGATCTTATCAGAGCTTGGGTATGGTCTCGATCTATCCAAATGCGCAGCTACGGGTAGCCCGGATGATCTTGTTTATGTTTCCCCAAAAACAGGGAGGGCAGTATCAAGGGAGGCCGGGAAGCCATACCATGATAAGCTTCTGCCACTTCCTGAATTTATGCTTGCAAGCCAAGCCCCGGTTGACGGCAATGAAGATGTTATCAATGGCCTCACGCTCACGGGTTTTTTCATGGAACGTCATGTTTGGGGGCAGGCGAAGAACGGCCAACCAGCCGCTCGCGAGCGTTTTTTATCGACGGTTAGGCGGCGCGCTGAAGCGGATTAAAACACAAGCAAAAAATGTGGGCATTTTGCATACATAATCTATAGCCATTTCAGGATAGATCGTTATAGTCATTTTCATGACTGAACATTCCGATTTTAATGAAAATATCATCGAAGAACCGTTTGCGAATGCCTTGAGCGAACGGTACCTCGCTTACGCCCTTTCCACCATCATGTCGCGCTCTTTGCCGGATGTGCGTGATGGTATGAAACCTGTTCACAGGCGGCTTTTGTACGCCATGCGGCTTCTGAAGCTTGACCCGAATACGGGCTATAAAAAATGTGCGCGGGTTGTGGGTGATGTGATCGGTAAATACCATCCGCACGGCGACCAATCGGTTTATGATGCATTGGTGCGGTTGGCGCAGGATTTCTCGGTTCGCTTTCCGCTGGTGGACGGGCAAGGGAACTTTGGTAACGTTGACGGTGATAATGCGGCCGCGATGCGTTACACCGAAGCCCGCCTGACCGAAGTCGCCGCCAGCCTGATGGAAGGACTGGAGGAAGATGCGGTTGATTTCCTCAAAACCTATGATGGTGAAGAGGAAGAGCCGGTTGTATTTCCGGGCGCATTCCCGAACTTGCTCGCGAACGGATCAACAGGTATCGCCGTTGGTATGGCAACATCAATCCCACCCCATAATGTGGGTGAGTTGATGGATGGCCTACAGCTTCTCATTGAAGCGCGCCGTAAGCCCGATATGGACGTGTCAACCGAAGCGCTCATGAGCCGTATTCCGGGGCCGGATTTCCCAACGGGCGGTCAGATTGTTGAGCCACGCGAAAATATTATCGAAGCCTATAATACGGGCAAGGGTAGCTTCCGCCTGCGTGCAAGCTGGGAAAAGGAAGACCTACCACGCGGCCTTTATAATATTATCATCACGGAAATTCCGTATCAGGTTCAAAAATCGAAATTGATTGAGAAAATCGCCGAGCTGATTTCTGATAAGAAACTCCCGATCCTGACGGATATTCGGGACGAATCTACGGACGAAATCCGCATTGTGCTGGAGCCGAAAAACCGCTCGGTCGAGCCCGATATGTTGATGGAAAGCCTGTTTAAACTGACGGACCTTGAGGTTCGCTTCTCGCTTAATATGAATGTGATTGCGCTTGATCGCAGGCCCAAGGTTCTATCGCTGCGTGAAGTACTTGATAGTTTCCTTGATCATCAGGTTGATGTGTTACTGCGCCGCAGCCGTTTCCGCCTTGCGAAGATCGAGCGCCGCCTTGAAATCCTCTCAGGTTACCTGATTGCCTACCTTAACCTTGATGAGGTGATCCGCATTATCCGGGAAGAGGACGATGCGAAGGCAAGCCTGATGGAAACCTTCAAGCTTACGGAAGTGCAAACCGAAGCGATCCTGAATATGCGCCTGCGCGCCCTTAGGAAGCTTGAGGAAATGGAGATCAAAACCGAGCACTCTAAATTAGAGGGCGAACGCGCTGAAATCCTCGCGCTTCTGGACTCAACCGAGCTTCAGTGGATTGCGGTTGGCGATAAGCTCGCGGATATCAAAAAACGCTTTGGGCAGGATACTGACCTTGGTAAGCGCCGTACGCGCTTTGGCGACGCGCCAGTGGCAGAGGTAATCCCGCTAGAGGCGATGATTGAGAAAGAACCCATTACGGTTGTGTGCTCCAAGCGCGGTTGGATCCGTGCGCTTAAGGGGCACACAAAACCTGAAGAGACTTTGAAGTACAAAGAAGGTGACGAAGAAAAATTCCGCTTCCATGCCTATACGACCGATAAAATCTTCCTGATGGCGACAAACGGTAAAGTCTATACGCTGGGTGGGGACAAACTACCGGGCGGGCGCGGCAACGGCGAACCCGTGCGCCTGATGGTCGATATGGATAATAACGACGAGATCGTTGCCTTGCTACCGTATGAACCGGGTAAGCAACTGTTTGTCGCATCTTCGATTGGTAAGGGCTTCCGCCTGGACGCCGATAAGGCAATCGCCATGAAAAAGGGCGGGAAGCAAATTTTGAATGTATCGGGTGATGCCAGCGCAACCCACTGTATGACAGTGAACGGCGACAGCGTAGCAGTGATCGGCGAAAACCGCAAACTTTTGGTGTTTGGCCTCGACGAAGTGCCAGAGCTGAACCGAGGGAAGGGCGTTGTTTTACAGCGCTATAAGGGCTGCGGAATGGCGGATGTCACCATCTTCCACCGGGCAGATGGCTTAACATGGCCGATGGGCGGTAATTCCGATCGTTGGCGCACCGAAACCGAACTTGAACCATGGACAGGCCGCCGCGGCAACGCCGGACGCCTGCCACCAATGGGCTTCCCACGGAATAATAAATTTAGTGGGTGATGGAATGCAAAACCTAACCTTTTTCGAGCTAGTTAAACCAAGCAAGTTTACAAAGAGAATTTGGTTAGGAATATGCATCATCTGGTATGCAATGATTATCTTTGTATATTTTGCTTCTAAACATTCATATGAAGAACCATTAGTTTCTTTTGTAGTGAATGTAATATTTTTCCCATTACTCTTCGGGGTTTTCCTTTGTTTTATTCAATTCTTTTTTCGTTTGATTTACGGAGTATTTGATCAAAATAGTGGGGGATAATGATGTTTAAATGGCTGACAAAAAAATCGAGTTTAAACACTATTATTGGATTTCGTAGAGAACTTGTTCAAAGATACGGGCAAAGTTCTGTATTCACACCAGAGCAAGTCTTGGCTATATGCGATCAGCATAAGGTGCCTCAAAAATATTTGTTTTTCGCAATTGCGCTCTATTGTTCTGAAGATGACTATATCGCCTTTGCTAAGGATAAACCAAATTCGCCAGATTATGACGAAATAAGAAACAAAGTCATAGCAGATATTATGAAACGAGCAGAACCTGTTGTTACTAATAAAGTAGAACCTAAGTCATCTGCACATAACCCACAGTCTAATGAAAGTGCAGCTTCAAGCTATGGGCTTGGAGCTGATTGATAAAATATAATCGTCATTCCCAACTTGATTGGGAATCCATTTCATATCACTAGAACTCAATATCGACGGATTTCCGTTTTCATTGGAATAACGACGCAAAATTTACCCGTTATGCGTCAGGGAAATAGAAACTGACGAAATCGTTGATCTTTTCCACGCTTACGAGGCCAGCGCCTTCGGCGATATATTCACCGTCTTTAAACACCATCAGGGTGCCCGTGTAATTCAGGTTATATTTGTTACGGAACGCGATATCGCGGTCAAAATCCACGCGGATTGCGCGCACGTTAGGTGCCTTGCCAGCGTCCTCAAGTTCCTCAAACGCCTCATGCTGCTTCAGGCATGTAGGACACCACGGGGCATACACTTCCACAAGCATAGGCTCGCCCGCTGCTAGCCGTGCTTCAAATTTCGCGTGGTCATACTCTTCCCAGCCCGGCAGGATTGGGTCCGATGGGCGCAGGTTCATATATATCTGGTTACCAAAGAGCGCGATTACCATCATGACCGTGATGGTAATCGTAGCATGTGTTTTTTTGATCGACATTTTCATGGGAAAATCTATATCGCTGCGCTACCATCAACGCAAGACAAACAGATGTGATCTTATTGATTGAATGACTATGGCAACCAAACCTTCACATATTAAATTAGAGACCAAACGGCTGATTATTCGTGAGCATTCCTTTGATGATATTGATGCGGTAGAGGCCTATAGCACGCAGGAGAAATTCTGGCGATATTTGCAGGTTGGCGAACTGAAGGAAGGTGCGGGGCGTAGTTATATCGAGCGTGTGGTTGCGGAACAGAGTGCAAGGCCGCGCACCGAGTTTAATTTGGCCTTAGTATTAAAGGATACAGGCCAAGTCATCGGTAATGTGCGCCTTGGTGTCACTGACCTTGATCACGGTGAATGTATTTTGGGTTATGCACTTGCGGTCGATCAATGGGGGCATGGTTATGCGAGCGAGGGCGTGCGCGGTATATTAGATTTTGCCTTCAATACCCTCATGATGCACCGCGTTTATGCGATGGTTGACAGCGAAAATACGGCTTCTATTCATGTTCTTGAAAAGGCTGGCTTCACCCGAGAGGGTTTGCTGCGCGAAAACAAACGTGTCGGGAATACCGAGAATACACGTACTAGCTCTTATGTTTACGGTCTACTTGCTCATGAGTATAGGACCATAAGCTGTCATACCGTGGCTTGACCACGGTATCCAGTAATTTGCACGGATTTAAAAATGGACCCCGCGATCGAGTGGCATAACTGCCAGCTTCGCAAACACGGGGTGACATATTGTGCCGATTTGCTTTTGATTACTTCTGGGGTGCCATGCAGAAGGCATTACATTTATTCCCGTCGGGGTCACGGAAATAACCTGCGTAAAATCCGAATGCGGGATCGCCGCGATAGCCCGGTTCGCCTTCATCGCTACCACCGTTTTCAATCGCAAGCCTGTATATTTCATTGACCATTTCTGGTGATGATGCTGCAAATGATGTCATGCTGCCATTACCGACAGTTGCCTTTTCACCATTATAGGGTGCGGTGATGCTAAAGCTGGGGGTTGGCCCCAATTCGCGGATTCCCCATGCAATGAATTTATCAGCTTCCCATGTTCGTTCTGCCCCCATCGGTGTGAAAATGGCATCATAAAATTTACCAGATGCTTCGAGATTATTTGTGCCAACCATGCTGTATGCGATCATGTCGCTGCCTCCCTTGTTCGTTATCCGTGTGATCGTCAAGCAAACGCTATCACGCCGTGAAGAGAACGCCAACGGGGTAAAAGGGTATAGAAGCTATGCAATATTGTGGTTAAAAGAGCTGCTTTGGCAGCCATGTGACCATTTCAGGGAACAGCGCAATCATAACAAGCGCAAGAATCTGAATAATAACAAATGGAATAACACCCTTGTAAATCGCGGTGGTTGGAATGCTTTCAGGCACTACGCCCCGCAGGTAAAAGAGCGCGAAACCAAACGGCGGCGTTAGAAAACTTGTCTGAAGGTTCATTGCCATCAATACCCCGAGCCATATGGGGCCAAGGCTACCTTCCATCGCGAGGAGGGCAGGTGCAACAATCGGCACAACAACAAAAGTGATCTCGATAAAATCAAGGAAGAAGCCCAGCACGAACATCAAGAGCATCACAAGGATTAGCGCTGTGAGATAACCGCCCGGAAGGTTGGTCAGCATACTTTCAATAATTTCATCACCGCCAATGCCGCGGAACACGAGCGAGAATAGGGCAGCACCAATCAGGATTGCATAAATCATCGTCGAGATACGAACTGTCGAGGTCATCACTTCGTTTAAAATAGCTTTAGTCTTCAATAGCCATAGGGCACGCGCCAGACCAATCGCAAAAATAACAGTAAGGAGTATGGCCCCGTAATATGCAATCACGTCCGTCGTTGGTACATTTTCACGGTCAATTCGCAGATCAGCAAAGGTAGCGATCATCAGAAGGATGATCAGGCACCCAAGCGTGATCAAAACGTTCTGAAGCGATTTCGCATTTTGCCGTGCAGCCCCCAAAAGCATAGCGCCAATAGCCCCCACGCTCGCGGCCTCAGTCGGTGTTGCGATCCCGCTAAGGATAGAGCCAAGCACCGCGATAATAAGCACGAGCGGTGGCATCAAGGCCTTCAAGAGGCTGAGATAAAACCCTGTATCAAGCTGTGCCCCTTCTTCCGGCGGAATTGCGGGGCTTGCCTCAGGTTTTATGATGGCAACAAGGATTTGATAGAGAATATATAACCCAACAAGCACGAGGCCCGGAATAAGCGCACCGGCAAACAGTTCGCCTGCACTCATCGGTGTTGGGGAGAATATATTTTGTGAAAGCTGCGCCTGTTGCCATGCGGATGACATAACGTCAGCCAATAGTATCAAAACGATGGATGGCGGGATAATCTGACCAAGCGTTCCTGCCGCCGCGATCGAACCCGTTGCAAGCGAGGGTGAATAGCCGCGTTTTAGCATGGTGGGGAGTGACAATAGCCCCATTGTAACGACGGTTGCGCCCACAATGCCTGTTGATGCAGCGAGAAGGGCCCCGACGATGGAAACAGAGATGCCTAACCCCCCGCGCAGTGGACCGAACAGTTTGCCCATGTTTTCAAGAAGATCTTCCGCGACATTGGATTTCTCAAGCATAACCCCCATCGCGACGAACAATGGGATCGCGAACAAGAGCTCATTACGGATCACGTTTCCATATATACGGTCAGGCAGGAGAGTCAGGAAGCTAACATCAAGCGCACCAGTTGCAAGGCCAATCAGGCCGAATAATAATCCGGTTCCCCCAAGGGTAAACGCCACAGGAAAGCCAGAAAGCAAAAAAGCAACCAGCGTGATAAACATACTGATGGTAAGAAGCAGGCTTATGTCCATCAGTTTTGTTTCCTGACCGATTTTATGGTTTTGATAAGTTGGGAAATTGCGTGCAGGCTCAGGCTAAGCGCAAACAAAAGAAGCGTTGTTTTCAAAATATACACAAAGGGCAGGCCGCTTGCCTCCACGCTTGCTTCCTGAAAACGCCAGCTATCGACAATATAGGGTATGGACGCCCACCAAAATAGTCCGAGAAACGGGATAAGCAGGAATAGCGTTCCAAAGGTATCAACGATATTTTTCTTCTTATCCGAAAACTTGCTGTAGAACAGATCAACCCTAACATGTCCCTGATGAAGGGCTGTGTAACCCGCGCCGCCCAAAAACATCAAGGCATTTATATATTGCAGGCTTTCCTGAAGCTTTACATTGCCAATCGCAAATACATAAACCATCAAAACAATAGCAAATTGAACAAGGATTAGCAGAAGCGGAGTAAACGCCAGAACCTTGCCTGACGCCTCCAGAAACCTGTCAAATGTATCTGCTATCGTTTGCATTGTGGTATGGATTTCAAACTAGGATTTTTCAGCGGCTGCACGCGCCTGCATATAGGCTTGTTCTGCAATTTCGCCCCAGCGGATACCGTTTGTGCGCGCCTCTGAGAAGCTTTTGAATATACGGCCCGTTAGCTCATCATTTTGTGCGGTTTCGGTTAAAACTTCGGCTGATACGCTTGCAAGTCTGGTTAGGATATCCTGTGAAAATTCTTTCAGTAATACACCGTGGTCATTAACAAGCGTATTGAGTGCCCGTGCGTTATTCAGCGTAAACTCAGAGAACATTATGTCGTTTTCGGCGGCGCTTGCTGCCCGAACGATTTCCTGCTCGCGCTCGGACATATCTTCCCATAGGTCCTTATTGAGGCCTAGTGATAGTGTTGTGCCGGGTTCGTGAATTCCAGGATAGTAATAGTTTTTCACGATTGTATGGAAACCAAAGGCCAGATCATTCCAGGGGCCAATCCATTCTGTGGCGTCAATATTGCCCTGACTAAGGGCCTGGAATATCTCGCCGCCCTGTTTGGTCACGGGGGCTGCACCCAAACGTTTCATCACTTCACCACCGAGGCCAGGCATACGGATGCGAAGACCCTGAAAATCGTCGATCGCGTTGATATCGCGCTGGAACCAGCCACCCATTTGAACGCCTGTGTTTCCGGCCATAAAGGGTTTGACGTTGAAGCCACCAGCAAGCTCGTCCCATAGTTCCTGGCCGCCACCAAAACGCACCCAGGCATTCATTTCATTCGCGGTCATGCCCATCGGGACAGCCGCAAAGAAATTAAAACCTTGAGATTTACCTTGCCAGTAATATTCAGCGGCGTGATACATATCCGCCTTGCCTTGGCTAACGGCATCAAAACCACCAAGCGCTCCAACCAGCTCTCCAGCTGCATAAACTTTAATGCTGATTTGACCATCTGATAGCGTTTCAATTCGTTTGGCCAATCTTTCAGCACCTGTGCCGAGGCCCGGGAAATTCTTAGGCCAGCTCGTCACCATTTTCAGGTTGCGTTTTTTGGATAAAATCGCTGGCCCGCCGCCAGTGTTTTCCTGAGCGCCGCTGTCGCATGCTGCTACAAGTGCAGCAGCGCCCGCGATGCCTGCTTTCTTTAAAAAAGAGCGTCTGTTATTTGAGGGAACAGAAGTTTTCTCTGTTTTATTGAACTCTATGCCGTGTGATGCGGTTTTTTCTGAATTGCTCACTGGCTTACCCCTCCTGATAACGATGCAATTGTGCTTTATTTATCACTCTAATGCCGAGCAATGAAATAGAAAAATTCTGATTAGAATACATAGCGCCTCAGACGTAATTGTCGAGGAAATATTATTTCACGAGGTCGTCAGTTTCAATATCGTACCAGCCGTGCTGACCAAGGCGCTCCAAAGGCTTAAAACGACGCTTGTAATTCATCTTTTGGCTTCCGCTGACCCAGTAGCCTAAATAGACATACGGTTGGTTGGCAATTTTCGCCCGCTCGATATGATTTAGGATAATATAGGTACCCAAACTACGGTTTTGTTCATGGATATCAAAAAAGCTGTAAACCATTGACAAACCATCAGAAAGTTCATCGGTCAAACCAACCGCCATAAGTTTCTGGTCTAAAACACGGCGATATTCGATGATGCTTGTGCTAACCGGGCTTGTTTCTACCATGTCTGCATATTCATCGATTGTCATGGAGGCCATGCTGCCGTCCTTGTGACGGTCATTTAAATATTCGCTAAGAAGATTAAACTGTTCTTCGGTTACTGTTGCAGGTTTCACTTCTATTTTAATGTCGCTATTCAGCTTGAGAATTCTGCGCTGTGATTTGCTAAGGGTATGTTCAAGCGCGCGAACACGTACTGATATACAGGCGCTACAGGCTTCGCAGGCAGGGCGATACACAACAGACTGGCTGCGACGAAACCCAACCTTACCTAAGGCTTCATTTAGCGATGCTGCGTCCGGTCCGTTTAATTCGGTAAAAACCTTACGTTCAATCTGACCATCAATATACGGACACGGTGATGGTGCCGTAACATAAAATTTGGGAAATTGAAGCCCTTGATCAGTCATGTTGAAAATGAACTCCCTTACTCATCACTATAACAAATTATAGTACCAAGGTACAAAAATTGTAAACGCAGCCCAGATAATAAAGATCAAAGGTGTACCAACCCTTAAGAAATCATTGAATTTATAATGCCCGGGGGCCATCACAAGCAAATTGGTCTGATAACTCATTGGTGTTGCAAAACTGCAGTTTGCACCAAATATAACAGCAAGCAAAAACGGCATCGGTTCAATGCCTAAAGTGGCAGCAATAGAAACGGCAATTGGTGTGAAAAGAACGGCTGTTGCGTTGTTTGACAGAACATTTGTTAAAAGGGCGACCATCAGGAAAAAACCTGAAAGCAAGGCCCAAACGGGCGCAGCTGATAACAGGTCCACAACGCTGTGGGCAATCCATGCTGCGCCGCCAGTTCCTTGCATTGCGGTTCCAAGCGCTAGTGAAGCCCCAACAATTGTAAACACACGCCTGTCAATCGCGCGACCAGCTTGCCGGACGTTTAGGCAACGGGTTAACAACATCATGGTAGCACCTGCAAGAGCTGCAACTGTGATTGGTAAAATTCCTGTCGCGGCTGTCCCGACGACACCGCAAAAGACTGCTTGGGCGCGTTTCGCATATGCCTGCATTTGCATGTCGGATGCGGACGACTCCATCAGGAGTACATCGCGGTTGTTCCTAAGCGCGAGCACGTTGGCGCGGCTGCCCATCACCAGAAGAACATCACCTGCTTCAATGCGTAACTGCGATATGGATGCGCGGATCATGCGGCTGCGGCGTTGAACGCCGAGCACGGTGCAGCCAGTGTCTGCACGAAAACCACTTTGGGCAAGGGTGCGGCTATCCAGTCGGGAGGCTGGTGCAACAACCGCTTCTGCAATGACGCGTCGTTGGTTGGCGGCTTCGCGTTCTTCTTCGCTGCCCTCTGCGCTAGCGACAAGGTCAGGGCTTGCGTTCAAAAGTTCCGTCATCACATTGCGTGTCGCAGCAACCAGAATGACATCGCCGGCTTCTAATGTGATATCGTCATAGGGCGGCAGCAGTCGGGTTTGACCGCGCTCAATCATACGAACGGTAACATCCTTGAGGCCTGGGAACATTCCTGATACTGCGCGTTCGCCGACCATGTCGTCCTTTGGCCCCAACTCAAGTTGGAAGAGGAATTGTTTGCCGCCGCTACCCGCAAGTTTTCCTGCTAATCCTTCGCGGTCAACCAATAATTTGGGGGCAATAAAGATCACGTAGGCTAGACCAACCAAAGCCATTACAGCACCTGGGATTGTGAAATCGAAGAACCCAAGTTGTCCGCCGCCGGCGTTTTCAAAGGCACCAATTGCAAGCAGGTTTGTGCTCGAGCCGATAATCGTCATGTTTCCGCCGAGGATCGCAACAAAACTTAGCGGCATCATGACAGTCGCTGTTTTCTTGCCCAATTTATCGGCGAGCGTTGCAAGGATCGGGATGAACATAACAACAACAGGTGTGTTGTTTAAAAACGCGGATACGACCATTACAATGACCAAGCATGCTATGATCGTTGTTTTCGGGTACTTGCCACCAAAATTAACAAGCAGGGATGCTGGACCGTTTAATGCCCCAGTTTGCAACAGTCCTTGCCCGACAACCAACAAGCTTAGGATGGTAATCAGGGCGGGGTCCGCAAAACCCATAAGTAAATCTTTTGTCGAGATTGATTTTGTAACGTCAGTGTCCTGAAGGGGGAGGACATGGAAGATAAATAAAAGAAGAGCAACAGTTGTAATTGATGATAGCTCTAGTGGAATGCGATCATTTGCATAAGCGATGATTGCCCCGACCACGACCGCAAATGTTAGCCACATTTGTATTGTTGGCTCAACGAATTCCATAAATTCCGTTTCTTATCTTATGATAATCAGTATTTTATTATCGAAATTTAACGGTTTTATAGTTCGGGTACAAGCTATTAATAGTTCAATAGCAATGCCTTATGCTGTTTCGTTAAGGTAAACTTATTAACGACGGCCGGAAATACTTGGTGGCACTACTGGTGCTTCACGCAGTACCAGAATGGTCACGCGCCGGTTTTCAATACGACTTGGATTGTCTGGATATAGGGGGTCCGTTGACGCTTTTCCAGTCACTTCAAAGAAGCGATCATCGGTCACGCCGGTTTCCGAAAGGACCTTCAAGGCCGAGTTGCCACGGTCAGCGCTTAAGTCCCAATTGGAATAGCCGTTTGCACCGCGGAATTGGCCACCGTCTGTATGGCCCTGAATTGTTATCCGGTTTGGTAAGGTTTGAACGGAGGCTCCAACCTCGCGAATAAGTGTTTCCGCGTACCCATAAAGTTCCGCTGTACCGCTTCTGAACATTGCTCTGCGATCTTTATCGATCAACTGAATTTTCAGACCGTCTTCGGTGATTTCAAAGAGAACCTGTTCTGATAAATCAGATAATGTTGGCGAGGCCTGCATTGCAATTCGCATCTGATCTTGAAGCTGCTCGAACGCAAGATCCTCTGCTTCCTTGACGCGATTATTGATAACGTCAGCAGCAAAATCGGGATCACCGCCGCCTTCTTGGTCAGTTCCAGTTTCCTCACCAGTGTTTGGGCCGCCAGGAGGGGGGCCAATTTGTTGGATAATAGCGACAGGCGTTGGGTTGTTACCATTTGCGTCTGAACTTGGGGCATTAACTGCATCGGAACCAGTCCGCCCTTCGATCGCAGCCGTAGTCGGCGTAAAATAATCCGCGAGGCCCGCGAGTGTTTCCGGTGGCGCAACATTTAAAAGCCAAAGAAGCATGAAGAAGGCCATCATCGCTGTCACGAAGTCCGCATAGGCTACTTTCCACGCACCACCGTGGTGGCCGCCGCCTTCAACCTTGATAACCTTTTTAATAATCGGCTTTTCGTTGCTATCGTCTGCCAATTGTCTTCTCCGCTTAATCTATCAACGCACTATAATATGGTTAATATTAACAAGTGGTTGCTAAATTCGAGAATATTTACACTATTTTTTGGCTAACCCAGATAATTCAGCAAAATCGTAATGAAAAGCCCAATTAAAGCTATGTTGCTCAACATAAAAACGCCGAAGCGATGCATAACTTTATTGTATGTTATATGAATGATGGAATGAACGATGCGAAGGCCAACATAAGCCCAGGCAAATGTAACACTTAGTTCACTCGCAAGGCCGGAGACCATGGCACCAATACATAAAGCATAAAATAGCACCGGGGCTTCAAATTGGTGATTATAATTTTCTGCGGCATAACGCGCGGGGGCGGGCAGCGACGATGTTGCAGCTTTATCCTGCATCTGTTCGTTTGTTGGCTTTGCTTTCGCCATCGCGGGAATTCTGCGCGCATAAAGGATGAATAAGAGCACAATACCAAGACCAATCTGTGCCAAAATAGGGCCCATCAAATCTACATTCGTTATCGATAAATTCATCTTACTCTCCCGATGTTTTTGGAGTTAATGTCAGAATATCTTCAGCGTTTTCAGGAATGGTTTTACTGGTTTTGATCTCAATAAATTCAGTTTTTAACCAATATGGGAACAGGTCACTGTAGTGGTGGGAAAACGGATTTCCTGATTGACCAGTTGGCTGAATATACAAAGATTTTTCGAGATCATTCATATCAAAAAGACCTCGGTAACTTGGGCCATGCCCTGATACATGAAGACTGTTTGGATTAGTGCTGTTTCCTGCAACATTTATGGTGTTCGTGCTGCCGTTCACTGGGGCCTTGATCTCAAAATAATCTTTAATGCCGTCAACTTGGCTGAAAGGCCGGTGGGACTGTGTAAGGATATGCACATTACCCCACTTCCATTGCTTCCAGTCACTACCGTGCTTGGCAGTAAGGTCAGAAATCGTGTCTTCAAACGCTTGCCGGGCCAGCATCCCGCATGTTTCAACTGTATCAGTGGTATTTTTATTGTCGCACCATGCTAGTGCTGCATCCCTGTCGATGGGTTCCAGTGCATAATAGGCGTTATCCGCTGATGGCGTTTCGATTGACCAATACAGGCTACTTTTGATTAGGCGTGGGTTGATGCGCCTGAAGCTATCATACATTTCGCCAAATTCGTCTTTGAGCAATAGTTCCTGATAATGGTTTGTCCATGTATGAAAAATCAGAGGCTCAACAAGGTCGATGCCCATTGCACCGTCCCAGCCAGCAAGTGCTTTTACGCGGTCATCATCTTGATCAAGGAAATGAATGAACCACGGTTTTACATCGCGGGCCATGTCTGACACATAATCATCCTGAAGCGCAGCGAAGCTCGCTAAATCATGTGGGGCTTTGGCCTTTAATTCAGCCCTGATCCGATTGCCGCGGTAGGGAAGCGCCCAATCGCGGTTAATGAAATGTGGATAATCGTTATCAACGATTTTCTCGTTAGCGGTTGCGATGATGCCGCCTTCGGGGTTTTCCCGTGTTGGAAGCTCATCATAAGGGATATATCCCTGCCAGTCGTATTTTTCGTCCCATCCTGGCGATGGCAGGCGGCCGTTGATGGCATTGTCTGGTTTACGGACCGGTACAAGAGCAGGGGCATAATATCCGATATTCCCGTCGGTATCCGCATACACCATATTTTGCTCGGGACCGTAATAATAAGTACCCGCAGCTTTAAATTCTTCAAAGTTTTGTGCACGGCCAAGCTTCAATAGCCCTGTGACACCAGTGTCTTTGTCACCGAGCGCTGTCCACTGCATCGCGAGCACATATTTTTCACCAAAGAATTTGCTAGCACGGGGTGCGATGTCAGAGATTACAGGGCCATGACGGGTTTCGCGAACATCAAGTGTGATATCTTCACCGTCTTTAACCTTGATAATTTCTTTCCGAATAATGAAATCAGCAGGCCCGTCAGGAGTTAAATACTGACCGTTGTCCAATAGTTTCTCGACAAAAACATCCTGACTGTCTGGAAGGACGTTCGTGAAGCCCCAAGCGATTTTATCATTGCGCCCTAGGACGATAGACGGCGAACCGGGGAATGTAACACCAACTGTGTTTCGCCCGGTTGTCGTATTGTGAAGCCTTGCGAGGTACCATATGGACGGTGTGGTCAATCCGAGGTGCGGGTCATTTGCGAGGAGCGGTTTACCGGATTTTGTGTGCTCGCCAGAAATGACCCAATTGTTGGAGCCATATCCCTCTGGCTTGGTTGGCGGTAGTGCGGCTACAACATCGGTCAGGTTTAAATCGCTGTAGATTTCCCTCAGGTTGGGAAAGGGTGTTTCTTCGTCACCGTTATAGGGTGGATATAGTGAACGAATTTGTTCCGGTGTAAACTTTGAAAACAGTTCTGCGCGCGCGAGTTCATGACGCATATTACCCGAAAGGTCGAGCCACATCATTTTTTGCCAGACCATTGTGTCTACGGGTTTCCAGGGTTCTGGCGTAACGCCGAGAATTAAAAACTCTGGCGGAAGGGCGCTTTTGTTGTTTTCGATGAAGGCATTTACGCCGGCTGCGTAGGCTTGCAGCATCTTTTTTGATTCCACATTCAGATTATCATAAGCGGACTGGGCGCGCCCAGTGAAGCCAAGGGTTCTGAAATACCGGTCAAAGCCAATTACTGGCTCACCGAGTATTTCCGCGAGCCTTCCGTGACCAATTCTGCGGTTTGATTCCATTTGCCACAAACGGTCTTGTGCGTGAACAAAGCCAGTTGCAAAGGCGATATCAAAATCATCATTTCCAATGATATGGGGAATACCATGATTATCACGGGCAACGGTTACAGCGTTCGTAATGCCATCCAGTGTTATTTCACCGCTGACTTGGGGTAGGCTCGATCTTAACCAGCCATATCCAATCGCCGCACCAATGACGATAAATCCAATTAAAAAGATGAAAAATATCTTTAAACCCCGCATCCAAAGCTCCCCTTCTGGACAAGTTGATCATATCTGCTTATGTCACATAGCAAGATGACTCGCTTACCTTATGCTAGACTGTTCAGTCCATCAAAGAAAAAGAAAGTGAGCCACGAATAATTTACAATATTTTGTATCATTAAAATGGTTTGGAGATTGGATATGCCAGAAATCAAAGTGCCAGAAAACGAAGCATCAGAAATCAAAGTCGCTTTTTTAGGGTTAGGGGTTATGGGATATCCGATGGCAGGGCATCTGGCGCGTGCAGGCTATGCTGTCACTGTTTATAACCGAACAACGGCGAAGGCTGAGGCGTGGGTCGAGGACTATTCAGCACAGTTAGATGATACCGCTGAGATATATATGGCGCCAACGGTCGCGGGTGCAGTTGCGGACGCAGATTTTGTTTTTGCATGCGTTGGTGCTGATAAGGATGTTGCAGAGGTTTGTATCGGTGATAATGGTGCTTTTGCCTCCATGAAATCGGGGTCGGTATTTGTGGATCACACAACGGCATCTGCTGAGTGCGCGCGCGATATGTATGCTGCTGCAAAAGAAGCTGGTATCGGTTTTCTGGATGCGCCGGTATCAGGCGGCGAAGCAGGGGCAGTCAACGGTGTTTTGACTGTTATGTGCGGCGGTGACGACGCAGTATTCAACCGCGCGGAGTCCGTAATCGCAGCCTTTTCAAAATCTTGTAAATTGTTGGGCGGAGCTGGTGCGGGTCAGTTGACCAAGATGGCAAACCAAGTGTGTATCGCGGGTATTGTTCAGGGTCTTTCAGAAGCGCTGAACCTAGCGATGGAGGCCGGATTGGACGCAAACGCGGTTGTTGATGTGATTTCAAAAGGTGCTGCCCAAAGCTGGCAAATGGAAAACCGCGCCAGCACGATGATCAACGGCGAGTTTGATTTTGGTTTTGCTGTTGACTGGATGCGTAAGGATTTGGGAATTGTTTTGAATGAAGCTAATAACCTGGGTGTTTCAATGCCACTGACGGCACTTGTCGATCAGTTTTATGCGGATGTGCAGAAAATGGGCGGCAACAGGCAGGATACATCGAGCTTAATTCGTAGATTTCGCGGGTAACAACGTTTGACGAAATTAGCCGTATGATTTCAAAAAATATTAATGAAATTTCTATATAGAAAAGCTGATTAAAAATTCATGCGTGGAAATGATTGGGATCACGCATGAAGGGTATAGTTTAGGTCGAGGAACATGACAGATATAGATGATAGTGAAATACGGGAAGCCAGTGAACTGGCTTCTCAGATCAAAGCCAATGCACTGCGTGTCAATAGTGCCTCAAAGGGGCGGGCGCAGTTTCTGACGGAAGTCGTCGAAGGGTCGCGTGAAATTACGGCAAGTGTTGAAGAAATTCAGGAGCGCTCGCAAGCGAACAACAGCGTTCTTCTTAAAACAAGCGACGATGTTCACAAGGTAACAAGCGAAATGAATGGTATTCTAACGTCGCTTGAACAAAATATGGCGCTTGCCAACAAGATGACTGAGATGCTGGATAAATTCGAAAGCCAGTTTCGGCGTGTTGAAGAAATTTCTGGCGAGATCACAACAATTTCCAAGCAAACGAATATGTTGGCCTTGAACGCAATGATCGAAGCAAAGCGGGCTGGTAAATACGGCGCAGGGTTTACAGTTGTAGCCCAGGAAGTTAAGGAACTGGCTGCAAATACCCAATCCAGTGCGAACGAGATTGATACCATGATGTCAACACTGTTTGGTGAATTGGGGCCAATCATGGATGACTGTAAAACGTTGAATGCTGATATGTCATCGTGCGCCGAGCATGGCAAGCATAGTATGGCACAAATTGTCGATGTTGGCAGTGCTGTTGATTCTGCGGTGGAACGTACGCGTGAAACTGGCGAACAGGCTGCGAAACAGGTTACTTCATTTGCCGCAGTCGTTGAACAGTTAAATGAATTAAAAAAAGAAACCGAGGCTGCTATTTCCGGATCGGCAAAGAATGCGGAAATTGCAGGTCGAATTGTCGAGTTAATGAGTAAGCAATAAAGGCAAAGATTCTATGGCTGATGCGAACGGGAGTATGTCGGTCTGTTTTTGGGATGCGGTCAAGGAGCGTTCAACCGTTCGCCGTGCCTTATTGGTTGCTTCTATTGTTGGCACGCTGTTGTGCCTTATCAATCAATGGGAAGCAATCATAGGCGGTTTCATAGGGGTTAACTGGTTCAAGGTTGTCTTAACCTATATGGTACCGTTTAGTGTATCCACATACTCTACGGCTGCCAGCAAAGTTGATTTTGCAAAGAAGAATATGCAACCTGTTGAACAGCCATCTGTTGAATAAATAAAAAATCACCTCATATGCATAATGACACTTAAAGCAGAGGTCTTATGCATAAAATCATTGGTGTGATAATTTCCTTATTTATCCTGTTTATCATTGGGGTTGCTGTTTTTGATAAGCCCGTTGTCAAGGCTGTTTACCCTGCAACCGTAATCGGCGGTAAGGCACAGCCTGGTAGTCAGGTTTTTGATGGTTCCCCCAGTCAGGTGTCGGGGCAATCCTATTATCTTGTTGTAGTAATAAAGGCACCAAATGATAATGAGGATAAGGCAGAAGAGATACGACTGGAGAATAGCTATAGCCATGATCTTGTTGCCAAAATGATTGGCACAGACGTGACAATTGAATATGTTGAAACCGCGTCGGGGCTTGGTTCATTATATCGACTTAGCGACGCCAGCGTGCAAGCGCTCCTGAAATACCGGACTTAAACTTCCATTTGTGATGAAAATTATAGTGTTTACGCAGTTTTCCGGTTGACTCTATCCCTTATTCCTTATAACTACGCCGCACAAATATGAATGGTCAGGGCAATGGTGCTCTGTCCGCACAGGCTAATAACAAGTGTTGGATTAACCCTCACATCGCCTGTGGTGCTAATTTAAAGGAGCAATTCGCATGACTAAGCGTATTCAAGCGAAGTACAAAATCGACCGTCGTATGGGCGAAAACATCTGGGGCCGTGCTAAGTCACCAGTAAACTCACGTGATTATGGTCCAGGTCAACACGGTCAGCGCCGTAAAGGCAAGCTTTCTGACTTTGGTATCCAGCTTCGTGCCAAGCAAAAACTTAAAGGTTACTATGGTAGCATCAGCGAGAAGCAATTCCGCCGCTACTATGATGATGCTGCACGCCGCAAGGGTGATACAGGCGAAAACCTTGTTGGTATCCTTGAGACACGCCTTGACGCAATCGTATACCGCGCGAAATTTGTACCAACAGTTTTCGCTGCACGTCAATTCGTGAACCACGGCCACGTTCTTGTAAACGGCCGTCGTTGCAATATTCCTTCTGCACGTATCCGCCCAGGTGACGTTGTTGAGATCCGTGAAAAATCACGTGGTATCCCAATGGTTATCGAAGCGGGTCAAAGCCCAGAGCGCGAAGTTCCTGAGTATGTAACTGTAGACGGCGCGAAAGCAACATTTGTTCGCGTACCAACGCTTGACGAAGTTCCATATCCTGTGATTATGGAACCGAACCTCGTGGTCGAGTTCTACTCTCGTTAATTCTATCACTGTTTATTCAGTTTTGAATTACCCAAATTACGAAGCCGTTCAGTATTATGCTGGACGGTTTTTTGTATCCAGCATAATCAGCACGATGCCATTCAAAATTCACATCCAGCGTGAAGTCATCGTCTTATGAAAAATCACTTATCATGCACACAGTATTTTTTTGGGTGAATACTCGAAAAATGATTACCTAATTATAGTATCCAGCGTTGTTAGCCATGTTGAAGCATATTGTTGATAATGGTTGATTGAAATACACTTTAAAATGGCATACATTATCGTTAGATATTTTTGAGCGAGAACTGGTACAGCGCTGGTGCGGTTTTGCACATTTAAAAAATGTGCGAAATCAGTAGTTCCTATTTTGCATTAATTACACTCTCGTTAATTCTATTATTTATTTTAGGGGATTTTATGACTGAGCGAGTTCAAATTTTTCACCATATGGGAAGTAAGCGCGAGACGTTCATTTACAAAAATGAAGATGGAAGTCTGACACTTAGAACTGAAAATGAGGGTGTACGTGTATTGCGCGATGGAGTTAATCCTCGTGAATGTGAAGTGACGTTAGATACATTGCGTGAGCGATTTAAAGGTAGTTCTTTATTGTCAAAAATTGAAGAAGCAGTAATGGCAGCTGATTAGTAAGGGCTAGTATGACTGACGGTGATTTTGAAAATGCTGAAATTGTTGAAAGCGCAAAAGCAATACAAGAGGTGGCCAAAACAACAGGAAAAGCCATCGATGGTTTGCAAAGTTCTGGCAGTTTTTTTGGCAAGATTTTTGGCGGCTTAGTTGAAGACGGGGTTGGAATTGTAGCTGATAAAGTAAAATTTATGCGCTTTGAAAGAGCCGCTGAATTAGCAAGTAAAGCTGAAAAAATATTAGAGGAAAGAGGTATTGGTGAAGATGATCTAACGAAAGCTGTACCACCTAAAACGGCTATTCCTCTTATTGAAAACGCTACGTTAGAAGACGATGATAATTTGCATGATTTATGGGCAAAGTTGTTAGCTAATGCAATGGATCCAAATATGTCGATTGAGGTTAACAGGATACATGTATCGTTGTTGAAGGAGTTGGAACAAATTGATGTGATGATTTTGAATACTATCTTTAATGATAAAGTTAGAACTGTTGCCAGTGAGAAGTTAGATGATGTTTTGTATGATAAATCAAAAATTATAAAAGGTTTTAATTTTTCTCCTGAAGCTGTTGAACTTTCATTGCTTAATCTAATGCGAGTCGGCTGCATTAAGCCAGGTGTTATAGTGAATCCTGGTATAGCTATGGGGGGACAGCCTGCCACGGCTTATAAAGGAACTGACATGTTTCATCTATCCCAACTAGGGCTAAACTTGTGTCAAGCTGTTTCCTGATGCAAGTGATGTTTTAGAACGGTGGTTATACTAGTTCCTAAACGTGGCATTTAGTCAAGCACCGTATTTAAAGGTTATCTATGACCGTGTATGTTGATAATGCGATGATTCCGTTCCGGGGTATGCGGATGAGCCACATGCTCGCGGATACACGCGATGAGCTTTTACATATGGCGACTTTGCTGCAAACGGACCATAAGTGGATACAATATAAGGGAACTCACAAAGAGCATTTTGATATCTGCGAACGCCGCCGCTTGCTTGCGCTTGAATATGGCGCGATCGCAATTTCATACAAGCAGGCAGGGCGAATAGTCTATAGGCGGCGTAAGGGGCTTTAGCGTTAAAAACTAATAAGCCCTAGACACACACTGATCTAAATACAAGCTTGCAGCTTTACTGAGAGGCAAAACGTTGGCGATTACGTCGGCGAAGCTGCAATCCGATTACAGCAAAACCGAAAATTATCATCAACCATGTTGCTGGTTCGGGGATTGCCGTGACTGTAATCGATGAAATTGAGAAATCGTCATTGTTTTCGGTAAAGCCAGCGCCGATACCAAATACAGAGGCGAGCGGCGACCCCGAAGCAAATGTGAAACTGCTTGGGCTACCAGACGGGTCGAAATGCCCAATGAAATTGTCATAAACAATGCCGTTACCGTTTGTATCTGCAAAAAAGTCAAACTGATCATTGCGTTCAACAAAGGTAAATCCAATTCGTTCTATGCGAACAGGGATGTTAAACTCAAAGCGCGCTAGTTCGTTCTGATCCCTGCCATCAATACCAGCAAAGTCGTTTCCATTACGGTTGAAGCGAATGCCGCGTGATGTATCTTCCAGCGATGCATTATCATTAATAAAACCGGTAAAGGGCGCAATGTCATCGCTCGTATAAAAGCCAGTAACATTGACGCTGAGCGCATTTGCAAAATAAGTGAGCGATTGGTCGTCATTACGGGTTCCAGATGATGTAAAATCAAATGTTATACTGGCCTGCAATGATGCAGGGCTTGCAGCCAGTAATATTGCTAATCCGATTGATTTAAAGACATTCAACATTTCATCACCTTTACTAATGAATGTGGCATTGATCGCTTTAGTACCGCCAATGCTGGCAAAACCAAGATGAACGATAGCTGAAAACCTTAATTTTTTGTTTAACGCCAAAGGAATTTCATGAAATTCTTATGCCTAATTTGTAAGCTGTTTCATATTGGTACGGATTGGCTGGATAAAATGCGTTCGTGTATTGAAGAATCAAGAAAATGTAGGGAGCTAGCTAGTAACCAATTGATCCGAAATTTGGGATAATAACTGAGCCAACTATCAATATAGCGAATTTTGGTAATTTATTTATCAAGTAGATGTAGCAGTTTTTCTGGGATAATCGCGATATTACCGCGCCCACCGTTGCTGGATCGTGCAGTGAAGATTATCTGCGATCCGCCCATGTGCCAAATGGGGTGGCTCGCGGCAGTACCGGGTTTTGTTAGGCGTTTTGTTTCGCCGCTTATCAGGTCATGGATATAGATCGCAGCTTCGCCGCTTCTGTTTGAAGCGAAGGCGAGCTTATGACCATCTGGTGATAGACTTGGTACGAAATCATTGCCGTTGGATTTGATGATGTTTCTTATCTTTTTGGTTCTGATGTCCACGTGATAGATATGATCATTCTCGCCCTTGCTGCCATGGCGGGAAAAGAAATACAGCCCGCTACCTTCATGGTCAAAGCGTGGCCACATATCACGGTACTGCGTGGTAACAATTGCGGTAATGTCATTTGTCTTCGTATCGGCAACAAATATATCAAAATCAGGCCTTGGCCCCGCGAGGAAATTAGCGGGCTTGAGAACTGAGAATGCTATTTTTGTCCCGTCCGGTGATATGTCTGGGAATAGTTGATCACCGTCCGGCAAACCGTTTGTATATAAGGGCAGGGATACGTCGCCGCTTTCACTATCAATCGTCGCGAGCTTGTAAGAACCATCGACCTGTTTCACGGATGCCAACAGCTTCTGATTATCAGCATACCATACAGGCGGCGAGTTTACGGCAATACTGCTATTCGGAACATGTTGCCGCATTGTTTTAAAGTCATAAATTACCAGTTGGAGATCGCGGTCATTATTACCACTTCTCAGGAACGCAAGTTTCGACCCGTCAGGTGATAAGGCGGGCGTTCGTTCCTCAAGCGGGCTATTGGTGATTAGCGTGTGATCCATTACTCCTTGAAAGGCAGCAACCATAAAAAATGCAAAAATAATCATTAACTTTTTCATACAACCAGCCTATCAAAGGAATATAGATTTCACCACTTATCTATGGTTTAGGAAACAATGGCTGAAACTGAAAACCACGATCCTGTTATTCGTGCCTTAACTGGTGATGATACCGAGGCCCTGATCGCCCTGATTGGTGGCTGTTATAGTGAATATGAAGGTGTGTTCCTTGACCTTGATGATCTGGACAGCGATCTGAAATCCTACGCGGGTTACATCAAGGATAAGGGCGGTGAAGCCTTTGCCTTAGTTGATAAAAATACGCTTATTGGATGCGTTGCCTATGCCCCCCTTGAGGAGGGAAGCTATGAACTAAAGCGCATGTATCTTAATAAAGATCATCGAGGCAATGGTGAAGGCGGTAGGGGTAATGCCCTAATGCTTCTTCATCATGTGCTGGGTATTATGCGGGATAAAAAGGCTGATGCATTACACGCTTGGTCTGATGATCGCTTTACTCGTGCCCATCGGTTTTATGAACGCGAGGGGTTTGATCTTGTCGATGGAGATACGCGATTTTTACATGATATTTCAAATAGTACAGAAATTCACTTCGTAAAATACTTTAAGTAACAATCTCTTGTTAAGAATCGTTCGCACATTTGCTCCCTTGCCAGTGATCGCGCATCGGAGTACACCATTATAAGCGTTGGAAACAGCGCCTTTCATCAACCTAGGGGAGCCCG
The DNA here is from genome assembly GCF_024398015.1 of Kordiimonas sp. SCSIO 12610. Lineage (GTDB taxonomy): Bacteria > Pseudomonadota > Alphaproteobacteria > Sphingomonadales > Kordiimonadaceae > CANLMI01. The sequence continues at coordinate 1,612,172 of NZ_CP073747.1, forward strand.
AGTATTGGGCTGAGAGTTTCGGCAGTGAACGGTTACGTTTTGCCTGAAAGACCCTTGAACCTGATCTGGCTAACACCAGCGTAGGAAACGGAGAAAATATCATGCCTGATACCATTGCAAAGGATTTTGCGGTCACCACTGGCGAATTGCCGGGCTCGAAGAAGATTTATGTAACTTCTGAAAACGACCCGAGTGTTAAGGTCGCGATGCGGGAAATCCACCTGCACCCAACGGCGAACGAAGAACCGGTTCGTGTGTACGATACCTCTGGCCCGTATTCTGACCCAAATTCCGAAATTGATATCTATAAGGGCCTTGCGCCGCGCCGCCGCGATTGGATCATTGCGCGCGGTGACGTTGAGGAATATGAAGGCCGCGAAATCAAGCCTGAAGATAACGGCAATGTGGAAGAGAAATACCTGGCACCCGAATTCCCGGTGAAGGTTCGCCCACTGCGCGCTAAGCCCGGCAAAAACGTATCCCAAATGCATTATGCAAAGCAGGGTATTGTAACGCCGGAAATGGAATATATTGCGGTGCGCGAAAACCTTGGCCGCAAGGAACTTAAAGAGAAGCTTGAGCGGGACGGTGCTCCCCTTGGTGCCCAAATTCCTGATTTCATTACGGGCGAGTTCGTGCGCAAGGAAATCGCCGAAGGCCGTGCGATTATCCCCGCGAACATCAACCACCCTGAAACTGAGCCAATGATTATCGGGCGTAATTTCCTCGTGAAAATCAACGCCAATATCGGGAACTCCGCGGTAACATCATCAATCGCGGAAGAGGTTGACAAAATGGTGTGGGCGACCCGCTGGGGCGCCGATAATGTGATGGACCTATCCACAGGCCGCAATATCCATAACACACGTGAATGGATCATCCGAAATTCACCAGTTCCAATCGGCACGGTGCCGATTTATCAGGCACTGGAAAAGGTAGATGGCATCGCCGAAAACCTGACGTGGGAAATTTACCGCGATACGCTGATTGAGCAGTGCGAGCAGGGCGTTGATTACTTTACGATCCACGCTGGTGTTCGCCTTGCATACATTCACCTGACGGCGAAGCGGGTAACGGGCATCGTATCGCGCGGTGGCTCCATTATGGCGAAATGGTGCTTGGCCCACCATAAGGAAAGCTTCCTCTACACGCATTTTGAAGAAATCTGCGAGATCATGAAGGCCTATGATGTTTCCTTCTCTTTGGGTGATGGCCTACGCCCCGGCAGTATTGCGGACGCGAACGACGAGGCGCAGTTTGCAGAGCTTCGCACCCTTGGTGAGCTAACGAAAATCGCATGGAAACATGATGTTCAGGTAATGATCGAAGGGCCGGGCCACGTACCGATGCACAAGATCAAACAGAATATGGATGAGCAGCTTAAGCACTGCCATGAGGCGCCGTTTTATACGCTTGGACCACTAACAACCGATATCGCGCCGGGTTATGACCATATCACATCGGGGATTGGCGCGGCGATGATCGGCTGGTTCGGGACCGCGATGCTCTGCTACGTAACGCCGAAGGAACACCTTGGCCTGCCGGACCGTGATGACGTGAAGGCGGGGGTGATTACCTATAAGCTTGCGGCGCACGCGGCTGACCTCGCGAAGGGGCACCCAACGGCGCAAATCCGTGATGATGCACTCTCTCGTGCGCGCTTCGAATTCCGCTGGGAAGATCAGTTCAACCTGTCCTTGGACCCTGAGACAGCGCGTGATTTCCATGATCAGACCCTGCCGAAGGAAGCGCACAAGGTAGCGCATTTCTGCTCTATGTGCGGACCGAAATTCTGCTCAATGGCGATTACACAGGAAGTGCGCGATTACGCTGATAATCTATCGGATAACGAGAAAGCAGACCTGGAGCGCCTGTCGGCAGAGGAAGGCATGAAACTGATGTCCGACGAGTTCAAAAAACACGGCGGCGAAGTTTATCTGCCAGCGGATGAGGTAGAACCGGCTGAGTAGAGTATTATTCTACTGTCATAAAAATATATGTCATACCGGGACTTGATCCCGGTATCCATTCTTCGTCATACTCGGTCTATGGCCTATTACGTTTATATTCTTGCCAGTAAAAAACATGGTACGCTTTACACCGGCGTTACCAACAATCTTTCTCGTCGTGTTTGGGAGCATAAGCAAGGTATTGGCTCAGATTTTACTAAGAAATACTCAGTACACCGTCTTGTCCACATTGAAGCTATTGATGATGTAAAGCTCGCTATTCAGCGCGAGAAAACACTCAAGGAATGGAAACGGGATTGGAAGATTGCATTGATCGAAAAAGATAACCCTGATTGGAATGATCTTTATAGCAGGTTAAATGCCTGAGTGCATGGACCCCGTGATCAAGTCACGGGGTGACAGGTTTATTCGATGTTGGTATTAAGGAATACTAGAGAAATAATCAGAGGTTGGGGGATATATGAATAATTTAGATACACTTTTACAAATGGAAATTTCAGGCCGTGAAAAACTATTGTGGTCAGGGCGACCAAAACAGGGTTTGAAGTTCTCTGCGATCGATTGGTTTTTGATACCTTTTTCAATATTATGGCTGTTAGCCCCTATCGGTATGTTGATTGCGGGTGAAGAAAATGTTCAAAATAACTCTGGGCTACCATTTTTGGTAATTCCACTAATATTTTTATGTATTGGTGGTTATGTCTTATTTGGGCGATTTATTCATGATGCATTTCGCAGAAAAAAGACAATATATGGCCTAACTGATAAACGGGTAATTTTTATTAGCAAAAGCGGTATTAAATCTGTCCCGATTAATGAAGCAGTAGAAATTCACTTTAAAGAAAATCGCAAGAGCAGATCGACTATTCAGTTTGGAGCATCGCCATCTTTATTCTCTTCCAGTGGAAATCACCCTTTTAATCTTTTGGGTGGTGCACCAATAGTGCCTACTTTTGAGCAAATCGAAAATGGCACTGAAGTGTATAAAATGATTAAAAAACAAATGTCATTATAAACAGTTTTTTTAAATGAGCGGAATTATTGGCGGGAAGTCAGTGCAATAAACCCCACCATCATATCCAATGGTGGGGCCCAAATCATTAATTGCTCAGGCAATGCGTTCCTGTTTTTGGTCCACTTCAACAAGCATATTGATCAAGGGGCGGGCGATGATCATCAGGGTAACAATACCCATACCGGCTAGCACCGCGAAGAAAGTCAAGTTCGCACCTGTTGTATCGCTTAAGAGGATCAGGCTTTCGGCAAATCCTTGAACATTTGTTTCGGGATTAAGTGATAGGAACACCCGCCCGAGCGCAAGCGTGCCGTAAACGAGGGTCAGGATACGCACAGTCGCGAGCGGCACATCGGTGCTGCATCGAACAATCGCCTTCAAAAGCACGGCGCCAGACGCAGAAAAGAGGGCCGTAATAATGAGCGCAAGCGCGACATTGAGGACAAGATAACTGATAAAATATGTAAGCATGGTTAGCTCCTCTTTGTTGGACGTTTAGGTGATAGTATAATCGGTGGTGTAGAAGTGTTTTGCGGATTTTGGGTGTTCTTCTGTTGCTCCCTTCTCAGGCGCATACGGTTCCATTCATAGACCGCGCGCGACAGGATATGGTCATAAAGGAAGGCGGAAACCTGCCGAATAATCGGTAGCTCGATCAGGCGCCCCACAATGGCCAGGCCCGGAATTTCCTTCCAAAGGGCGGTAATGCCATCAACCCCAATCCGCGGGACGCCCGCAGCATCAACCACATAAATGCGCCGGAACGCCATTTCCTGGGTGATGCCAAGGCCGAGCAGGGCATTTTTATTTTCGTCTCGCGAGATATCGACCCAATCAAGCGGTGCATCCACGGCTTCGCTCATACGTTTGTAGCGTTCCATCTCTGTCCGGCAAATGGGGCACGCACCATTATAGTAGCTGGTAGTGCGCTGGTTAGTATTCTGTTTGTTATGCTGTCTTTTATGCAGGGGCACGGCCTTTTCCTCTCCTGAATAGATATGTAAAGCCTGAGCAAAACGCACCACCAAGCGCACCCATACCTGCAAGGGTTGCATATAACGTCAAATCAGATCTGGGCGGGTTAATGATTGCAATAATTACGATGGATGCAGTTGCCCCATAGAGAATTGTTGCGAGAAGGTTTTCGCCTGTATATCGCCTGATAATGATCCAAATAAAAGCCATTGGCGGAACGACAAAAATACTGATAAGCGTACCATACAAAGCGGCAGCTACAGCATAAATAGGCTTTTCTAACAAACCGAAACAAACTGCGACACTTATAAAGGCAAGGTATGTACAGCCAACTGTACGCCCGAAACTTGGAAAATGAACAGGTCTGTCATGGGTAAGTTTCATATTTTCTCCTTTTCGGTTGTGTCGGTTATTTCTGTCAAAACAGAAATTTAAAGATAAATTTTTTGCTACTTTCCAGTTATCTCTTCAAATCAATCGGTATCTTTGCCTTTTGGCAGGAACTTCGCGACGCCTGTGCCGAGCTTCATCAGGGCAACCAGTGTGGGCTTCGGTAGCTTTTGCATCTTCTCGTACCATGAGGCGAGGGTTTCAATAAACTCAAGCATGCGGAACATGCGTTCCTTCACTTCGTCAGCAATTTCTGGGTCCTCTGACGCATCGAGCTTTGTATCACGCAGTAGCGAAAGCGTTGGATCAATTTCCCGCTTTTTGCGCTCTGCAACAATGGTTAGTAGCATGGTCCACAGGTCTTTTTCCGCAGTGAAGTGATCACGCCTGTCACCCAGTTTTTGTGTTACCCGCACCAACTGCCATGCCTGCAATTCCTTCAGCGATGTAGACACGTTCGAGCGCGCGATACCTAGTGTTTCCGAAATTTCTTCGGCAGTCAGGGCATCCGGTGACAAATAGAGAAGGGCATGGATCTGTGAGACCGAACGGTTCACGCCCCAGCGTGTGCCCATTTCTCCCCAGTGCAGGATGTATCGTTCTATGCTTGGTGTAATCTTCATATCATCTATATAGGCATATCTGTAATTTCTGTCAATACAGAAATTACAGATATTATTGTAGTTAATGATAACATCATAGACGTCGATCTTCTCCGCGACATCGGTGCATCTTGCATAACCCCTTATAATAAGCCACGATAAACATCTTATTTTTGGGGAGAGGATTATGCGTTGGAATAGTATTGTTTGGGTTTCCGTCGTTTTGATTTTCTACTGTGCCTCTATTGCACGTGCAGATGCTAGTCGTATTAGCCGAATAGAGCACTCAAACTGGATAGAAGGGCTGTATCCTGAGGGTAATTGGAGCGTTAAATTTTCTGATAACGAGGTCGAATATTCCTGTTCAGATTGTAAACAGCCGACAAAGGTGAAAATTGAAATTATTCCTATAGCAGAGTCTGTTGACTATCAAGGATTGGTAGCAAGGTATTTCTCTGATCGCAGGCAATATTGCGCGAGGATCGTTTCGCCGCATAATCGTGGGTGCACGCGCTCAGAAACCCTAAATTTAAACTGGGTGGGTAAAGGGTTTCTTTCCGAAGAGGTCGTCAATGGATATCGTAACTTGGAATTTATACTCATTACGAATGATCCCCTTTATGGACGAGATATTATAAAGGCGACGATCTCTATCGCTGGTGATGATAAATTACCTGATCGTGTTACTGAATTTTTTGAATGGAACTTAAGAAGACTAACTGTCTATTGGTAAAACATTGATGTGATTTATAAGGGAGTGGATTATGCTCTCTGTCCACGCTCTAAAATAAACCATTCCACAATCAACAGGTTCGGGACCCAGCTTATCCATGCGAGGACGGGATAAAACTCTGAAAAGCTCATGCCAGACGCGAAGAAAAGGCCGAGATAAACCCTTAGTGTTACACCAGATAGGGTGAGGGCGTAGCTTCGGATCATCCAGCGTTTGTGGGCTTCCACATTTTTTGCGCGGATGCTCGTGAAAGCAAGCGTTGCTGAATAGAACCAGATGATCGCCATTGTTGCAAACCCGACCTTGGCAACAAGCCCGCCCGAGGCCGTGAGCGCGAGCGTAAAGCCCGCAATCGCGCTCAGGAGCACCGAGGCCACATAGGTCCGCCCGAGCCATCGATGAAGACCCGTATATTTAGCGCGAAGTTTGGTGACAAATTGAAACGGGCCGATCAGCATGGCGATACCACCGAGCGCCATGTGGGCGTATCCTGCGAGCGGGCTGGTGCTGAAAATATTGCTGATAAATGGGTTTCGCATCGCCGGCGCACCGACGCTGAAAAAGGCATAGCCCGCAACGCCAATGGCAAGGATGGTCATCACCACCCAGAGTATTTTTCTGATCATCATATTTCCCCGCATCTTTTATTTATTGTAGGCGTGTTAGCTCCGCTTGTAAATTTTTACGCGCTTGCGCTTCATAACGATCATAGAAATGATGTGTGTAGTATATGCGCGGCGTATTAAGGGTCGTGCGGATGAAATCGCTGCGGCCTTTCGCGAACATTTCATCGGGTACAAACGCAAATTCCTTACGCACATTTGACGCGTAGCGCGCGTACACATCAGGCGGTGTGCCGAGGATCGTCATATCGGCATCCAGAAAGCTATCGCTCTCTAGATCACCCAATGGTTTATGTTCCTTTGTCGCTAAAATCCGTTTATGTACGATTTTGATATCCGCGATATGTATATCAAGCGCCGCCATGCTATCGGCTGCCCAATCGGCACTTTTTTTCTCATTATCGGGGGCGCCCGCTATGTAAACCGCATCATGAAACCATGTGGCGAGGAAATTATTAGTTGTGAGTTGTTTGGCCCTTTCGAGGTCTTCCAGCATAGCCTCAATATGCCTAAGGCCATGATAATGGCGTGACGGCGAAGAGTAAGCGTCAAATAAATCAGAAAAAATATCAAGCGCCAGGCTGCTATCGCCGATATGATTTTTCCACGCCTCTTCATATAGTGAACGATCCTGCGCCATAAAACCCTTTCAAAATACTGTGCTGTTTCATTAGCATAGCGGCAATAATATGTTTCCCGATAGACTAACCCTGTGGTGCTGGTTAAGGTAGCATGAGTTAGCGAAATGATAGTGGAACAATAGCGTTATGAGCAAGATTTGTCTTTTTATATCTATGGTAATGAGCCTTTTGGTGTTGGTGGAAACAGCGGTCGCACAAGATGGCAAGATTGTTGATCAATTTCTTAAATGCGGTGAGATTGCGGATGATACTGCTCGGCTTGCCTGTCTGGATGATTTGCTTGGAACGGTGAATAAGACGCGGTCGGAGTTCGCGGAGAAGGCGGAAGCTCAGAAAAAAGCGGACTTTGGCAAACGCACCAAAGATGATCCTGATTCAATTGATACGATTAAAGCTGGTATTGAGCGCTTTACTCAAAATAACGTTTCCAAAAACTATACATTTTTTCTAGATAACGGGCAGGTTTGGCGAACGAACTCTTCCGGTAAAAAAATACGCATTCCCTCAAAGCCAAGTTATGTGGTGATAGAACGGGCTGTGTTCGGCAGCTTTAAGATCACGGTTTATAATGATAAGGGCCGTAATAGCCGGACGGTTAAAGCAAAGAGGGTGCAGTAAGCATTGGGCTTGCGATTGTTGTCCCCATCGGTGTTTCATTTTTTGCAACACAAGGTTCATGAAAACCATTCTAGTGTTTGTTTTTGCGCGCCGTATATTTGGTTTCAGTTCAGTCGTTACTGACACTCTCGCTAACCATGATGGGGACTGATAATGGATAGAAATGAAGAGATGATCCATAATGCCGAAAATACCGAAAATGCAGATGCAGAGGCCTATAACCTTGTTGCTCGGTTGATGCATTGGATTGTGGCTGCATGTGTTATCGGCATGTTCGCCCTTGGGCTTTGGATGGTTGATCTTGGCTATTATGATCCGTGGCGCAAGGACGCGCCTGAGATTCATAAAAGCATTGGCATGATTTTGCTAGCTGTGATGATTTTTCGACTATTTTGGCGGATGATTAAAGGGGTGCCTGAGCCTCTTTCCAGTCATTCAAAGTTAGAGAAAACAGGTGCCCATTTGGCGCATATTGGGCTTTATGGTTTGCTGTTTGCAATAATGGTTACGGGGTATCTGATCTCTACAGCCGATGGGCGGACGATATCTGTATTCGGGCTTCTGGATATTCCAGCGTTCGGTAGCCTGTTTGATAATCAAGAGGACATTGCAGGTATTGTCCATTTTTATCTGGCTGTGGGTGTGATTGCACTGGCATCGCTGCATGCGCTAGCCGCCTTAAAGCACCATTTCCTTGATAAGGATAATACCCTGATGCGCATGATCCGAATGCCTAAACGCTGACCACTGTATTTTAGACAACCGTAATTTATTAATAAAACTGAAGGATATAACCATGAAACATTTTATCACAGGTGCTGCACTTGCTGCTGCTATTCTTACGAACCCTGTAGTGGCAGATAAGGAAACTTATCAGATTGATACGTCTGGTGCCCATGCTGCTGTTCAATTTAAAATTAAACATCTTGGCTATAGCTGGCTTGTTGGAAGGTTTAACACATTCGATGGAACATTTGCTTATGATCCAGCGAACCCAAGTGACGCCAATGTTTCTGTAACAATTAAAACAGATAGTCTGGATAGTAACCATGCAGAGCGTGACAAGCATTTGCGCAGCGGTGATTTCCTGAATGTATCAAAATTCCCCGAAGCCAAGTTTGAGAGCACACGTGTTACCATTAACGGCGAGGGCGAAGGCACAATTTATGGAAACCTAACCCTCCACGGTGTAACGAAGGAAGTAGCAATTGATGCCAAATTGGTTGGACGGGGCGAAGACCCATGGGGTGGTTACCGCGCAGGTTTCGAGGGAACAACAACGATTGCGCTCAAGGATTTTGGGATTGATTTCAACCTTGGTCCGGCTTCAACCCATGTTGACCTATCGCTTTTTGTCGAAGGCATCCGTCAATAATTGGATACTTTAAGCATACTCGTTTTGACATACAGGTCTGGTCACTTTGATCGGGCCTGTTTTCTTAGAACTAAAGTTCATATTAAAACCTCTTTGTCGATTGATGATTTCATTTTGCCGCAAACCTTCTTCCTCTTCTTCATAAAGCGCATATTTTAAAGCCGACCATTTGATGGGAGGGAATTGAATGAAAAACTCAATGAAAATTGTTGGTGTAACAGCGTTGCTTCTTAATGTTGTCGCTAGTCCTGCTTTGCTCGCGGATGGGCACGGTGTGATTAAAGATGCAATTGCGTCCATAGATCGTCCAGAAATTGACCGGAAGGACGATGCTGCACGCAAACCCGGCGCAGTTTTGGCGTTTGCTGAATTGAAAGAAGGTATGACCGCTCTGGATATCAATGCAGGGGGTGGATATTACACAGAAATTCTGTCGCGTGTTGTTGGTGATAACGGGAAGGTATATTCGCATAATGGTCCGGTATATTGGTCTTTCATCAATAATAATGCTGATGTAAATGCAAGATACGCAGATAAGCGTCTGCCTAATGTGGAGCGTATCCAGGGAAGTGAGCAAGTTGACATCACTGCAAATTCAGTTGATGTGGCGATATCTGTTCTCGCGTATCATGATTATTATTTCGTACACAAAGCCCGCCTCAGCGAAAAAGAAGACGTGCCAGCAGCATTGAAGTCTATTTATAATGCTTTAAAGCCTGGAGGGGTCTTTGTAATTGTTGATCATGTGGCACCAGCGGGAAGCGGTGAAAGCGCAGGGGATACACTTCATAGAATTGATCCCAAACTCGTTGAAAAACAGATGGTTGCCGTTGGCTTTAAATTAGAGAAAACAAGTGACATTCTGGCGAATCCAGATGATCCGCACACAATTTCGCCTTTCGATGATAGCATCAGACGGAAAACAGATCGTTTTGTGCATCTATACCGTAAACCCGCTTAGGGCGTTGTTATTAACGGTGCTAAAAGCAGAAGAGAGGCGCTTGGCCTCTCTCACCGATGATACTATTAAGGCCGTATCTTATGGGGTTTGAAGGCTTTCCTCAACAAAGTCCAGGCGGTCCTGTCCGAAATACATTTCATCTCCGATAAACATAGTTGGGGCACCAAAAATACCGCGCGCAACCGCAGCTTCAGTTGCTTCGATCAATGTGGTTTTTACCTCCGGGGTGTTCGCAAGCATGAGCAGTTTTTCGGCGTCAATTCCAGCGTTGGATAAAACCTCTGTCACAATGCTCATATCGCCCATATTTTTCTCATCGACCCACATGGCGTTGAACATTACTTCCAGATAATTTGTGCCAACGCCCATCTGTTCGGCGGCAATATACCCCCGCATCAAATATAAGGTGTTGATTGGGAAGTTGGGATTATGATTGAAATCAACCTGATATCGCCGCGCAAACCGTGGGAGGTCAAACCGGCCCATATATTGCCCCTTTGCAGGGATCATAACGGGCGACATGTTGCCTGTCGCTTTGAAAATGCCGCCCAGCAACATGGGGCGGAATTCAATTTTAGCCCCGTATTGGCCTTGAAGTTGGATCAAGCGCTTATAAGCCAGATATGCTGTTGGGCTACCAAAATCAAAATAAAATTCGATTGTTTTTGTCATATATTTTCCTGCTCGAATGTTTGTATTGCATATGGGGTTTAATCTGTTGGTTATGCGACTGTGCTTACCATTTTTCAGCCCATGGGCGGACATCGAGTTCAAACGTCCAGGCATTTCTGGGTTGTTTGTGCAGCATCACATAATTATCTGCGAGATCATCAGGATTAACGACGCCTTCATTTGCTTTGCGTTCGTCGTAATCCGGGATATTTTCCCTGATCCACGCAGTGTCGACAGCAGCGTCAATAATGACGTGGGCGACATGAATGTTCTGTGGTCCCATTTCCCGTGCAAGTGACTGCGCGAGGGCACGCAAGCCATGTTTTGCGCTAGCAAAAGCACCAAACCCTGCGGCGCCGCGCACGCTTGCAGTAGCGCCGGTGAAGATGATTGTGCCGCGCTGTCGTTTGGTCATGTAGCGTGCGGCCTCACGGCCAGTCAGAAAGCCAGAAAAACAGGCCATTTCCCATATTTTATAAAATTTGCGGCTATCAGTATCCAGGATTGTCATGGGCACGTTCGCCCCAATATTGAAAACGGTTACATCAATTTCACCAATGTTTTGTTCAATATTGACAAAAAGCTGTTCTATGTCTTCTTCGCGTCTTGCATCGCACGAAAAGGCGTGGGCTTCATGCCCTGCATTAGAAAGTTCGAGAACAAGTGGGTCAAGTTTATGGCCGTTTCGTCTTGCGGCGCAAACCACATATCCTTCTTGGGCGAATTTACGCGTAATTGCACTTCCAATAGCGTCACCGGCCCCAATAACTAAAGCAACTTTTTTCACATTACCTCCCATCGGTTAATGAGAGTAGTTTGATGCATCAATGGCATTAAAGTCAAATTTGATAGTGTATAGTAGATATGCAGCGCTGAATGTCTGTGGTTGATATTTATAACACGTCTTGATCACATAAATTTTTAAAGACGAAATATTCTTGCGAGCTATTATGCCACCCAGTGAAAATCATTTAAGAGAATTAGATTGCCCGAAGGGGCTGCACTTTTGAGAGGGTGGAATGAAAACACTAATTAAATCAATCGTTGGTTCAGCAGTAGTCGCCGCCAGCTTGTTCATGGGGTCTGCCGTTACTGCAGATGAACATGTTCCGGCAAGCGCGGACACACAGGCCAAACTAAAAGTACTAATTGCTGATCCCGATCGACCAGAACGTCATACAAACCGTGATAAATACCGTCATCCGTTAGAAACACTAACATTTATGGGGATTAAGCCAGGCCTTAAAGTCGCTGAAATATTCCCTGGTGGCCAAGGTGGTTGGTATCGCAGAATTATTGAACCGTTTATCAAGGAAAGTGGGGGCGAGTATTATCCTGTTTCTGGACGGAGCGATTGGCCCGCTGAAAGTGTGGAAGACCTTCCGTATGGAACGCTTGATATGGTGTTTGTTTTTCGGGCCCATGGTTTTCTGATTTATGATGAGCCTGCACAGGAGCATGTTGATGAACTTTTCAAAATGCTTAAGCCTGGTGGTTATTTCGGTATCGTGGATCACGCTGAACGCGAAGAAGTTGAGCAAGATCCGGTTGCAAAAAATGGATATGTGAAAGAAAGCTATTTCAAAGCGATGGCTGAGAAAGCTGGTTTTAAATTGATCAAGACATCGGACATTAACCGTAACCCTAAAGATACGAAACAACATCCAAATGGCGTTTATTCACTCCCGCCAACACTTGCAGGTTGGGTTGGAAACGATAAATTCCGTGCAATTGGCGAAAGCGATCGTTTTACGCATGTCTACCAAAAACCAGCAAACTAGATATTAGTTTCTGAACCATCAGATATTTCTAGATATTTGCCAAGGTCAAGTAGGTATCTGACGTATTCAAATAGTATTATATACTAAAATAGTGTAGTCTCATTGGGACTGCACTATTTTAGTTTGGGGGTGCTATGACCGAAATTAAAGGTATGATTGAACTTTCCTATGGTGAAAGTGATGTTCTGTTCCAGCAAGCAAGTCCAAGCCTTGGTGTCTATATTATTCTGAGTGGTGCCATCGATTTATGGCATGAAGAAGAGGGCGATGCCCGTCGCAAGATAGCGTCGCTTCATGATGGTGCTTTGTTGGGGGAAACAAGCGTTTTTGATGACACATTGCATTCTGTTACCGCTATTGCGAGCAAACCAACAAAAGCCATTTTCATTGATGCCATTACATTCAAGAAGAATTTCGATAACCCTTTGACACGCTTTGTTGTGACAACGCTCGCAGCTCGTTTGCGTTCGAGCTATGGTGCAACCGACAATAAGCCCGGACAGGCATTTCATGCATACGCCAGTTATGCGGAGCCAGTTATTGTTGGCCAAAGCCCAGAAATATTAAAAAGTATTCCAACACCGTTTGAAATAAAGCAGTTTCCCTTTGAAATTGGCTGTAATTTTGAGGCAGATACTGTTGCGCGCAATCAAGGACATCTCTATCTACCGATACCTCCAAACCCTGACCCATTCCTACCTTATCTGGAGATCAGTAGGCGGGATAAGGGATATATCGTCAAAGACCTTGGTACCCATGATGGATTGGTAATTAACGGGCATCATATCCGAAAGTATAGTGCTAAGGCAGTGGCACCGCTTGTTGTTGGCAGTAATCATATCGTCATTCCTGCGTCTACTCTTCATAAAACGGAAGAATTGATGTTTGAGATATATGTTCCCTTTCAAGGCCACACCTGAAACTTATCAGCTATAGTTTTAATGTTAGATAGGATGAGGTTAGGATGTCGTTGCCTACTGTTAGCTTAGGGCCATTGCCTGCATAGTTAAAGCCACGGTCTTGGTAGAATGTTTGTGCGCGGTAATTTCTGTTGGATACATTTAACCACAAGCCTTCTACTCCACGCTTTTGGACGATATCGAGCGCATGGTTATAAAGTCGATTACCGAGACCGGTTCCGTAGGCAGATTTGGCGATATATAAGCGCTTCAATTCAGAGGCAAAAACCCGATTGGGTAGGGTAACTATTGATGGCATTGGGATATGCATCAGGATGTAATAACCGTGCAGTGCCGACGCGCTATCAAAGGCTCCATAGCAATCTGATGCCTTATGAATGATATCTGCTAGCGCAGTGGCTGGTGTATAAGCAGCGCTGCAATAGGCGTCCATATCTTCTTTTGCATGAAGTGTGTGATAGGCATCATAAAATGCTTGTGTTTGAAACTTGGCCAATTTTTCCGCGTCACATTGCAAAAGGCGTTTGATTTCAAACATTTCCACTCCATTACGGGCAGGGCATTGGGTAAAGTGTCTCTATAGCCTCGATGTCTTTAAGCACATCCTCAGACAATGTCATATCTGCGGTATCCAGCGCGGTCTTTAACTGATCAAGGTTGGTTGCGCCAATGATGTTTGATGTTAAAAACGGCTGCAGGTTTACAAAGGTGTTTGCCATCTGTGATGGGTCAAGCCCATGTTTTTTCGCAAGATCAACATATGCAACAGTCGCAAGTTTGCCTTGCTCGTTAAAATAACGCGGGTATTGATCACCAAACAAGGTCATGCGCGCGCCAGCGGGTTTTGCCCCACCAATATACTTGCCTGTAAGGGCACCAGACGCCAGGGGCGAGTATGCCAGCAAACCGCATTCTTCGCGAATTGATGCTTCTGCCATGCCGATTTCATAGGATCTGTTTAAAAGGTTATATGGGTTTTGTACCGATGCAACACGCGGCAAGCCAAGTTTTTCAGACAATGAAATCGCATGCATCATTCCCCAACTTGTTTCGTTAGAGAGGCCAACAGCACGAATTTTACCCGCCTTTACCAATTCCTGCATCGCAGATAATGTTTCTTCCAATTGAATGGACGTATCATTTTCAGAGTGCTTGTACCGCAAATAGCCAAAGAAATTTGTGCGGCGTTCAGGCCAGTGAATTTGATAGAGATCAATATAATCGGTTTGAAGACGTTTAAGGCTTGCGTTACAAGCCTCAAGCACGGACTGGCGGTCAAGTCGAGGGCCATTTTTATGAAGGTGCGGGCGCATATAGTCAAATGACGGACCAGGTCCGGCAACCTTACTTGCAAGGATTATGTCTTTGCGTTTTCCCGTTTTTTGAAACCATGTTCCAATGATTTCTTCGGTTCTGCCATAGGTTTCAGCGCGTGCTGGCACCGAATACATTTCAGCGGTATCAAAGAAATTAACGCCGTGATCTACAGCCATGTCCATTTGGTCATGGCCTTCTGCCTCAGTATTTTGTTGACCAAAGGTCATTGTTCCAAGGCATATTTTGCTGACACTCATGTCAGTGCGACCAAGGCGTCTATATTCCATGATAAACCCTGTTTTATGTATTGTGTTTAGCGCGATTAATTCGCTTTAATGCCCTTGTCAGTAACCATCTGCTGAAGCTCACCGCTTTCGAACATTTCACGCACGATATCACAGCCACCAACAAACTCACCTTTGATATAAAGCTGCGGGATTGTTGGCCAATCGGAAAATGCTTTGATGCCATCACGGAGTTCCGGGTCTTCTAGAACATTATAGCTTTCAAAGGGAACAGCCATATGCTGAAGAACCTGCCCAACAACAGATGAAAAACCACACTGTGGGAAAATAGGTGTGCCCTTCATAAAAAGAACGATGTCGTCTTTGTTTACATAGTCCTGAATTCGGTCGAATACTGGATTGTCGCTCATTATACTATCCTTACAAATATTTCTCTAAGAGGTATGCTTTTCCTTACGATTTTCAAGCAAGAAAAAGATCACCCAGACATAAGTTTTAATATCGTTTATTGGCCTTTATCAGGCGAAAATCAGGTTTGAGTATGAAACTACTCTGGAACACTTGTTTGAAGTGCGAGCGCATGCAATTCACCGCCCATGCGTCCTTTCAGACTTTTGTAGACCATTTGATGTTGCTGTACGCGGGATTTACCTTCAAAACCCTCATAGATAACATGAGCAGCATAATGATCTCCGTCGCCTCTCAGGTCTTCGATTGTTACCTTGGCACCCGGTAGGTCTTCTTCAATAAACTTTACAATATCTTCTGCGAGCATTGCCACAGCTATTCCCCTTGGTCGGTTGTTGGTCTCAATTCGGTAATTAATGTCATATTTAGCCCGTCTTGAAACTGGTTTCACCATATAATTTCTAAAAAGTTATATTTTCTGGGTTTGCGCAATGTTTGAAGCCATGTGATAGTGAATGAATATCCATGATAGCTAAGAACAAACCTGAGTTAATGTCCGAACCAACCTGCATGATCATTACGACGCATTTTCTGCCGTTAATCGGTGGGGCGCAGTCTGTTTATGATGCACTCGCAAGGAATTTAGCTGATCAGGTTTCAGTTTTAACGGCATACACAGATTACACAACCGAACGCAGCGTTGATCGCTGGCAGGAATTTGACAAATCCTGCCCATACCCGATTGCTAGGCTCAAAGAAGTCAGGCTACCAATGCAATCAAACGATGCGCGTAGCATTTTTTCCAAGGCAATATCCCTATACAAAGAGCATAATTTGCGTGCCAAGGTTTTGAATACGATTGAACGGCAGGAAAAAACCAATCCCGTTGATATATATTGTATTGGTGCGCTCGATGCGCTTGGTTGGCTAGTCCAGGATATACAAGTGCGGTTTCAGAAAAAAACAATGCTCTATATCCACGGCGAGGAAGTATCGCAAAAACCTTATAATGATCGTGCGTATGCGCGTCGCATAAAGGCGATAGAGGCGGTGGACCATATTGTTGCAGTCAGTGATTTTACAAAACAATGCCTTGTGAAAGCCTATGGTGTGGCCCCTGAGAAAGTTTCCGTTTTAACAAATGGGGTTGATTTTAATCGTTTTGCCTCAGCCAGCCATCCCATTAGCAATGACCGTGAAATCAAAACTTACGACCTCACTATTTTAAGTGTTGGACGATTGGTAGAGCGCAAGGGCTTTGACCGGCTTATTCAGGCGTTCAGCCGTATTGACCTTAAAAACCACAATGTACAATTACGAATAATCGGTGAAGGCCCCTATAAAAAACATCTGCAACAATTAGTTTCTGACTATAACCTTGAAGGTCGAGTTATCTTCGGTGGTGCAGTCAATGATGGTGAGTTGGTTGCGGAATATAAAAATGCCGATATTTTTGCGATGCCAAATCGTACACTTGCAGACGGTGATACCGAAGGGCTGGGGTTGGTTTTCCTTGAGGCAGCGGCCTCGAAAACCGCACTCTTGGGCGGCAATGCTGGTGGTGTTCCAAGTGTCATCACGAACGATGAAACAGGTCTTTTGGTGGACGGGCGTGACGTTGATGAAATCTATCAAAAACTGATGATTTTGATAGAGAATTCAAGCCTTCGCAGTCGGTTGGCACAAAATGCATATGAGTATGCAAAAAGTCAGGATTGGAGGCTGAAGGCAATAGAATTTCAAACGATCCTCAAGAATATTTAGGTGTTTTTAGTATGCGTACCTTTGAATATTTTCGACTTCTAATAGTTCGGATGTTTTTGATTTTCTGTTCCATCAGTTTTTTGAATATATCCGTTTGGGCCTTTCAGTCAAAACCACTCGCTGAAATACCGATGGATATCATTCGCGGCGATATGGTCATCAACCTGTCGATCGAAGGTCATAGCTATCGTTTTGTCATTGATACTGGTGCAACAAATACTGTGCTCCTGAGGCATTCAGGAACATCCGCTTTTGATAATTTGGGGAAAGTGGGGCAGATCGAACTGTTGATGCCGTTGCTGGATCAAACCGTTGACGCAGACAGATTACAGTCCTTGACTGCGAAGGTCGGTGCAAGTGAATTTGCCATAACAAATGCAGCTCTTTTAAACTGGAAGGATACCGGGCTTTTTAGTCGCGAGGCCAATATATTTTATGACGGAATATTGGGAAGTGACCTTTTTGATGCCTTTATTGTGGAAATTGATCAGGCATCAAAAATGCTGCGCTTACACGATAATGCTAGGCCTATAACCAATGAAAATGGATTGATTATCCCCTTAAAAAATGATGCGGGCCTTTTGACCACTAGTATCGATATTGAATTATCAGAGGGCGTTTGGGCGCGGCGGGTTTTAATCGATACCGGTTTTCCCGGTAGTTTAAACCTTTATGGCCTTTCGGACAAAATGATAAAGGCACTGACTGAACGATATGGTCCCCATAGCGGAAATGGGCGGCGTGTTGCGTTTTTGGCGGCAAAATGCAGGCTTGCAAATATCCGTACTGTTGCTTTCAGGGAGAAATTAAATGGGCTTCCGGATATTGATGGAATTATCGGCATTGATTTTTTGCGTCATTTCAGATTTGCCCTTGATTATCAAAGGGATACATTGCACCTTCTTGGCCTAAGTGAACCGGAATGTAGGGCAGGGTTTGAGGTAGAATGAAATCATCAATTCAGTTTGAAATGCTGCAAGGGCCAGCGGGCGCAGAGATACCTGTTGCATCATATCCGGTTCAAAATGCACGCGGTATTTTATTGATGTTGCCTGCGATGGGTGTCCGCGCAAGCTTTTACCGCCCTATGGCGGAGGCGCTTAATCAACAGGGTGTTTCCGTGTTCCTTATGGAACAGCGGGGGCACGGGCAAAGTCCATACAGGGCATCACGGAAAACAGATTTTACGTGCAGAGAATATATCGAAGAAGATATCAAAACGACCGTTGCATGGATCAAAGGGCAAAGCGATAATGCCATCCCCCTCTATCTTGGTGGGCACAGTATGGGCGGGCATATGACAGCGTCCTATGTTGGCCTTTTCGGTGATGATGTGGACGGCATGATGATCATAGCATGCGGGCTACCGCACGCTGAGGCATTTGATAACAAGGTCGCGAAAAGACTTACAAAATTATCACGTCTTTTGCCCTTCATCCTTTTCTTCTGGGGATATTATCCCGGCGAAAAAATAGGCTTTGCGGGAAACGAATTTAGGTCTTTCATGAAAGACTGGTTAGGAATGGTGAAGACAGGGAATTATCAATTCAGTGGTATTGATGCGGATATCGAAAAGGGCATTCAAGTGTTTGATAAACCTGTTCATGTTTTTTCAATTGAAGGCGATGATTTTGCACCTGTAAAATCAGCATTGGCAGTGACTGACAAGTTTAAAAATGCCACTGTGCATCACAGGCATTTACTGGCATCTGATTTAAATAATCAGATCGGACATTTTGATTGGGTTCGAGGTATGAATGTTGGGGGCTCAGTTATTGCGGATGCGCTTTTCAGCAAGGATTAAGGGAGAACTATGATGAGTAATGATAATCATGATGCGCTAACAGGGTATGTTGACCCCACACGGGAAGCCTTTGAGTTATTTAAGAATTTACCTCGTGATGTCCCTGTGAATATGATTAATTTTCTTCGGTTTCGCAAACACGCGCGTTACGAAGACGGGCATGAACTGGCGGGTAATAACCTTTCAGGTGCGGAAGCATATGCAAATTATGGTCGGGAAAGTGGTCCAATTTTTCAGCGTGTTGGCGGGAAAATTATCTGGCGCGGTGAGCCTAAATTAATGCTGATTGGTCCAGCGGCCAAGCGCGGTGAGGAAGCGTGGGACATGACATTTATCGCAAACTATCCAACCGCAGGTGCCTTCCTTGAAATGGTAACAGACCCTGATTACCGTATTGCGGTAAAGCACCGCCAGGCAGCCGTTGCTGACAGCAGGCTCATTCGTTGTCATCCACAGGAAGATAGCGACGTATTCGGCTAGGAACAGTTTATATAAAAAAATACCCCAAGGATTTCACTGTTTGCTTGGGGGGGATAAACAGCTTCACCCTTGAGGTATCACTTGCAACAACCATGGTCGCTATATAATCAATACGGCCATGGAAATATTTTGGATCACTCTGACCCCATTTCAGCAAAATTCAGGATGTCTTCAAAGGACATACCGTTCATCATATCGCCCATACTTTCATAGACAATATCTTCGGCTGATTTGCCGCCGGCGATATCCTTGGCTTTATCAAGAAGGCCGCTAGCATTTGATCCGCCGCTTTCACCACTATCGCTAACCGCTTCCTTCGCGAGCATTGCCATGGCGTTTGTTAACGCGCCTTGTTGCTCTGGTGTAAGTAGCTTTTGCATATCGCTTAAGCTGGATTTGAAACTGTCGAGCGAGCTTGTATCAAGCGTTGGTATTGCGTTTGTAAGGTCGCTTGCAGCTTCACTGGCTTTATCAGCTATATTCTCAACTGCTACTTTGGCTTCATCAATCAGGTCTGGGGCTTTTGTTTCTGCGTTAGAAGATGCATCGTCTGCAGCCTCTGATGCTGCTACGCCTTCTTTCGCCATGTCCTCAGTGGATTTACTATCGTCTGATCCGCACGCCGCGAGTGCAGATATACTCAAAAGGGCGGCAAACTTGAAACATACGTTCATATACTCCTCCCATTTTTAAATCAGAGTCTCTCTCTGATATCTAATGATAGCATAAATATGCCTAAGAGGGGAGGTTAAACTAAGGTTTATATTGATCTTGAAACATTTCGAGAAAAGCCAATGTGGTGTACTATCTGATAAAACGCACAAGGGGGAATAATGCGTAAATTAATTTGGGGGGTGTTTGTGATAGTTTGCATGATGTGGTTGGTTACGTACTGCTCCACGTCAGTGTATTTTCCAAACAGTTATTACTCGAGAAAAGATGGTAGTTCATTAGCAAAAGAGTATTTTGCTCAGGCATTGGACCGAATGAATGAACCTTCTCTCTATCAAACTGCCCTTAACACAAGTTCTTCAGTATATAGACTGTTATGGCTACCAAGCCATGACGATGCGGTTGTTATTCGAATAAAGGTATCAAAGCAAAACGTTACCATACGTTCTAAGGTGTTAGAATGGGATGGCGATAAAAGCTCAAACTCTATAATCAAGGCGAATATTTTAAAGGATATATCAGCTAAAGATATGAGTGAATTGGCGCTGAAATTGGAACAGTCTGATTGGCTTCGCGGTTTAGGTAGGCCTAATAATTCTTTAGAGTTTGACGGTTCTTATTGGGTTTTTGAGATTGTTGATAACAACAAGTATCGAGTGATTGATCGTTGGTCGATCTCATCAAAGAGTAATAAATTCGATGAGCAACTGTACGAGATAGGAAAAGATTTTATCGAATTAAGTGGGCTTGATTTTGAGCATGTGTATTAACAGACAGATAGGTGCTAATTTAACATCTATCTGTCTGCTATTGTTTCTTACTCAGCGGCGTTCATGTAATTCGGGAACCAGCCCTCATTTGCGCTGCGGAGGTCATTAAGCGATAGGTTAACAACACCGTCGTTCACGCTGATACTATCGCCGCCTGTTGTACCAAGATCGGTAACAGTGATGCCGCTATTGATGGCTTCAGCACCGATTTTCTCAGCGACCGTGCTATCAACTGCAATCAGGTATCTTGCCTGTGTTTCACTGAAGAGGTGTGTATGAAGCGGCAGGCGATCACCAAGCGTGATGGTTGCGCCCATATTGCCCGCAAGTGCCATATCAGCAAGTGTTGCGATCAGGCCGCCATCCGATAGGTCGTGGCAGGTATCCACATCACCGCTTTCAATGAAGCCGCGAACGAAATCACCGTGCTTGCGCTCAAGATCAAGGTCCACAACAGGCGGTTCACCCGCTTGCTCACCCATGATCTCTTTTTGATACAGCGATGCACCAAGCTCGTCCTCGGTTTTACCAATCAGAAGAATGGTTTGATCTGCTTTCTTAAAGCCGATTGTTGCCATCCGGTCTGAGTTTTTCATCACACCCACACCACCGATTGCAGGGGTTGGCATAATACCAGAACCATTGGTTTCATTATAAAGCGACACGTTACCGGACACGATCGGGTACTCGAGCGCGCGGCAGGCATCGCCCATGCCCTCAAGGCATCCAACAAACTGGCCCATGATTTCCTTACGCTCAGGATTGCCGAAATTAAGGCAGTTGGTGATGGCAAGTGGTTTGCCACCAACAGCCGTAATATTCCGCCATGTTTCAGCAACTGCTTGCTTACCGCCTTCATACGGGTTCGCATAGCAATAGCGCGGCGTTACGTCCGTAGAGATCGCAAGCGCCTTTTCTGTGCCGTGTACACGAACAACGGCTGCGTCGCCGCCCGGGCGCTGGATCGTATCGCCCATGACCATATGATCATATTGTTCCCAAATCCAGCGACGTGACGCGAGGTTAGGCCCACCAACAAGGTCAAGAACTGCTTTGTTGAGGTCTTTTGGTGCAGTCACGTCGGCCTTGCCACGGTTTTCCGTGTAAACATACGGGCGTTCATATTCTGGTGCGTCTTCAACAAGGCTGTTGATCGGCATATCGCCCACAACTTCACCGCCAAATGTAAGCGTAAGGTTGCCAGTATCCGTGATCTCACCGATAATAGCGAAGTCCAGCTCCCATTTCTCAAAGATGGCTTTTGCCATTTCTTCGCGGCCCGGCTTAAGGACCATGAGCATGCGTTCCTGACTTTCGGACAGCATCATCTCATAGGGTTGCATGTTTTCTTCGCGTTGCGGTACGTTATCGAGGTTCAATTCGAACCCAACACCGCCTTTTGACGCCATTTCCACGCTAGAAGACGTAAGGCCCGCGGCCCCCATATCCTGAATAGCGATGATCGCATCTGTCGCCATTAATTCAAGGCAGGCTTCGATCAAAAGTTTCTCGGTGAACGGATCACCAACCTGAACGGTTGGGCGTTTTTCCTCACTGTCCTCGGTAAATTCGGCCGACGCCATTGTCGCGCCGTGAATACCATCGCGGCCGGTTTTGGAACCCACATAAACAACGGGGTTTCCGACACCAGCGGCAGCGCAGTAAAAAATCTTGTCCGTGTCCGCAAGGCCCACAGTCATGGCATTCACAAGGATATTGCCATTGTAGCTCGCGTCGAAATTGGTTTCGCCGCCAACGGTTGGAACACCCACACAGTTGCCGTAGCCGCCAATGCCTTCCACCACACCTGCGACAAGGTGGCGGGTTTTTGGGTGATCAGGTTCACCGAACCGAAGTGCATTCATGTTGGCAACCGGGCGTGCACCCATGGTGAACACATCGCGCAGGATACCGCCAACACCTGTGGCAGCGCCCTGATAGGGTTCGATATAGCTTGGGTGGTTATGGCTTTCCATCTTAAAGATCGCGGCCTGACCATCACCGATATCGATAACGCCCGCGTTTTCGCCCGGTCCCTGGATAACCCATGGGGCCTCTGTTGGGAGTTTTTTCAGGTGAAACCGTGATGATTTGTATGAGCAATGCTCTGACCACATTACGCTATAGATGCCAAGCTCGGTATAGTTCGGTTCGCGGCCCATCGCCTTAACGATGCGGTCATACTCTTCTTCGGTTAGCCCATGTTCTTTTACAAGTTCAGGGGTGATTTTAATATCGTTCATAGCAGTCACTCCCTTAGCCCAATGCATTCATAACGGATGTAAACAGCGCACGACCATCCGAACCACCAAGCGCTGGTTCGATCATCCGCTCGGGGTGTGGCATCATGCCAAGCACGTTGCCTTTGCCGTTTAACACGCCAGCAATATTTTGCTGCGAGCCATTGATGTCTTGCGCGTAAGTGAAAGCAATCTGACCTTCGCCTGAGAGGCGGTTCAGTGTCTCATCGTCCGCAAAATAATTACCGTCATGATGGGCAACTGGGATAGTGATCTCTTGGCCTAATGCATATTCGCTTGTAAACATGCTATCTGCATTTTCGACCTTAAGTGTCACGTCGCGGCATACGAACTTAAGCTTGGCGTTACGCATTAGCGCACCCGGTAAAAGACCCGTTTCCGTCAGAACCTGAAAGCCGTTACAAACACCAAAAACCGGCACGCCTGCTTCCGCGCGTTTGATCACTTCTTTCATGACTGTTGAACGCGCAGACATTGCGCCGCAGCGAAGATAATCGCCGTAAGAGAACCCGCCGGGTAGAGCGATGAAATCAACCTTTTCAAAGTCGCTTTCGCCGTGCCAGACCATGTTTGGCTTTACCCCTGTAATTTTTTCAAGGGCAACAGCCATATCCCGGTCACAGTTTGATCCCGGAAATACGATGACTGCTGATTTCATGTGTTCTACTCCAGCTCGATGCTGTAGTTTTCGATAACTGTGTTCGCGAGAAGCTTTTGGCACATGGCTTCCACGTTTTCACGGGCCTTAGCAGCGTCGCTTTCAGCGAGGTCAAGTTCGATATATTTGCCTTGGCGGGCACCATCGACACCGTCGAAGCCAAGATTACCGAGAGCGTGCTCAATCGCTTTCCCTTGCGGGTCGAGAACACCGTTTTTAAGAGTAATATGAACGCGAGCTTTCATTGCCTAGCTATCCTTTTTGGCTTGATGGTCTGCAATTTCGGTGATGTCTGCGTTTGGCAAAATGCCCAGGCGCTTGGCAACTTCCTGATAGGCTTCCATTTCACCGCCGAGGTCACGGCGGAAACGATCTTTATCCAGCTTTTCACCGGTTTCCATATCCCAGAGGCGGCAACCGTCTGGGCTGATCTCGTCAGCGAGGATCGTGATGCAATCTTCGCCTTCGTAGTAACGGCCAAACTCAAGCTTGAAATCAACAAGCTTTATACCGATGCCTGCAAAAAGGCCGGAGAGGAAATCGTTCACACGAAGTGCATAATGATGCATTTCTTCGATCTCGATCTCGTTCGCCCAGTCGAACACAAGAATATGCTCTTCTGCGATAACCGGATCACCGAATTCATCTGACTTATAGCAATATTCTACAAGCGGATGGGGTAGCGGTGTTCCTTCCTCAATACCGAGGCGCTTACAGATGCTGCCAGCGGCAATATTCCTTACAATAATTTCAACCGGAATGATTTCAACGGCCTTAATCAATTGTTCGCGCATGGACAGGCGCTTGATAAAGTGGTTTGGAATTCCGATATCGCTAAGGCGACCAAAGATATATTCGGAAATATGGTTGTTGATGACGCCTTTTCCGGTCAAGGTGCCTTTCTTTTCGGCATTGAACGCAGTTGCGTCGTCTTTAAAATATTGGATGATCGTGTTTGGCTCTGGCCCTTCGAAAAGAATTTTGGCCTTGCCTTCATAAAGTTTGTTGCGGCGGGACATGAGAGTGTCTGCTCCTTATGGCTCGCAGGGTGGCATTTCTGGATGCGGGCGGAACATAACCGAAGACGACCCTTTCGACAATGTTTCTGTAACAATTTTGTCTAAAAAATCATCAACCTTCTATGTTTATGGCCTTTTGTGGATTTTAATTACTTTAAAGGCCTTGATGTGAGCAATTTTTGGTTTATCTCTGATATAGATATGCTAGAGAATCGGCATATGAAATTGCCTATCAAAAGGCACAGTAAAAAAGGATAGTCCTGTGACAACATTTGATGATCGTGAAAAAGCATTTGAAAGCAAGTTTGCACATGATGCAGAAATTATGTTCAAGGTCCGTGCGCGCCGTAACCGGCTTTTTGGTGAATGGGTTGCAGGGGAACTCGGTATTACAGGTGATGATGTAGCAGCATATGCAGGTGATGTGGTTGCAGCAGACCTGGAAGAAGAGGGTGATGACGATATCATTCGTAAAATTGCTGCTGATTACGCTGAAAAAAATGTTGCCTTTAATGCGGATGCTGCGATTGCAAAATTGAACGAATTTCTCGGTGTTGCCAAAGAGCAAATGATGAACGAGTAAAGTTCTAAATACTCGTTAAGAAAAAGGCTACTGAAACGATTTTCAGTGGCCTTTATTTATGGTGTTTTCGTATATTTTTTTAAGCCTTGATATAGGCTAATTTTCTTTGCCTGCGAACAATGTAATACATGGCAGGAATAATGACCAAGAAGCCAATTGGCTCTGGAACTGTTACGGGGGCATTTCGCGCAAACTCAATAACTGTTTCAGCACGACGGACGAGTGTTCCGCTGAAGAATGTGTTCACGAGATTGCCATTCGGCAATTGAACAAACTGCCTGCCTCGCACCAGAAGGCTTAGTTGAAGTGTATAACTTCCCGGCGTTGGGAAAAACGCGCTTGCAGCGCCGCTGTTGATCGTAAAGTTCAGACCATCGGCAACATTAGTTCCGAAAGTTGTGTTTTCAGTGAACCCATTGACAGAGCTTACATCGACACCAAGGCCAAACAAGGCAACGGTGGTACCTTCTGCGAGCGGGTCCTGACCTTGCGGGCTAACGCGCCATGCCAAAGCGAAATCCGACAAATCATTTAATTCACAGAGCGAAAAATTCTCAAACGAAGACCCGCAGCCATTAAAAGTGATGTCATCACCAAATGTAACTGGATCATATATCCCTGGATCAGCCTGGAAGTTTGCGGGATTAACGGGCCTTGAACCCTGAGCAGTTACAGTTGCGCTGATGATAAGGGCAGATGTAATTGCAATACAATTCTTAATTAAATTCGAAACGCGTATCATAAACTCTGAAATCCGTGTTAAATACTGTTCAAACAATATCATTTCTTAATACTATACAAACTATTAATATGCAATGAATTGGTATTCATATGGTTAACGACAACAGGCTAGGGGCTGAAGAGTATTTCTTTATGCAGATTAGATATTCAATTTTAAAAGCATCGTTGATTTTATTGTTTGTATTGAGTTCTTTCGGGGAAAATATCGTTCTGGGCGAAGGAAATGATATCGATACGGCGTCCGAGCCTGTTCAGGCTGCACGTACCTTGTTCGCACAAGGGGAACTGGCAGAAGCTATTAAACAGCTTAAAGCCATTGAAGAAACGAGCAGTGACCCGAACGATCATTTGAACATCGCTGAAATCTATAATGCGCTTCAGGATGGGATAGCAGCTGAAGTTGCCGTTGATAAGGCGATCGAATTGGGTGCTGATTTGAGTATCGCCCGCGTCTATAAAGCAAGGGCGTTATTGGTTCAGCGTAAGTTTCAAACCGCACTTGCTCTTTTTCGTGCGTTCGACATACCAGAAGAGCTCTCGGGTAAAGGGCTACAAGCGCAGGCAGAAGCGTTTTTTGGAGCAGGGCAATATGAAGCGGCGAATGAAATATTTAGAACCGTATTAAAAAATGACCCCGAAAACCTCGAAGCCTTAAAGGGACTGGCGCAGGTAGCATTGCAAACTGGTAACTTAGCAGCAGCAAAGACAATAGCAGAAAAGGCGCAGACCATAGATGCTGACGATACAATCGTGCATTATGTTTTGGGATCAGTCAGCCGGTTTGAAGGAAATACCCATGACGCCAGATCACACCTGAACAAGTCAATCGAGCTTTTCCCGCAGAATATCTTGTCGCTTCTCGAGCTTGCTGCAATTGAAGTTGCGGAGAAAAAGTTTGAGGCTTCGAACTCACTTCTGGATCAGGTTTACATATTATATCCGGAACATCCGCAGGCTATTTATATTTCAGCTCAAATAGAAGCCTTAAAGGGCGAGTATGTTGAGGCGGAAATTCTTTTAGTCAAACTAACACAATATGCGAGTGTGTATCCGCCCGTGAACCATTTATACGGCATTGTGGCCTATCGGTTGGAGAATTATTCAACGGCTATTAGTAATTTGCGGAATTTCCTCGAGGTTGTCCCCTCACACAGGGAAACGCGCCTTGTGCTGGCAGATAGCTATAAGCAAAGAGTGCTCTACCGTGAAGCATTGGCTGTTTTGATGCCGTTGCTCCCTCCATCAAACCCAAAGGGTGATTTTGATGCTTTGATGTTGGCAGCGTCGGTGGCGACGAGTGCCGGGAAGCCCGATGACGGATTGAAGTATTTGCTACAAGCATCAAATATAAAAACGGGCTCGACTGAGAGCGCGGAATCGATCGATAAAAAGCTGGTTTATTCAAACGTCCTAGCTGGAAACTATGAAACAGCAGAAACCATTTTGAAACAAATCCAGAAATCGCAAAGCGAGCCAGCCTCAAATGAGGACAGAGTTCAGGATTTGATGGTTCTTGCGAATATTCAAATTAAAAAACGCGCCTACGATGAAGCCCTGGCTACCGCTAAGACGTTGATATCGCTGAGCCCTGATAAGCCTGAAGCCTATAATCTTTTGGCAGGGATTTATTCTCAGGCCAATAGAATTACTGAGGCGGTTGAGGCTTATTCGAAAGCACTTGAATTGAACGATACCTATATTTTGGCACGCCGAAATCGGGCACTTTTGTATATAAGAACAAATGAACTGGATTTGGCTTCAGCGGATCTATACGCAGTGCTGGAAAAACAAGCAGAGGATATCCGTGCCCGCGCAATTTTGGGACGCGTTGAGTTGCTCAGGGAAAATTATACTTCAGCGATTAACAATCTTGAAATTGCCCAGGAAGCATTTCCTGGCTCGTTGGATGTAACTGTCGATTACATCGAAGCTCTGTTTTTGGGTGGGTATGTGTCCAAAGCATTATCTGAATTGGATAAAGCGAACGAACTGGAATTTGCGAATAATAACCCGGCCCTTGTTAAAAGGCTAAAGAGGATATCAAAGGAAATTTTATCGCAAAGTGATAAGGATGGGCAAAATAACTGAATGAAGTTAGACAAATTAAACAAGCTTTAAGATTATTTTATTAGAAATGAGAATCGTGAACATGCGTAACTGTTTGCTGGTTCAAAACAATATTTAATGGATTTGATTTATGGAATACCGTATCGAAAATAACGCTGGTGATCTTCGTGTCATTTTTTCAGGTGATATAACATTCACACAAAATGTGTCTTTTCGGAATATGCTGAAAGATATTTCTTCTCAGTCTGCTAATTCCTGCGTTTTCGACTTGAACGGCGTCGGTATGGTTGATTCTGCTGGCCTCGGAATGTTCCTGATCGCTAAAGAACAAGCGGATACCGGTGGATGGAAACTACACCTTGCTGGTGCTACAGGCCATGTAGCGAGCATGCTAAAACTTACTAAGCTGTCTGAGATTATTGAAGCCAGTTAATAGGGTGCATCGCCTCCATAGAGTGTAACTGTAATTCCATGACGGGGGTCGAAATGGATTCTGCTCATTCAGTCACAGAAGGTAATTTGCTGAAGACAATTCTCGGCGCGAATATTCTTGTCGTTGATGATATGCAGTTAATGCGCAAAATGATTGGCATGTGCCTCGAACGAGCAGGCTACAGCAATATTTCCTTCGCTGAAGACGGTGACGACGCCCTTAAAATGATCAGTGAAGGCATGCCTGATCTTGTCATTTTAGACCTTAATATGCCTCGCATGTCTGGTTACGAAGTGTGTAAGGCATTGCGCGCGAACCGCGAAACAGAAAACCTTCCGATCCTTGTACAATCCGCATCAGAAACACCTGAAGAGCGCGTAGAAGTTTTTGCGTCAGGTGCAACTGATTTTGTCTCCAAGCCTATTAACCAACCGGAACTCTTGGCACGGGTTCAAATGCACCTTGAAAACAGGTTCATGATCCAAAATCTTTCGGACTTCCATGATCATATGCAGCGTGAATTGTCGTTAGCCAAAGAAATGCAACATGCGCTTTTGCCTCAGGATAGTTTGATCGAAGAGGTTGAACAAAAGGCCGGAATGGTGATTGAGGCCGAGTATCAGGCATCCTTTGAACTTGGTGGTGATTTATGGGGTTTGTGGCCCATTGATGATACATCATTTGGTATGTTTGTGCTGGATATATCCGGGCACGGAGTTGGGGCTTCCTTAAATACCTTTAGGGTTCAGGCAACCATGGGTCGTCACAAACATCTCTATCATGATCCGGCTGCCTTTTTATTAAATTTGAATAGTGACTTGGTTGAAAGCTTTCCTCTTGGTCAATTCGGAACCATGTTTTATGCGGTGATTGACACGGAAAGCGGCGCTATTACCTATGCGGGTGCTGGTGCCCCTCGGCCATTTATCATATCTGACGACAATGTTCGCACTTTGGATAGTGCAGGAACGCCGATCGGAATAATTGCTTCCGCAACATATGAAAATCTGACAGATCAATTGAACGAAGGCGAAAGCCTGTTTTGTTATTCAGACGTTTTAATTGAAACACCTTTTTCTAATGGTGAAATGTTGGGTGAAAACGGACTGCGTGATCTCGTTTCATCCAAACGATCTGAAGGCGTTGGTGAGAAACTTGTTGAAAAACTTCTCGCCACGTTTTTCGAGGAAATACAAACATCATTACCGGATGATTTAACCGCCGTTGCCTTTCATAGAACAAAGAAGGTTGCAGGATCATGAGCGGCGATGACCTTCTGATTAGCAACAGTTCGAAAGCAAGTGTTGCAGCCATAACGAATTGCCCCGTGCATGGGGAAAAGCTTCTGGGGTTGTCGTGTCACGATTTTGAAATCGTAATTTGTGCTTCTTTCGAAGAAGTCGCTAAACTTTTCCATAGCCCGAACTCAGAGTTAACGATGATCATTATCGCGGCCGACGTCACAACCGAATTGGCAGTTGATTATTTGAATAGATTTCAGAACACGCCTGATTATCAAAACCTGCCAGTAATTGTTATCAGGCCGGAAGATAATGATGATGATGAGCTTGAACTTCTCTCAAATGGCGCACTTCAGATTATTGATGAGGCTATAGCCTATACGGATACAATGACAAATAATGTCATCCGCATCATTAAAAAGTCCAGCAAGCTAATCGAGCTTGAAGGTGCAATTAGCAGACACAAATGCGCGACGAGCAATATAAGTTATGCTCGCTTCAAATTTAAAACGCGCGAGGAAGCAAATAATATTGCCTTGTTGCTATCGAATAACATGGCGCAACCAACGCTTGCTTATACAGGATTGCTAGAGCTTCTTTTAAACGCGGTGGAGCATGGGCTTTATGGCTTTGGTACAGAGCGTAAAAGCAAGCTTATTAACGCGTGTCAATTTGAAGAAGAAGTTTCAAAACAAAAAGCAATCGTCAGCGAAGATAACCGGTTCGTTAGTTTAGAGTTTCAGAAAACGGATGAAGACTATCGGTTTATCATTTTGGATGATGGCGATGGTTTTGATTTCACACGCATGGAAACCGTCGATACAGCGAATATTGATCGCAAAAATGGCCGCGGTGTCATGATGGCAAAACATTGCTTTGATAGCCTACAATATTCAGAGGGTGGCCGCTGCGTTACGGCTACAATATCCCTTTAGTCGTTCTAGCGTTTCCCTGCAAAAGCATCGCGGTGTTCGATCAGCATATCATTCAGATAATCGAACATAGCTCTAATGCGTGCGCTGCGCTTAAGGTCAGCATGGCTTACCAGCCAGATATCAGCAGAAAACACTACATGCTCGTCAAATAGTCGGACGAGGTTTTCGTCCTTGGAAGCGAGAAAACACGAATAAGCACCAATCCCATACCCCTCGCGAACAGCGGTGGACAAAGCAAGCATGTTATTTGACCTGAAGGCTGAAGCATTGCCATTCAGCATGTTCTTGCGTGAATATGTATTTGTGTAGGCAAGCATTTCATCGTGTGGAAGGATGATATCATGATCGTTTAAGCTCGTTAGGCTTTCTGGTTTCCCTTTCCTTTCAATATAGTCTTTGCTGGCGTAAAACCCATAATTCATCGTTACCGTCTTTTTGGCAATCAGGTCGTTTTGCTCTGGCCGGAACATTCTCATGGCGATATCGGCTTCGCGCCTTAGAAGGTCCGCCGTATTATTTTCGACTTTCACTTCAACAGTGATGCCCGGAAACTTGTCTCTGAAAGGGCGGATACATTTTACAAGCCATTCTGCACCAATAATTTCAATAGCAGAGACAACAACACTTCCCTTGAGGGCTTCATCACGTCCAGTGATCAGGCGTTCAATTGCATGCACATCATCACTCATATGACGAATATGGTCGATTAGTTGTTCACCGAGGCCCGTTAGTTCCAGCCCATTTCGTGTTCTTGCAAAAAGTTCTGCACCAACTGTTTCTTCAAGTGCCGTCAGGCGCCGTGATAGCGTAGGTTGGCTGACATTTAATTTGGGGGCGGTCGCTGACAGGCTGCCATGTTCGGCCATTGCTAAAAAATATTTCAAGTCATCCCAGCTTAACATTGCATCGCCTTTTTATTCATAAATGAATAAGTAAAATTCAATATACAACACTTTAATTCATATTTGAAGGCTTTATATCGAAGTTTATGAGTGCAGCGGCAGGAAATGCGGCAGGAAATGCGGCAGGAAACATGACGGGCTGTGGCTGTACTCGTGAACATAAAGGAAAGGAAATTTTATGTTGTACCGATTTACAAAACTGACTGCGGTCTTAATCACGATGTCTATAAGTTTTAGTTTAGCAGCCGAGGCGCAAAGTACGAAAGTTTACCACATGGCGCGTGATAAAAATATTGAGCGGGGCATGAAAGCTATTTCTGACCAGAATTTTGAGAAAGCATCGCATAACTTATGGCGGGCTGCCAATTCCAATCAAACCAAAACGCGTCAGGTAACAATTTATAATAATATCTGCGCGGTGGAATTTGTACTGGAACGCTATGAAAGTGCTCTTAATGCGTGCGACAAGGCCTTGAAACTGGACCGCATCAATTGGCGTGTACTGTTAAACCGCGGAAATATTTACAGAGAAACAGGTTATTTTGATAAAGCACGATTAGATTACAGGGCCGTTTCTAAGCTTCGGCCAGGCGAACCCATGTTACCCGAAGCCCAAAGGTCCCTCGCAATTAAGGAACAAAAGCTGTTAGCGACCAAAGTCGCGGTTGTTACATCCCATTAAGAAAATAATCAGCCAAATTAATAATAAAATATTTGTAAGATAAATTTCGCTCCCCATACTAAAGATATAGGCCAATTTACGAGGGAGCGAAATGTGCCAACACCACGACAAGCGAACGTGATGAATAAATTCATAGATGTATCACAAATCATAAAACGAAAACTGGCAGGATTAACAAGTTTTGCAGCCCTGTCATTGAGCGTTAGTTTATCAGCCCATGCTTTACCACTACAAACAACGGGTGCGGGATTTACGCCAGTTAGCGAAACCCAGTGTTTTCTCGCTGGTTCAACCGAGAGGCTGGACTGCAAAACCTATCACCTTCCATTGGATTACAGTGATCCAAATGGTGACACAGTTGAGGTCTTTGCTGCCGTTATGCCCTCGCGTGGCGGTAAAGCAGCAGGCGACCCATTGGTTCTATTGGCTGGGGGCCCGGGGCAGGCAGCAAGTGAAGTTATTCAGTTGGTTGATGTTGCCTTTGGCGATCTTCGAAACGGTCGGGATGTTTTGATTGTTGATCAACGGGGAACAGGGCGTTCGCACCCGATTTCATGTAAAAATGTCGATAGCGAAATTGTAACGCTAGAAGATTATTCAGAAGGTGTAAAAGCCTGCCGTGAGGCAGAGCCGCTCCCTGTAAGGCATTTTAACTTTGATAATATTATTCGTGACCTCGAAGAAATCAGAGCGTCCTTGGGATATGAAAAATTAAATTTGTGGGGCATTTCGTGGGGAACGCGATCTGCTGCACATTACCTGCGTAGATATCCTGATCGGGTTCGCAGCATTGTTGTGGACGGTGTTCTGCCGCCACAGGTTCCGCTCGTTGCGACCGTCGCGGATAGCGTAGAGCGTGCAAAAAGATTATTGGTCGAAGACTGCGAAAAAAGCCTTGCTTGTATCGCCAGGTATCCTGATATTGATGGAATGATTAATAGATTACTGGATAAAGCAAAATCAGGTGATTTGGTTTTTGATGGTATTAACCCCTTAACGAATGAACGTGAAACAACGGAAATTAATTTTATAGGTGCAGTTAACGGCTTGCATGCATTATTCTATAATGCTGATGCGACAACCTCCATTCCTTATATGTTAGACGAAGCCTTGAAGGGAAATCTAAATCCGTGGCTTGTTTTCTCCTTTAATGCATCAACAGATGAACCTCCAATTTATCCGGGATCGTTTTTGTCGATATTCTGCGGTGAAGAAATGAGCAAGGTAACTGCCGCGTCTGCAAAGGCTGCTGGTAGCGATAGCTTTGCCGAAGACGCGCATTACCAACTCTGGAATGCAGGCTGTGAAGCGTGGGATTATGTTCCCGCAGCTGAGGACAGCCATGAAATATTAGAAAGCGATGTACCAACGCTTGTTTTGTCAGGAAACCTTGATCCAATCACCCCTCCTATGATGGGTGACGAGTGGGTAAAGAGCTTCAGCAACAGCAGGCATATCGTTGTGAATGGTACCGGGCATAATACAAGTTTTACAGCCTGTATGCCGGGACTAATTACCAGCTTTATCAAAAACCTTGATGTGGATGCTTTGGATACTGGCTGCATGGATCACCTGAAACGGTTACCGATTATTACGGGCCCAAATGCAACTGTTCAGTAATCATCAAGCGCAAGGAAAATATAATGATTGTTATAAAAGATATTGCGAAATCCTTTGGTGATGTCAAAGCGGTTCGCGGCGTTAGTTTTAACGCGGAAAATGGAAAAATTACAACCCTTTTGGGGGCAAATGGCTCTGGTAAAACAACAACCTTCAGAAGTGTAACAGGCCTGATGAAGCCTGATGCTGGCACGGTTCATATCGATGATATCAATGTTCGTGAACGTACGCTCGAGGCTCAGGCGCGATTGGGTGTTTTCCCTGACCAGTTTGGTCTTTATACGCGGCTGACTACTCGCGAGCATATTGCGTATTATGCTGAACTTCACGGCCTCTCTGGAAGTGCGCTTGAAGATGCAATTAATGATGTTGTGAAGCTCATGAGCATGGAAGACATCATTGACCGTAAAACCGAAGGGTTTAGTCAGGGGCAACGTATGAAGGTGGCACTCGCACGCGCGATTGTGCATAAGCCACAAAATATCATTCTCGATGAACCAACCCGTGGCTTGGATGTCATGAATATCAGGCTTCTTAGGGATATATTACTAGCCTTGAAGGAAGAGGGGCATTGCATCCTTCTCTCGAGCCATGTGATGGCAGAAGTGGATGCGCTTTCGGATCATATCGTAATTATGACTGACGGCCTTATCTGCGCAGACGGCACATCCGCATCACTCGTGTCTGAAAGCGGGCAGGAGAATTTGGAAGAAGCTTTTGTTTATTTAACTGAGCAAGCGAAAAGGAATGCAGCATGATGACCCAGTTTAAAATTGTATTCCTGAAGGAATTGAAAGACGCGATCCGCGACAAGCGCGCAATCATGGCAGTATTATCCTATGCTTTACTTGTCCCCTTATTCTTGGGATTTGTGGGCTGGCTTGCAACCCTGGATCAACCAGTTGAATCAGTAAAAACACAGTTGGCGATCGCTAATATAGACAGCGCGCCGGGCTTGGTTGCGTTTGTTGAAAAAAACGGAATTAATGTTATTGGTGCAGACAATATTGATCCGAACAATGTGGCAATTCCAGAAAGTGCAGAGGCTTTATTGGTTATCCCGCTTGATTTTCAGGACAATCTTGCGAAAGCGAAAATCAGTAAACTAGCGCTTTATGTGGACAATACGACCCGCGAACGCGCTGAACGCGGGACCGAGGTTGAGGCTGTTTTGACACAGTATAGCCAATATGTCGGCCTGAACAGATTGATCGCCCGTGGCATTCCTCCTAATCTTGTGTCACCATATCGCGTCAGCAAAGCAGACGTGTCGGAAAGCAAATTCTATGAAAAGCTTTTGATTAGTGGTCTGTCGATGATGCTTATCATTGCGCCGATCGTGGGCGGGATGAGTGTCTCCCTTGATACGCTTGCGGGTGAACGTGAACGCCAAAGCCTTCAAACCCTTTTAACGCAGCCAGTGTCATCAAATGCTTTGATTTTCGGCAAGTGGGCTGTTGTTAGTTTATTCTCGTTTGTGACGGTTATGCTCATGAGTTTTGCTTTGATAATCATGTATGTAACGCTGGTCGCGGACAAACTTCCTTTCAGTCTGGGGATTGGGTTACCGGGCTTCCTAATCGCATTTTTCCAGCTTGGTATTTTCTCCATGTTTGTTGCGAGCCTTTTGATGACGGTTAGTATCCATGCAAAAAGTTTTAAGGAAGGGCAGACCTACATGCAGCTTCTTAACTTCGTGCCTGTGATGCTGGCGTATGTGAAAATATATGCAGATAGCAGTTTGCCGGATGCTGCCCGCTTTGCACCGTTCATTGCTGATATCGAAAGCCTGAGCACGTTACTCGTTGATGGAAGTGTGCAGGCAGCGTATTTCGCGACGTCGCTTGGTGTTGCCTTTGTGGGAACTATTTTGTGTATTATGTTCACGTCTAAAAGGCTCTCGAGTGAGAAGCTTTTGGATGAGGTCTAGGTATCACATGTCATTCCCAGAGTAAGGTGTGAAGCCTGTGGGCATCGAAAAAACGCTTAAGAATTATAGCGGTATGTTGAGCCGGATCGTCGCAAGTTATGAGGCTGATCCGGTTCTTCAGCAGGAAGTGATGCAAGAGGTTTCACTGGCAATATGGCGTGCCTTACCCAAATTTAGGGGCGAGGGCAGCGAGAAGGCCTTTGTGGCACGCGTAGCGCAAAATATTTGCCTCACGCACGTGCGGAAAGAAGTAAGAAGACCGCGAAGTGTCGAGCTTGATTATGATATGAAAAGCGATGTCGCGTCGCCGGAAGAACAAACCGAAAAAGAACAGCAACGGGAAAAACTGCTACATGCGGTCAGGGGGCTACCCCTTCCTATGAAGCAGGTGGTGACTTTGGCCCTTGAAGGGTTTAGCCACAAAGAAATTGGTGCAGCGCTTGCGATTAGTGAAAACAATGCAATGGTCCGTTTCAGCAGGGCAAAGGGCGAGTTAAAGAAAGCGCTTGAAGCACAAAATCAGCCAGAAGGAATAGGGTAATGAGGGTGTTTGATAATGTCTGATAATGATCAAAGCCCTGATTGGGATAACCTACAGGGGTTGTGGCAGGATGCCCCTGCTATTGACCCTACGCGCTTGTTTCGAAAGGCGCGGTTTGCATGGTGGCGCGTGCGGATAACATTGTTTTTAAACCTTGCAATATGCGTGATTGGGGAACTTCTTTGCGCCTTTGTTTTAATTAAAAACATATCCTTGGCTTCAAACGTTTTTGGTATTGTCGGGTTATTGTTTTGCTGGGTAACCGCTTGGTTCACCTATAAACATCTGAGAAGTTCCTTGGGTGATATGTCAAGCGAACCAGAAAAACTCCTCGAACTTCAAATCAAGCAGTTGAACGGTTTAATCGCCTTTGCCAGATTCAATATCAAAATGACTTATTATGGAATGGTATTTTCAGCGGTTGCATTCTGGATGTTTTATGAAAAACATGGTGTGTTTTTCCCGACAGAGCAGATGTCAGGCATGCAAACGTTTGTAAATGGTGTGATGTGGGGGATACCAATTGGTATTCTATTGTGTCCTTTTATATACGGGCGGTTTATTAAAAGGAAAACACAAGAACTGTTAGGGCTTGAGGCCAGCCTTGCGGCGCTTAGGGCCGCAGGCTGACATCATGAGTTGGCTAACTATTTTGCTTCAAGCTTTCGACAAACGCCTGAGAGCCATCTTTCAGATTATTAGCGAGTTGATTTAAAGCTTCGGACGCTGTCCGCAAATCTGTGGACATATTGAGTGTCTCTTGAATACTACCAGAAACATTCGAAACTGATCCAGTTGCAGCTTGCGTCCCGTCAGACGCCAAAGCGGCGCTTCTTGCGATCTCACGTGTTGCAGAATCTTGCTCCTCAACTGCGGCAGCGATTGATGTGGATCCTTGGCTAAGGTCTTCAATAACGCCGGTAATTGTTGAAATAGACTGAACTGCCGACCCTGTTGCATTCTGCATTGCCGTGATTTTAGACTGGATCTCATCCGCTGCATTCGCTGACTGGCTCGCAAGGCTTTTGACTTCGCTCGCTACAACAGCGAACCCTTTACCGGCTTCACCAGCGCGCGCGGCCTCAATGGTTGCGTTCAATGCCAGAAGGTTAGTTTGCTCTGCGATATCTGAGATCAGGGCAACCACCGTACCAATGCTGTCCGCTTCCTTCGAAAGCTCCGTAATTTCTTCATTTGTTCTACGGCTATGCTCAACTGCATCATTGGACGCCTGGTTTGCGTGTGCGACCTGCTGGGCGATTTCAGCAACAGAAGCTGAGAGCTCTTCTGCGCTTGCTGCAACAGTTTGAACATTCTCGGATGCGGTAACAGTTGCATTGGAAACAGAACTTAGGTTTTGTTCACCGTCCGCAGAAGCGTTAGTGATTTGCTCTGCTTTAACATTCAGGTCGGCTGCCGCAGTAACAATTTCTTCTACTGTTTTAGTGATAGAAGCTTCAAAATTTGCAACAATGCTCTGGAGGCGTTCACGCTCAACCTCGGCCATTCTTGCGCGTTCCTGCTCTTGCGCTTCGGCGGCAAGCCTTGCTTCCTCTTGCGCTTGTTCTTTGTCCGCCATTAGGGCTTTGGCTTCTTCTGCGGTTGATTCTGCTGCAACTTTCAGTGTCTCAGCTTCCTTCACCGCGTCCAAGGCTTCCTGATGCGCTTTATCGGTCGACGAGAAGAGGTCTTGAACTTTGTGGGCGATCCACATCAAAACAACGGCTTCCGTTGCCAATATGCCGGCGTGCAATAGAACGCGGCTGAATTTAGCGCCTTCCGGGAATACATATGTTTCGGCAATTAAAAACGTGAGTACATGATGGACGGCAACAACGGCGGTTGCAACCAATATGATACGCCAAGAACTGTATGAAACAAGGATGGCAAGAGCAGCAAAGAAATACATATGCATATCTAACTGCCATTCGTCACCGCTAAACATCGCAAGATTAAGCGCCACAATGAGCATCAGGCAAACACCTGTTACATAGCTTGTTGTTTCCGAATGGGGATCAAGCTTGTGCGCGACGAAATTCAGGATGGCAAAAAGAGCGGTGCCACCTGTGGCCCACCAAACACCCGGAAGATCATTCATTATTCCCAAAACCGGGACCGTTACGATATGCAATAATAAGTAATATTGCATAAAGTTTGCGACTTGCTCCCTGAGTTTTACCAAGCTATTCATAAATATTTCCTACTGAATCAATTCTGATTATGCGTTTACCCGCAGGCTTTGAAGCCATTTGGATTGAATATAAACCAGACCTTGTTAGAGATCTGTTCAGTGTTAAGTTCCTTTTGATCACCCTCCAGGATGATAATATTCTCTCTATCGTTGAAGCCTACATAGGACAAAGACGTAGCTTTTAGTGTGTCCAACACTTCTGCCCGTGATAAAGAGGGGTGAAAAAATACACCAAAAACCCGCTGATTAGGATCAGGAGCAAAGATTGTGGCAAAGACAAAAAATATACCAAGTACGGTTGTTAGAAATAGAATATGTCCTGATTTTACTCGCATGAATCACCTCAATCACTTAAATGTGAGTATGCGTTATAATCATTAAAAAGCTGTTAAATTATTCCCGAATTAAAGCACGGGCATTAAACCTATATGGGCTTAGATATCGCCATAGATCATAGGATAATGGCGTTGGTTCGCCGCAGATTTGTGCCGCTAAATATTCACTTAATAAGGGCGCGTATTGATAACCCTTTGATCCAAAACCTGTTATTAAATACAACCCGTCTTGATATGTGGGGCTTCCCAAACCTCTGGTTAGGGCATCCTTCTTCAACAAAGCATACTGAGCGTCACATTTTTCCCAGTTTGGAACACCGCCAACAATGGGTAGAAAATCAGGTGTGTTTGTTCGAATGCCGTTCCAAGATGATAGGTGAGCGGCGTCAGCGATATCAATATTTAAATGAAGCTTCAGATTATCCAGCAATATATTGCTTATTGCTTTGGAAGGATTAGCTTCCTTTGTTGGCAGTTCTGATAGCTTTTCGAAACTGGAACCAAGAACACGAATGTCACCGTATTTATCAGTCTTGCAGCATGCGGAAATATGATCACCGTACGAAAGAATATGATTTGGAAGGTCAAGGCCTTCTGCCTCGAGTATCTCGACCTGACCAGCGCTGAATGTATAACAATTGGGCGATAGCGCGGCATGGTGCGGTGTATTTTGACCCGTGGCTAGAATAACCAAATCAAAATCAAATTGTTTGCCTGTATGGTCGCAGACTTTCCATTTTGACGCAGAAGGAATGATCTGTTCGATATGCGTATTTATAACAGGTATCTGATCCAACAATTCGTTTAAAAGGCTTTGGGTGTCAATCGTGCTGGCCCGTTTGAACGTTAAAATATCGTCTGTTAAGGAAGCCCAATCATCACCCCACTTTATGGTTTCATATAGTTTACGGTTACGTTGAAGTTCCTGAGCGTCAAAAGCCAGATAATCAAGCCTATCATCCCCATACATATGAGTTTTGAGCACTGGGTGACTAAGGGCATAAGCATAGGCGCTCACTTGAAATGACCTGAGCGGACCAATTTCTCTATTTATCCGGGGGGCCATAATTGCCGCAGGAATTGAACTCGCTGTTTTTTCTTCAGGCGACTTGAAAACAGTTACATTCCGCGTCCGTGATTTTAGCGCATAAGCAATCATGCTGCCAGCAATGCCGCCACCAATAACAGCAATGGATCCATCTGGTTTTGCGAGTGGCGGTAATGCCCAGTCGGGTAATAGTTTGCGATGTATGTTTGGTTTTAGGTCGCTAGGGCCATAATATTCACCAACTAGCCTTTCGCGCTTTCGACCATACCCCGGGGTTTTGCGCATTTCAAAGCCGCGATCGGCAAGGCCGCGTTTTACAAACCCTGCTGCGGTAAATGTCGCTAGTTTCGCCCCTTGTCTTGATAGACGTGCGACATTGTCAAAAACTGTGTCATTCCACATGTCTGGGTTTTTCGCGGGGGCGAAGCCATCAAGATACCATGCATCAACCTTGGCATCTAAATGCGATAGAGCGCTGTCTGCTTTTCCAAAAATCAGAATAAGCGTGATATGTCCATCGTCAAAATGGCGGACATGATGACCATTTTCTGGGGGCGGCCAGCTATCGATCAATTGATCTGATATATCTTCCAGTTCGGGAAAGCATTTATGGGCATTTTTCAGCGCAGTGCGGCTTAATGGCATGGCCTCCACAGAAATAAATGTCAGGCGCCCACTTGCGTTGCTTTCCCGCCAGCTTTTCCAGGTGGTTAGAAAATTTAATCCTGTTCCAAATCCTGTTTCAGCAATTACGTAACGAGGTTGATTACACCAGACATCAGGTGCGCCTATGCCTTCCAGAAAGACAAAACGGCTTTCCTCAAGGCCGTTATCAACGGAAAAATAGATATCATCATAGGCTTTGGCAATGGGCGTGCCGTCGCGCCATTCAAGATCATTCTCATTGAGCGGTCTTATGGCTTCCTGCTTTTCGTTATTATTCATTGCAGTTTGATCGTGATTGTTATTTGTTGATGAACATTCTAGGTTTCTTAAATTATAAGTTACGGAATAGAAAGCCAAATAAGGAAAATCATATGTTGTACGAGTTGGACGGTATTGCACCATCATTGGAGGACGAGAGTGTTTGGATCGCTGATTCTGCCTCTGTTATTGGGAACGTAACGATGAAACCCCGTTCAAGTGTATGGTTTGGTGCCACACTTAGAGGGGATAACGAGCCCATCACTATCGGCGCGGACAGTAATGTGCAGGACAATGCGGTCATCCATACAGACCCAGGAGCGCCAACAATAATTGGGGACGGCGTGACAATTGGCCATTTGGTTATGTTGCACGGGTGTGAAATTGGTAACCAAAGCCTGATTGGTATGGGAACAACTATTCTCAATAAGGTCAAGATTGGCGCGCGGTCAATTGTTGGTGCTGGAAGTTTAATCACTGAAGGAAAAGAATTTGAAGACGAATGTCTGATTGTGGGGTCGCCAGCAAAGGTCGTACGTAAATTAAAAGATCATGAATTGCTGTTGTTGGAAAAATCAGCGGAAATTTATGTTCATAATGCGCAGCGGTTTTCCAAAGGGCTGAAACCGATTAAAATTTAACCTCATTTTAAGACACAAGTGCTTAACGTAGGTCAAAATTGATGATTGTAATTCTTGCTGAGTAGCAGAAAGTTCGTTGGGTCAGTGTATGAATAGTGAAACAGTTAGTGGTGCTGCTGTAAAAAATGTAGATGTCGCTGCACGGATAGAGATTGCCCGCAAAGTTGGCGTGATTTTGTCTGGTGAACACCCTGCATCTGACCGTGAAGCAGCCTTGCAGTTGGCGACCGTTCTTGTTGAAGACGCTGCTGTATCTGTTCGTGAAAAGCTTGCGAAAGAGTTGGCTCTTTGTACATTTTTGCCGGAAAATATTATTAATCAGATTACTTGCGATCTCGATTCTGTTGCCGTGCCGTTTCTTGTTTCCTCAAAAGCATTGGATGACGAATTTTTAAACGAGTTAGTCCTTGAGAGTAATAAGGCTATCCAAACCGCGATTGCGAGCCGCGAGAGTATTTCTGAAATGTTGGCCTACAGTGTTTGTGATGTTGGTGCACTGGAAGCTGTTGATACGCTTGTGGGTAATGATGGGGCCAAGTTATCTATCCGTTCATGCGAAAAGGTTATAGATCGTTTTCCGGATGAAGTTGGCTTGATGGAAAAACTGGCCCAAAGGGCTGATCTTCCGATTAATGTTGTCGAACGTATCGTTTTTAAAGTTTCTGAGAGCTTTAGTGAATATCTGGTTGATCGTTTTAAGCTTGCCCCTGACTATGCAGAATATTTGATTACCCTTGCCAAGCGCCAGGTGTTTGCACGGTCCGCCAGTGTGATTTCATCGAAGGAAGCGATGAACTACCTTCGGCAATTACACAAAAAGAACGGTTTAAACTCAGAACTGCTATTGAGTGCCCTGCAGCATAAAAATTTGAAATTTTTTATCGCAGGCTTAGCCGTTTTACTGAACGCCGAATATGAAATGACAGAAAAGCACTTGGTTACGGGTGAAAGTGAGGCACTAGCAAAAATGCTAAACACTATTGGGTTTGCAAAGTCTATCTGTGGTGTTTTGATGATTGCCTACGATCGGTTGATTAACGAGTAGATTCTTTCCTCCTCTCCTATTACTGTCACCTGAAATTTAAGTTCTCAGGTGTTTTATGTTTATTCATACCCAGCGTTCGCTTTTCGATATTCCTAATGATGTTTGCTACTTAAATGCAGCATACATGACCCCACTCACGAAAAAACAAACCGAGATTGGCGGTAGCGGCATGGCCAAAAGCGCGAGGCCGTGGAATTACAGCGAACAGGATTTCTTCACGGACGTTGAGGGTGTACGCGGTCTTGCAGCTCAGATTTTAACTGTTAGTTCTCATGATATTGCAATCGTACCTTCCGCGAGTTACGGAACGGCGA
Source organism: Kordiimonas sp. SCSIO 12610 (assembly GCF_024398015.1). Taxonomy (GTDB): domain Bacteria; phylum Pseudomonadota; class Alphaproteobacteria; order Sphingomonadales; family Kordiimonadaceae; genus CANLMI01. The sequence continues at coordinate 1,655,019 of NZ_CP073747.1, forward strand.
CTGCCGGATTGAATATGCCTGTGAAACAGGGGCAAGTTATCTTGATGGTGGAGGATCAATTTCCTTCCAATGTTTATGAATGGACAAAGCTTGCAGAAGAGGCGGGCGCAGAATTGGCCTTCGTTAAAACGCCTGATAATCATGACTGGACAACTGCGATTGTCGAAGCCATTCAGGAATACGGAGAGAAAATTGCTTTCGCGGCGCTTGCGAATGTGCACTGGGCATCGGGTGCAAAACTTGACTTGGGAATCATATCACCAGCCTTGAAAAAGATCGGGGCAGGGCTGGTACTTGACCTTACTCAGTCAGTTGGCGCTATGCCGATAAACCTCGCAGAAATTGATCCAGATTTTGCCGTTTGCGCCAGTTATAAGTGGATGATGGGGCCATATGGTCTGGGTGTTTTATATGTCGCGCCAAGGCACCAACATGGAAAACCGATTGAGCAAAACTGGATTAATCGCCAGGGCAGTGAGAATTTTGCAAATTTGGTAAATTATCAGGATCAATATCAAGAGGGGGCTCGGCGATTTGATTTTGGTGAAAGATCCAATTTCATTCTCATGCCTGTGTACAAGGAAGGTTTGCGGCAACTTCTCGAATGGGGGATTTCCAATATTTCCTTCACACTTGGTGAAATAAACAGACGCATCGAAACAATAGCGCTGAATAATGGATTACGCTCTATCGATAGCGATTACCGAAGCCCGCATATGATGGGTATTGAGCTTGGCGGCGATGCAGAACGATACGCAGCGAAGCTTAGGGCTGAAAACATATTTGTCAGTATTCGCGGTAGCATGTTGCGCGTTGCCCCGCATTTGTGGGTAAATGACCATGACATGGAACGATTTGAGAAGGTAATGACCAGTCTGTAAGTGTTTCATTTTGGCACACGTGTCAAAATAGAACAAAATTCTGTTTCAGAATAAAACGAACTTATACGTGCAATAATGAGAATTTTTTTAAGTTATTGATTTATATATAAAAAATAGTTGGCACGCCTGCTGCAAATATACTGGTGTCTCTAAGATTTTTGCCTGAGATCAGTGAGACACAGTTTTGAGTAGGGCGCTGATTATTTTGCCTGAATATGATAGCGCTTAAACTACGCGGCGGATAAAGATAGCTTTATCCGCCCGTTTTTTTTGTGTTTCAGCCATCAGTATAAATTAAATAAAAAGTGCGCCCGGGTTCATTATGTTGTTGGGGTCAAGCGCCTGTTTAATTGCACGCATTGCTGCGATTTCAGTCGCTGGTTTCAGGCGCGAAAGTTCGCCTTTCTTCAGGGTGCCAATTCCGTGCTCGGCTGAAATTGATCCCCCAAATGAAACTGTGATGTCGTGGACGATCTCATTCATGCGCTGCCATTCCCCGAGAAAGGTAGCTTTGTCAGCATCTTTTGGCTGCATGATGTTATAGTGCAGATTGCCGTCCCCCAGATGACCGAAGGGTGTAGGACGTGCGTCTGGAAAATGCTTCGAGATCGCTTCATTCGCAATATTTAGAAATTCAGGAACTTTTGCGACAGGCACAGAAATATCATGCTTGATACTGCCACCTTCATGTTTTTGTGCTTCTGACATGCTTTCCCGAAGTTTCCAAAAATCAGCTCGTTCGCTAATGGACTTCGCGATGACTGCGTCTTCAACAAGGCCAGCGTCGATGAAATCAGCTAACTTGTTTTCAAGCATAGTTTGCAGTGGCGTGTTTTCGCTGCTTGTTCCAAGCTCAAGCAAGATATACCAAGGGTGATTGCCTTCTAATACAGGACGTGTCCCTTCGATATGCTCTAAAACCATGTTTATGCCGCTCAATGGCATAATTTCAAACGCAGAAAGAGTTTCCGAAAAGCCTTCTTTTACTCGCGACAAAATATCGAGCGCATTTTCTGCACTTTGAACAGCAATCCATGCAGTTGTGATGTTGTTTTCAACAGGTACCAACTTCATCGAAGCTTTGGTGATAATGCCCAGCGTTCCTTCTGCTCCGATCAGTAATTGTTTGAGGTCATAGCCTGTATTGTCTTTCCGAAGTGTGCTTAAGTCGCTGAAAATTTCACCGTTCGGCAGAACAGCTTCTATGCCTAGAATGAGGTCGCGCGTTGTCCCGTACCGCACGACATGCACCCCGCCAGCATTCGTTGATATGATCCCACCGAGGGTGCAGCTACCCTCGGACGCCAAGGATAAAGGAAAATGGCGACTAAACCGCGTTGCCTCAGTTTCTAATTCAGCAACTGTGTATCCTGCATCTGCGGTGATTGAATAATCCCTGTCGTCAACTGCGATGTGGTTTTTGATGCGTTTGGTGCTTAAAATAATTTCCGCGCGTTTTGACTCAAGCCCAGCTATCCCACCACCGACAAGGCCAGTGTTGCCGCCTTGTGGCACGATGGCAAGTGAATGTTCGTTGCAATATTTTACTATTCGGGAAACATCCTGCACCGATGATGGTTTCAAAAGTAGATTGCTGGACCCTTTAAATTTATCACGCCATTCATGAAGGTGTGGCTCTATTTCCTCTTGGTCTGTAGAGACAGACTTGCTGTCTAGCATAGCATAAAAGGCATGAATGTGGGCTTCTGAGATCATGATTGCTTCATTCGTTGCCGTTAGAGTTTAAATGATGGTCCGTATCGGTATCTGTTTGTGGGCGCGGGGCTGCTGCGCGCTTGATACGATCATTAATCGCGAGGCCAATACCCGTTAAAGGAATTGGGGCAATGGCAATTTTATCGGCACTTTGGTCCGCTTTCCCGATTGCTGTGAACAGCTTCTTTGCGGCTTCGCTTAGGTCGCCAGTTTCGCTTAAATTGAAGTTGCCTTTAACCTCACCAAACCCGATATGATATTCACCAGCGAGAGCTGTTTTTGCATTTAGGCGTATGAGCGCGTCGGGCGCATAGTGGCTTTCCAACTGGCCGGGGGCCGTGATGTGATTGCTGTTGTTGTCTAAAATGTCTTTGTTTGATGCGTCAGCGATTTCATCCGATGTGATCGTGCCGGGCCTTAATAATCTGATGACGTCGTTTTGATCGATTGAAATGATAGTGGACTCGATACCGAGGTCTGTCGCCCCGCCGTCGATGATCATTTCAATTTTACCATCAAGGCCACTTCGAACGTGCTCAGCGGTAGTTGGTGAAATCTTGCCAGATGGGTTCGCGCTCGGCGCGGCAAGAGGTAAGCCGGAACCTTTAATCAAAGACCGCATTGCGGGATGGTTTGGGCATCGAACCGCGAGCGTAGAAAGCCCTGCCGAAACGGTTGGAGCGATTTGCGTTGGTGTTCTTTGAGGTAGTACGAGTGTGAGGGGGCCGGGCCAAAATTTCTCCATCAGCAATTTTGCAGTCTCAGAAACCTCGACAAGAGACTCGGCCATGGAAATATCAAGTACATGGCAAATGAGGGGGTTATTTGATGGTCTTCCTTTAACCTGATAGATTTTTTTTACAGCTTCATCATTTGTTGCATCAGCGGCCAAACCATACACGGTTTCCGTAGCGGCGGCGACAAGGTTTCCACTTCGTAAAATGGCTGTAGCCCTTGCTATTGCTGGGCTGTCATCACAAGAAACTACTTGAGTTATCATATCGGTCATGCACAAATCTAAGTTATTAATGAAACATATTAAACCATTTAGAACAGTTTTTTCGTATCTTTTACAGTGAAGATACCTAGCACAGAATAATGATTTGCCAACGATTTGTTCAACCAAGTCGTGAAGCGTTTGGTCTTAGGATAGTTTGATGAGTGAATATAAAGCCCCTTTGGAAGAAATCAGGTTTGCCCTTGAAGTGTCAGCGGGCCTGAATGAATGGACTGATATCCCCGCGTTCGTGGAAGCCGGTGAAGATCTGGTTGGTGCCGTTCTCGAGGAGGCTGGCAAGCTCGCGCGTGATGTGATCGCGCCTACTAATGTGATTGGTGACCAGGAAGGGGCAACCTTACAGGAAGACGGGACCGTTAAAACCCCTGATGCCTTCAAGGCCATGAATGAAGCGTTTGTTGAAGGTGGCTGGCCAACCCTTGCGTTTGAACCAGATTACGGTGGGCAGGGGCTTCCGGGCAGCCTTGCCCTTGCTGTTAGCGAAATGGTGACGTCTGCCAACATGGCCTATAGCCTCAATCCAATGCTGACCTCTGGTGCAATCGAAGCGATAGCAGCACATGGTTCGGATGAGCAAAAAGCGATGTATCTGCCAAACATGATCGCGGGAACATGGACGGGCGCCATGAACCTGACGGAATCAGGTGCTGGTTCAGATGTTGGTGCGCTGAAAAGCAAGGCGGAAGCTTTGCCGGATGGTTCTTATAAAATCACAGGGCAAAAAATCTTTATAACATGGGGTGATCATGATCTTGCGGAGAATGTCATTCACTTGGTGTTGGCGCGCTTGCCGGGTGCACCCAAGGGAACCAAGGGAATTTCAATGTTCATTGTACCCAAGTTCCATGTGAACGACGATGGAACGTTGGGCGACCGTAATGACGTTCGTTGTGTCAGTTTAGAGCACAAACTCGGTATCCACGGTAGTCCAACATGTGTTATGTCCTTCGGTGATAATGACAACTGTATTGGATATTTGGTTGGTCGTGAGAACGAGGGCATGCGTAACATGTTCACGATGATGAACCATGCACGCATCAGTGTTGGCCTCGAAGGTGTTGCCATATCAGAGCGCGCTTATCAGCATGCGGTTTGGTATGCCGAAGATCGTGTTCAATCGGCGTCCATTGACCGAACAGGCCCAGACGCTGTTGCAATTATTCAGCATCCTGATGTGAAACGTATGTTGATGACCGTTAAGGCAACAACCGAGGCTGCACGCGCGATCATTTACCGTAATGCTTGGGCCCTTGACCGTGCCCACAAAGCAGAAGACGCAGATGTTCGCAGGCAAGCGAGCGGTGAAGCAGATTTATTAACACCGATATCCAAGGCCTATTCTACGGACATTGGGGTTGAAAACACCTCTACGGCACTTCAGGTCTTTGGCGGTATGGGGTTCGTCGAAGAAACTGGTGCTGCACAGCATTACCGCGATTCCAGAATTGCACCGATTTACGAAGGAACGAATGGAATTCAGGCGCTTGATCTTGTTGGGCGTAAGCTCAATATGGACGGCGGTGAACATTGGCGCGCCTTAATTGAGGAAATGCGCACTTTTTGTTCTGAAAATGCATCAAATCCGTCAATTGATATTGCCGCGTTGGCAAGCGCGGTTGAAGCGCTCTCTGAGGCAGCAGAAGCGCTCTTTAGTAATGGGTTTGAACGTATTGTTGACACAGCGTCCTCCGCGACACCTTATCTAAGGATGTTTGGAACCGTTGTTGGTGCCTACCTTCTGTCCTTACAGTCACTTGAAGCGTCCAGACGGCTGGAAGCCAATACAGGCAATCCAGAGTTTTTGAAAACCAAGCAATTAACGGCGAACTTCTTCATCGAACAAATTTTGCCAGTTGGGACTGCACTTTTGAAACCAGTTTTGGCAGGTGGGTCAACATTATCTGAAATTTCTACGGAAATGTTTGCAAGACAGTAAATGGCAATATTGTATCGATTGCTTAATGCGATGTTGCTGAGTACAACACAAACATTATGCTTACTTATTGTGTTTTGTGGCACTCAATAAAAGGGACAGACTATGGCAGATGAGCCATTACAAAAGGTTGAAGGCGATAAAACAAGTGATGTTACGGATCATCGAACTGGCCGTGTTGATCCGCTTGCAAGTTTGACAGTACTTTATGATCATGTTCCTGAAGGTGAGGCTGTCATTGAGGTTGCAAAGGGTGTTTACTGGGCGCGTCTTCCCCTGCCGTGGTCGTTGGACCATATCAATGTTTATCTGTTCAAAGAAGATAATGGCTGGACCGTTGTTGATACTGGTGCAAATGGATCGCGCGGTAGAGATGTTTGGGAAAAACTATTCAGCTCTGTCATGAACGGTGAACCGATTGTGCGTGTGGTTGCAACACACATGCACCCTGATCATATCGGGCTTGCGGGTTGGCTGGTTGAAAAATTTGATAGTGAATTTGTCATAACCCAAGCTGAATATTTATTATCAAATACGCTTTGGCTTGGCGCTAGTGATGTTTTCCCCGAAAGTGAACTGAACTTCCTATTGGAGCATGGTCTTGACCCGCAATTCGAAGCGATGGTCAGGGCGGCTGGTTATTCTTCCTACAAAAAAGGTGTTTACAAACTGCCTAGTCAATACCGCAGGATTGAGGACGGCAGCGAAATAACCTTCGGTGGACGTAATTGGAAAGTTATCATTGGTCGCGGCCATTCTCCAGAGCACGCGTGCTTATATTCCTTGGATGGTGAATTGTTGCTATCTGGCGATCAGATACTCCCTGAAATAACATCGAATGTTTCGGTTCATGCCCGTGAACCTCAGGCGAACCCACTTGCGCAGTGGATATCGTCCTTGAATAGAATGCTCGGGATTACAAGCAATCCCATCGTTCTGCCATCGCATGGGCCAGTTTATAGGGGGCTTGAAGAACGGCTGAACGCACTGATCGAAGGGCACTATAATAAGCTCGTTAAATTGCATGCTTATTTGGATGAACCAAAGTCGTCAGTAGAGTGTTTCCCTGCTTTGTTCCGTCGAAAAATTACTGGTATGGACTTTTTCCTCGCGCTCGGTGAGACAGTAGCCCACTTGCATTTACTGCGGTCCCTTGGCCTTGCGGAAGAAAGCAAAGATGGTAGGTTGGTGAAGTTTGTGCGCAAAGGCGAATTAAATACTCAAGAATTATTAAACGCTATTGAAGCTTTGCCGGGAATTAATCTCAGGCCATTATCGGATATTATGCCGTAGTAAGCATCGTCGTCACAAGAATATCAAATAAATAGTCTTTGCCTTCATACAAGGAAGTCCTATAAAGCAATACAAATCGACCTTTAAATTTGGAACCCTATATGAGCAACGAACCTAACGCGCAACATTCTGATTTTGAAGACATCAAAGACATGACTTTTGAAGTAGCGATGGCTCAGCTTGAAGAGGTTGTTCGTAAGCTTGAAAATGGTAGTGTTTCCCTTGAAGATTCGATCGAATATTACACTCGTGGTGAAGCTTTGAAAAAGCATTGCGAGGCAAAGCTTTCTGAAGCAGAGGCGCGTATTGAGAAGATCACACTCGCAAAAGACGGTACACCAACGGGTGTTGAACCGTTTGAGGCGGGATAGGCGCGTGCCCGCTATTCATCATAACGGTGCCCTCGAAGCAGCTCTAAAGGCGACGTCATCCGCTGTAGAACGGATTTTAACGCCAATATTACATAAACCATCCGGTCTTGAAGCCCGCGTTGTGGAAGCAATGCATTATGCGGTGTTTTCTGGTGGTAAGCGTTTGCGTCCATTTTTGGTTCTGGCGAGTTCCGAGCTGTTTGACGTTGACCGAAAGCGGGCCCTTCGTGTAGCGGCAGCGATAGAATGTGTTCATTGTTATTCGCTTGTTCATGATGACTTGCCAGCAATGGATGATGATGACCTCCGCCGGGGTAAGCCGACGGTGCATATAAAGTACGATGAAGCAACAGCAATACTGGCTGGGGACGCGCTTTTAACGTTAGCGTTTGAAATTTTATCGGCGCCAGAGACGCACGATGATCCAAATGTTCGCCTAGAACTCGTTAGTGCACTCGCTAAGGCATCTGGGTATCAAGGGATGGTCGGCGGCCAGATGATAGACTTGATGGCAGCGGATTATGAATTGGATCAAGCGGCTGTGTGTAGACTGCAACAAATGAAAACCGGTGCCCTTATCAGCTTTTCTGTCGAAGCAGGGGCTATCATGGGACATGCGAGCACGAGCGCCAGAGCCTCCTTGCAGGGGTATGCGAGGGATTTGGGCCTTGCGTTTCAGGTTGCTGATGATCTGTTGGATGCTGAGGGTAGTATAGAAGCTACAGGCAAAGCCGTTGGCAAAGATGCTGCTGCCGGGAAGGCAACGCTTGTCAGTATAATGGGGTTAGAGCGTGCGAAGCAACAAGCAAATATGCTAACCGATCAGGCTATTGATCATTTATCAGGTTTTGATGACCGTGCATCGCTTTTGCGTGCTGTCGCACATTTTGCTATAAATCGTCACACTTGATTCTCACTTTGGCCGTAATGATATATCAGGTATAAAAATAATAAAATTACAAAGGATACTGTCTTGAGCGGAAGACTAGAGACACCATTACTCGATCAGGTTAAGTCCCCTGATGAATTGCGTAAACTTGAAAAGGGCCAGCTTCGACAAGTTGCGGATGAATTACGTGCAGAGATGATCGACGCGGTCTCCGTGACTGGTGGGCATTTCGGCGCTGGACTAGGCGTTGTAGAGCTAACGGTTGCGCTTCATTATGTTTTCAATACACCAGAAGATCGTCTGATTTGGGATGTGGGACATCAAGCCTATCCGCATAAGATTTTAACAGGACGGCGTGAGCAAATCAGAACCATCCGTCAGGGTGGTGGTTTGTCCCCGTTTACCAAAAGGTCTGAAAGCGATTATGACCCGTTTGGGGCAGGACATTCCTCTACTTCAATAAGTGCGGCGCTTGGTATGGCGGTTGCGAACAAAATGTCTGATAAGCCGGGGCGCGGGATTGCCGTTATCGGTGACGGGGCAATGAGCGCTGGCATGGCCTATGAAGCTATGAATAATGCTAAGCAAGCGGGTAACCGCCTTGTTGTTATTCTGAATGATAACGAGATGTCTATCGCCCCTGCGGTTGGTGCGATGAGTGCGTATCTCGCCAAAATCCTAAGTAGCCGTTCGTTTTTATCGCTACGGGACTTAGGCAAAAAGATTGTTTCGCATTTTCCCAAGCCAATAGCCGACACCGCAAGGCGTGCGGAGGAATATGCGCGCGGTATTGCGACAGGCGGGACGCTTTTTGACGAACTTGGTTTCTATTATATTGGGCCGATTGATGGCCACAATATGGATCACCTTTTACCCGTTTTGGAAAATGTACGAGACGCGCAGGATGGTCCTATCCTTATCCATGTTGTGACGGAAAAAGGCAAAGGCCATCCGTTTGAGACACCGAACCTTGAGAAATACCACGCGGTTCCCAAGTTTGATGTTGTGACGAAAGAGCATCAAAAATCGAAACCGAGTGCACCAACCTATACCAACGTATTTGCTGATGCTTTGATTAAGGAAGCAGCAATCGATGATAAAATAGTCGCTATCACGGCGGCGATGCCATCAGGCACAGGTATTAACAAGTTTGAAGAAAAATTCCCGGATCGCACGTTTGATGTTGGTATCGCGGAACAGCATGCTGTCACATTCGCTGCAGGCCTGGCGGCAGAGGGCTACAAACCTTTCGCAACGATTTATTCCACATTCCTGCAACGGGCCTATGATCAGATCGTTCATGATGTCGCCGTTCAAAAATTACCAGTTCGCTTTGCGATTGACCGTGCTGGTCTCGTCGGTGCGGACGGGCCAACCCATGCAGGTAGTTTTGATGTAACCTACCTTGCGAGCTTGCCGCATATGATTGTGATGGCTGCGGCGGACGAGGCTGATCTGATGCACATGGTGGCAACAGCAGCGTCGATTAATGATAAGCCATCAGCAGTTCGATATCCGCGCGGCGAAGGTCGTGGTGTTGCATTGCCTAAAAAGGGTGAAATCCTTGAAATTGGTAAAGGCCGTATTGTCAAACAAGGTAGTAAGGTCGCGATCTTGTCACTTGGTGCACGTCTTGATGAGGCATTAAAGGCTGCTGATGAACTGGAGGCTAAGGGCCTTTCAACCACTGTCGCTGACGCACGCTTTGCAAAACCGATTGATGAAAAGCTTATTAGAGACCTTGCAGCCAGCCATGATGTTCTTTTGACAATCGAGGAAGGATCAATCGGCGGCTTTGGTGCGCATGTTATGGATTATCTTGCAGACGAGGGTATTCTTGATGGTTCCTTAAAAGTGAGGGCCCTCAAATTGCCTGATGTGTTCCAAGATCATGGTAATCCGGCTGATATGTATGCCGAGGCTGGTCTTGACGCAAAAGGAATTGTGGCAAGCGTTTTGAAGGCGCTCGGTCATAATTCGATTGGTCAGGAAACGATTGAGCAAACGGCTAGGTCTTAAAGCAGGCCTAATTTACAGTAACTCAATATTAACTCTGGAGGCAGGCGATGGCCGGTAAAATCCGTGTGGATGTTGCGCTTGTTGATCGCGGGCTTGTGGAAACCCGAGCAAAAGCACAGGCTCTTATTATGGCTGGCGTTGTTTTTTCTGCTGAGGTCAAGATCACAAAAGCTGGCCATCAAATTAAGGAAGACCAGCCGCTTGAAGTGCGGGGTAAAGATCACCCATGGGTTAGCCGTGGCGGCCTTAAGCTTGAGAAGGGTTTAAAACATTTTGATATTGACCCGAAAGGGTTCACGGTCATTGATGTTGGGGCCTCAACGGGTGGTTTCACTGATGTCGCGCTTACAAATGGTGCCACACATGTTTACGCGGTTGATGTGGGGCGTGGTCAGTTAGCATGGAAACTCAGAAATGATGATCGGGTTACGGTTCTTGAGAAAACGAACGCCCGTTATTTAACCGAAGCAGAAATTCCGAATGCCCCCGACCTTATTGTATGCGACGCCAGTTTTATCTCGTTGAAAACGGTTCTGCCTGCTGCGCTCGCTCTTTTAAAGGATGGCGGTCATTTGATAGCGCTGATTAAACCGCAGTTTGAGGTTGGCAAGGATAATGTGGGGAAGGGTGGTGTTGTTCGTGACCCAGAATTGCATAAGGCTGTCTGTGAAGATATTTCGGATTGGTTGGGTGGATTACCGGGGTGGCATGTCGCCGGTATTACTGAAAGTCCGATTAAGGGGCCTGAAGGTAATATTGAATTTCTGATTCACGGAATTAAAACCGGAAAGTAATTATGCGATTTTCGCTGACAATTGATAAAATCGGTAGTAGCGGCGATGGTATCGGCCAATATGACGGTAAGTTGGTTTTCGTTCCTTTTGCATTGCCAGAAGAAGACGTGATCGTTGAAAAGGTCAAAGAAAACAAAAACGGAATTACTGCGCGGTTAGTTTCAATTGAAAAAGAAAGCCCTGAGCGTATCAGCCCGGTTTGTAAACACTTTACGCAATGCGGTGGCTGTCAGGCGCAACATATGTCGCGCAATTTATACACACAATGGATGAAGGATAAGGTGCTTAAGCCGCTTTCAGGCCATGGCCTTGATACGTCAACCGTATCAGCACCGATTATAACCAAGGAACGCACGCGGAGGCGGTTAGCGCTTCGGGCAAGAAAAACCGAGAAAGGCGTTATAGTCGGTTTTAACGCGCGCGAAAGCCACACGATTGTAGATATCCAAGAATGTATTGTAGCGGAGGATGATTTAGTTAAATTATTTGATCCGCTAAGAGATGCTCTGCATAGGATTTTACCAAAAGCGGGCAAAGCTGAAATTCACCTCACAAATACGAAGACAGGCGTTGATATTCTTTTCAAGGCAAGTGTTTCGTTATCCTTGGCGGACCGCGAAGTTCTGACAGACTTTGCGGAGAAGTATGATATTGCCGCAATTCATTGGCTTGCTGATGACTTTTTAGACCCCGTACTGATAAGTCGTGAGCCACTTATTGATATTGATGGAACCAATGTTCCTATTCAACCTGGTGGTTTCATTCAGGCAAGCGAGGAAGGCCAAAAGCTTCTTATTGATCAGGTCCGTGAATGGGCTTCATCTTCGCGTAGAGTTGCTGATTTGTTTTCAGGTATTGGAACCTTTACGTTTGCACTGGCAAAAAAAGCTCAGGTCTTGGCGGCGGAAGGAAATGCAGAGGCGATGAATTGCCTTGTTGCTGCACGGAACGCATCTAGTCATCTAAAACAAATCATCACCCGTAAAAGGGATCTGTTTATCAAACCGCTTATGCCGGAAGAACTGAATCAGTTTGATACGGTTGTCATCGACCCACCGAGGGCAGGGGCTAAGGAACAAGTGGACAGAATATCTTCATCGGATATTTGTCGCGTAATAAGTGTTTCCTGCAATCCAAATACTTTTGCACGTGATGCAGAATTATTAAATAAAAGTGGTTTTAAAGTTGAAAAAATTATTCCTGTTGATCAATTCCTATATTCTCAACATATTGAAATAATTGCATTAATTGTTAAAAAATAAACTAAAGATTATTCATCACGCCTTCAATATTTTTGCTCACATTTTAGTGAAATATTTACTAATTGGCCTGCATATCTGTTCATGAACATTAACAAAAAATCCTAGCAAAACTGCGGGACTCATAACTTTTGTTCTTAGTACTATAACCAAAAGTTATGCTTGGATGGAAATCAGCGGAGTATTAACGTGGGCATCAAAACGATCCTTGGATCAACAGTATCAGCAACCGTTCTTTTGGCAACTGGTGCAGTGGCAGAAAGCCTAGATCCAATTGAGCCAATCACTCAAAGTCAATATCAAGAAACGAAAAGCAGTGCTTGTGCAAAACCTGGAAATCCATACAAAGGCGTATTTTATGCCAATGATTTTCGGTACCTTGAGCAAGAATGTTATACAGGCGAAGGCGATGACGCGCTAACCAAGTTTGGTAACAGCCTTAAAAACATCAAATTACGGGATGATATTACTCTTGATATTGGTGGTCAGTACCGTTTGCGCTGGCACACTGAAAATAATCATGCCGGCACGCGCCTGAACGGTGAAGATAATGATTTTCTTCTCAGCCGCTTGCGTGTTTACGGTAGCCTGCGGTTTGGTGACCATGTTCAGGTTTATGGTGAAATCATTGATGCTGCCAGTATTGGTGAAGACCGCCCGCCGCGCGGTATTGAAGTTGACCGCTGGGACCTTTTGAATGGTTTTGTCGATGTGAACTTTGACGTTGCCGACACAAAAATCAACGTGCGTGCAGGCCGTCAGGAATTGCAATTTGGCCAGCAGCGTCTTATTTCGCCGCTTGATTGGGGAAATACCCGCCGCGCATTCGATGGTGTCCGTGTAACGGCGAAAAGAGGCGATTTTACGTTTAATGCGTTCACGGTTAGCCCGCGTACAGTTTTGCCAAATGACAGTAACCCAACAGACCGAAGCCAGGACTTTGATGGTCTTTCGCTTCAGTATAATATCCCGGGTCATGAATTTGAGCTTTATAGCCTGAGATACGATGAAGATGATCCAGAGCGGACACGTTTTGATTATTACACAACTGGTCTTCGCTGGAAGGGCCGTGAAGGCAATGTGCTCTTTGAAGCTGAAGGTGGTATACAGCGTGGTACGTTTGGACCGCAGGCTCTGAGCGCAGAATATCTTACACTTGGCCTTGGTTACGATTTCAAGGATGTAGCGTGGAAGCCGACAGTGTGGGCATACTATGATTATGCGAGCGGCGACGACGATCCAAACGACGGTGTTGATGGCCGCTTCCGCCAGCTATTCCCACTTGCCCATGCATGGCTTGGCCTGATTGACCTTGTTGCACGTGAGAATATCGAAGCGTTTAGAATCAGTGCCGTAACACGCCCTGCAAAAGGCGTCACATGGGTTAATCAATTCCATAAATTCAACTTGGCGTCTGCCCAGGAAGGCTTGTTTAACGCAGGTGGCGGTCGTATTCGCTTTGACCCGACAGGTCAGGCAAACTCCGACGTTGGGTTTGAGTATGACACGTTCGTCAACTTCAAGCTTCTACAGCGCATGAGTTTGATTGTGGGTTATTCACACTTTGCTGGCGGTGATTTTATCGACGCAACAAATCCACAAGGTGTATCTGGTAACGCTGATTTCTTCTACGTTCAGTGGACAACTAACTTTTAATCCGTAAAGGCAATCGCTCATGTTTAAATTAGTATCAAGTATAGTAATTTTTGCAGGCGTTCTTGGGTGTTCGACTTCCGCGAACGCCCAGGCGACACCGTCTGATGTATTGGTTTCGGTTGAAACGGCGCAGAATGAGCTGCGCCTTTTGTATGATGCAGATATGCAGGAAGTACCTTCAGCGAAGGTCACATCATCTGCGCCCAGACGACCAAGGCACGTTTATTTTAAAGCGCGGGAAGTCTATCAGAAAGTTAAGGCCTTGAAGGAAATGAATGGCCTGACTATGGCTGATTTACCCGAGGTGCCAAAACGTGAAATTCGACCAACAGAAGTTAAAGAACTGGTCGATAATATCAGAAAAAACCTTGGCGATATTAAAGCGAAATATTTCGTTGTTTCAGAGGCAACAACTGCGGCAAAGAAAAATGGTAAGGGGCCAACGGATGTTTATCTTGGCTTAACTTACACAAGCCAGTTAATCGACGGCCTCGATATGCCGAATGTGGTTCCAAACGATGTGTACCGCGTGGCACTTGCGGTTCTGGAGGAAGCACGTGTGATTTCCAGAGCGCAAAACGGATCACGTAGTGAAGCCGAGCTTGAATTGGTCGCAACAGGCAAGAAGCCGGTTGATGTGTATAATAACGGCGAAACACTTCTGAATTTGATTAGTGATATGTCTCAAAACAAAGAGGGGTATGAAATTCCTGCGGGTGTTGTTCTTCCGAATAGGCCATCAGGAAATATTACACCGGGCCATGTCATGGACTTGATGAGCAACACGCTTGCAGAACTCAGCGCGCTTAAAGCGAAACTTGGTATCGCTGAAAGTGCTGCAAACCAGCCCGCTCAAGCCGGGAAAACACCATCAAACGTATTTGATGTGATTGAAACAACCAAAGCTGTTCTCTCAGGCATATAGGTGGGGATTATGTTAGAACAAATTAAAAATATGATGTCAGGCCTTAATGGTAAAATTCTGACACTTGCGGGATTACCAGTGATCGTCATCGGATTGATTGCCTTCATCGGGAATACGATCATCAGTGGGACTTTCTCGTCTACCCAGGAACAATTGGAAACCTTGAATAGTCAGGTTGCCCAAGCGGATAAATTATCAACTGTCGTTGAAACATCAAACGCTCAGGCACAGCGGTTGGCAGCAGATATTGCCCGTACGCACCAAACTATGTTGATCACCCGGAACGCTGGGCTGGCAACACAAACGGTTACCAAAAAGCAAACATTGGCTGAGGAACTAAAGTCGCTCAATGCATCTGTATCTGCCCTTAGGTCTTTCCTTGAAAAAGGCGGCTATGTTCCTGCCAATATCGATCAAGCGCTAGCAGAGACATCGGAAGCGAAATTTAATTTGGATAGCCGGAAAATATTTTTCCAGCTTGTTCGTCTAAGTGAAACCGTTGCTAACCAGTTTGATCTGTTTGCAAGTGCGAATGGCCGAACAATTTCGTTGGCACAGGCGGGCAACTTTGCAGGTGCGAATGCAAACTTTCAATTCGAAGAAACAGCGCGTTTAAATGCGTTTAATGGCGGGCTTGCTCGTCTTGCAAATGCGCTTGAAGGTTCGATTGTAGAGCTGAAACGTCAAACTGATCTTGAGCGTACGACCCTTAATGAAATGTCTGGTGATGATATTTCCAGCACTATTGTTTTCGTCATGATCTTAATTGTTATTTTGATCATAGCTATCATTTTCGGCGCTTCCTTCTTTACATCAAAGGTGATCATCACCCCAATCCGTGCTCAGGTTGGTGCAATGAACGAACTTGCGGCAGGCCGTATGGATGTGGATATTCCTGAAGCCAAAGATACTGACTTGGCGCAGATTGCCAAAGCCCTATCTGCCTTTAAAGCTGGTTTGGTTGAGAAAGCTGAGCTTGAAGAACAACAAAAGCAAGCGGAAGCCGAAGAGCGCGCACGTCAGGAAAACGAACAAAAACTTGCTCGTGAACGCGAAGAAGAAGAGCGTGAGCGTGAACGCCGCGCAAGCGAAGAAGTTCGTGAACGTACTGAACGCATGGAAGCATTGATCAGCGGGTTCGAGACAAGTATTGGTGATGTTCTGGCATCTGTTGCTGACGCATCAAACGCACTTGAGCAATCAGCAGGCACGATGCGCCAGGTTGCATCCGACAGTGAAATTCAAAGTAGTGAAGTTGCTGCGGCCTCTACGCAGGCATCGTCGAACGTATCCTCAGTGGCAGCAGCCAGTGAAGAGATGGCAGCATCAGTGCAGGAAATCAGTCGTCAGGTTGTGACCTCTAGTGATATGACGCGTCAAGCAACATCACAGGCGGAAGAAACTGATAAACTGGTTCAGAAACTTGCTGAAAATATTTCGAAGATTGATGATGTTGTAACCCTTATCAATGATATCGCGGATCAGACAAACCTACTTGCTTTGAACGCGACCATTGAAGCTGCGCGGGCAGGGGACGCCGGTAAGGGGTTTGCGGTTGTAGCATCGGAAGTAAAAGCCCTCGCGAGCCAGACAGCGCAGGCAACTGATGATATCCGCCGTCAAACCATGACTGTTAAAGGTATGAGTGACGAAGCATCCCGGGGTATGGCAAGCATGCTTTCTGTGTTCCAGCAAACAACCGAGATTGCGGGATCAATCGCGGCAGCGGTTGAAGAACAGAACGCTTCAACGATAGAAATATCGCAGGCTGCTGGCGAAGCTGCAAACAGTACGGATAGGGTTAGCCTGAATATCGGTGACCTTAAAAATGGTACACAGAATGCACGCTCTGCATCCGAGCAGGTATTTGAAGCCTCATCACTATTGTCATCGCAAAGTGAAAACCTTCAGCAAGTTGTGGAGAGTTTCCTCCGTGATATTGCTACTGCGCAGTCGGCATAGTTCGCTTTACCGCACAGTATATTGACAAAATTATAAGCCTGTCCTTTGATAGATCAGAGGGCAGGCTTTGTTTATGGAGCCAATTATTTTTCTGGTTCGATAATTTGGGGAATGGCAATGAAAAACAAAACCGAATATATCGTTTCGTTAACCGCGATGGTTACGGCGGTTGTTGCTGTTTTTGTGGCAATTCTTCAAACGAACGTTATGAAGGAAGAAAGCGCAGCCGAACGGGAGCATATGCGCCTTTCGGTAACGCCCTCAATGTGGATGTCCCGTTCGATCCTTGATCGCGGTCAGGAAAACTTTTCTACCTATTCCTATGAATTCAAAAATCAAGGTTTGGGCCCCGCAATTGTTGAAAAATTTACCATCGAGTACGACGGCAAGTATGCGGTTGATTGGTATGATTTATTCAGTAAAGTCAGCAGTGATATCGACGGTGAAGACAAAATAAAAGGACGCTTGTTTCCTGCGAATACATCAAGTGTTTCACCGGGACATGTTATCCCGGCGGGTGAGGCTGTAACCCCCTTACAGCTCAATAATGATCTAGAAATCATCACTTTACTTCTGAAGGGCAATGACAAGCTTAAAATATCGCTTTGTTATTGTTCGTTTTATAATGATTGCTGGAATGTTTCAGGACTGAATACGCGGCCAGAGCCTGTGAAGATGTGCAAATCAGAAGCACCGGATTTTAATAGTTCATCGTTGAGAGTTAGTGCTGGGTAAGGTTATCATAGTTAGATACTTCTTTGTAATTATGAAATTCCCATTCGCCATATCTGTCTATTTCTTTTGCTAATTCTTCCCATGTATCACATTCAAATCTCGCTATAAGTTTTTTGATAGCGGTTTCAATGAGCTGCCAATCAAATTTCTCGATTATGATTAGGTTTTTATCAATAATAAAATCATTGGATTTCAGACTATGCTCTAACCACTTGGGAGAGCATACTTGGAACGTGAACATTTCCGCTCCTTTGCCATGTTCAGGTCCTATTTCCGCGACGATATCCGCCCAGAAGTCTTCTTGGTCTTCTGGTTGAGATTGGCCATCCGGTATTACAGAGCTCCATATACCGTCCAAATGTGCCTTCACTGTATTCACCTCTTTTTGAGAAAAGTTCTAACAGCTTCCAAGGTTTTCTCGGGAATTTCTTCCATTGGGATGTGGCCAGCGTTTTTAAAAACAACAAGTTCGCTATTTTTGATCTCTCGGTCCATCACGCGGCCTGCCTCTACAGGGATCAGGTTATCGTCCTCGCCCCATATAATCAGGCTAGGGACATTGATTGTGCTTAGGTCAATTTCTGTGCGGTCAGCACGGTATCCGGCAAACCGTTTACCTGTTGCCTCACGGTTGCCGGGATACCGCACAAGTTCCCAGTAACGATCGATCATTTTGTCATCAATAACCGCATGGTTGGTGAAGGTTTTCTTCAACCCTTCGGCGGAAAGGCTGCGAGGCGTAATATTGCCGATTATCCAGTCCGTATACCAACGGCCCGCCAGCCGGAAAGCAAGCGGGGGGTCGGTTTTTGCTTCTTCCTTGACGGGTAATTTGGCACCGGACGCATCAACAAGGATCAATGAGTTTACAAATTCAGGATACTTTTGGGTGAAATAGAGGCTGATGCCGCCGCCCATGCTGTTCCCGCCCAAAACAAAGTTTTGAAGGCCTAATGTTTGAACAAATTCATGAACAAAATTGCTCATACCCTTATAGCCATACATGCCAGCGGGTGTTGGCCCCGTAAGGCCGTGCCCAGGAAGGTCTACTGTGATAATTCGGTAATCTGCTTTTAGGTCACTAACCCACGCTTCCCAAGTATGAAGCGATGAATTTGAACCATGCAAGAGGACAATTGGTGCTGCGTTCTTATCCCCTTCATCACGGAAATGGGCTGTTGCACCGGACGGTAATTCGACAAAGGTTGAAGCCCCATAAGCATATTTTTCGCGGAGGTCTTCGGGCGCAATGTCTGGTGTCCACGCAATAACGATCGCGAGTGAAAAGGTCACAAAAACAATGGCGAAAAGAACACGAAAAATCTGCATAAGCTGCCCCTCTTTGGATTTGGGGGAAGCTTAACGATAAATATTGATTGTTGCAAATCGGGTTTTTACTTGGCGCATGCTTATATGCATGGACGCGGTCCTATAATTCACACTGGGCCTTGTGCAGCATTTTATGATCCGCAAGTACGCATGCCATCATCGCCTCTGCCACGGGGACCGCGCGAATACCCACGCATGGATCGTGACGACCTTTCGTCATAACGTCAACCGCATTACCGTCGGTATCAATGGATTTACGCGGTGTCAGGATCGAACTTGTTGGCTTTACTGCAAAGCGGGCAACAACTTGCTGGCCCGTTGAAATACCACCTAAAATACCGCCTGCGTTGTTGGACATAAATTGAGGCCCGCCATTCGCTGCTGGTACCATTTCGTCGGCGTTTTCTTCGCCTGTCAGTGCGGCGGCTTCCATGCCTGCGCCAATTTCAACGCCTTTAACGGCATTGATGCTCATTAATGCGGCTGAAAGGTCGGTGTCGAGTTTCGCATAAATGGGAGCACCCCATCCGGCGGGAACGCCGTCTGCGACAACTTCGATAATTGCACCAATTGAGCTTCCGTTTTTGCGGATTTTGTCAAGCTCATCTGCCCATAACTCGGCAGCAACCGGATCGGGGCAAAGAAGTGGGTTGTTGCTAACCTCATCCCAATCGAGGCGGTCACGATCAATCTTGTGCGGGCCCATTTGAACCATGCCTGCGCGAATTGTAATACCATCTCCAAGTATCTTTCGGGCGATAGCCCCAGCTGCAACCCGCATTGCGGTTTCGCGTGCGCTAGAGCGTCCGCCGCCCCTATAGTCACGGATACCGTATTTGGTAAGGTAGGTGTAATCAGCGTGGCCAGGGCGGAAACGTTTGGCGATGTCGCCGTAGTCTTTGGAACGCTGGTCGGTATTTTCGATCATTAACTGAAGCGAGGTTCCGGTTGTTTTGCCTTCAAAAACGCCGGACAAGATTTTGACTTCATCGGCTTCTTTGCGCTGCGTCGTATATTTGCTTTGACCGGGCTTTCTTTTGTCCAGAAATGCTTGAATATCGGCTTCGCACAAATCAAGCATGGGGGGAACGCCGTCCACGGTGCAACCAATGGCTGGCCCGTGGCTTTCACCCCATGTTGTGAAACGGAATAGTCTGCCAAACGTATTGAAGGACATAGATTTTCCAGCATTTTTTTTCGTTAATTGGAAACGAAGACTTTCATCGATTCTTCGTCGGTTGGCATGCATGTTGTGCTGAAACCACCATCCACATGATGGGTTTCACCGGTTACACCAGAAGACAAATCGGACAAGAGATAAAGACCGGCACCAGCAACGTCATCAAGCGTAATATTACGCTTCATTGGTGCGTTCTTTTCATTGTATTTTAAGAGCATACGGAAATCACCCACGCCAGAAGCCGCAAGCGTTTTCATTGGCCCTGCTGAGATCGTATTCACACGGATATTCTTTTCACCCAAGTCACGCGCCATATAGCGGGTACTGGCTTCAAGTGCTGCTTTTGCAACGCCCATCACATTATAATGGGGAACCACTTTTTCAGAACCATAATAGGATAGGGTGATCATCGAACCGCCATCTGTCATCAGTTTTTCAGCGCGCTGTCCAACAGCAACAAAGCTGTAGGCGGAAATATTCATCGTCATCAGGAAGTTATCGAGCGATGTGTCGATATAGCGGCCGCGCAGTTCAGACTTGTCTGAATAGCCAATCGCATGAACGAGGAAATCAAGTTTGCCCCATTTTTCCTCTAACTTTTTAAAGACAGCGTCGATGGACGCACCATCAGACACATCACATTCTTCAACAAAATCCGAACCAACAGAGTCAGCAAGCGGTTGAACACGTTTTTTAAGCGCGTCACCCTGATAGGTAAAGCCCACATGCGCCCCTTGATCGGCACACGCTTTTGCAATGCCCCAAGCCATTGAGCGATCATTGGCAACACCCATGATCAATCCTTTTTTGCCTTCCATTAATCCGCTCATCATTAGTTCCTTTAATTTTCTCGTTGTTTCTGCGGTTAATCCGAGGATCAAGCGACTTATGCGTCCGGCTTGATGTCGTCCTCTGTCAAATCTTGTTCGCTCTTTATAGCGCCTTGTTCAAATTTGTCTCTATAATATGTATAGGCGGCGTTGAGTTCAGCCCCCATCACAAACCCGATGCTCACGATAAAGCAAAACAGTTGCATGATCACAACGCCTGCAAGCGAACCGTATGTGACATCATAGTTATCCGCATATTTCAAATATACCGAAAGCCCTTTGGCAGTGGATAATAGGAAAATCAAACTCAGGATCGTGCCCGGTATGCGTTTGGGTTTTTTAATCTTGCGCGGCGTTAGGACAAAATAAACGCCAAATAATCCCAGAAGCAGGATTGAAGGGCTAACGAAAATGCTTAGGTAGCTCCATAACGTGTCGATACCATCGTTGACAATATCGGGAAACAGACTGGTTGTTGCTTTAAAGATGGCAGGGCCCAGGACAAGGATCGACATTGCCAATATGACGGTAACTGCACCAAAAATCACGACAGCGAGGCTCTCAAGTCGGCGTAACCAGATTGCGGGCGCGTGTTCGCGGCCAAATGCTTTCACAATCACACCACGTGCGGCCTCAACACCGTTTGCAGCGCCCCATATTGCAAACAGAATGGAGCCCGTCAGGATTTCAGCCCCTGTGTTTTTGATAATTCCCTGAACCGGCCCTCGGATAACGCTGGATACCTCAGGCGGCAATACCTCAAACATAAAGTTGATCGCTTCAAGGCCGCGTTCTGTTTGACCAAGGAAGCCAGAAATTGCCACAAGGAAAATGATGAATGGAAACATAGATAGCATCGCAAGAAATGCCATATTGCCTGCCGCAGCCATCCCGCCATTATCGAAATATTTCGATATGGCATATTTGATGACTTTGTAATGTTTCCTGAGACTGTTCATGTGGTTTAATATGGGTGCCTGATCGCTTGTGAATAAGGTTTGAATTTAAAATCTATATCGCTTTACAACAAACCGGAATTTTTACGAAGCGCCGGGCCGTTACCGCCTTTCCAGTTTTTAAGCGCTTTTTCCAATTCCAGATCACGAGTTTTAGGCAGCATTACCTTCAGGCTTACATACATATTCCCAACCTGATCGCGCTTTTTCACGCCTTTTCCTTTCAGGCGCAGGCGTTTGCCGGTTGAAGAGTTGCGTGGAACACGGATTGTTAGCCGTCCCTTTGGGGTTGGTACCTCAATATCACCACCCAGCACTGCTTCATCAAGCGAAATCGGGAGTTCGAGGTGAATATCCAGCCCCTCACGCGTATAGTATGCATGCTCGCTTACATGGACCTCAACGAGCGCATCGCCTTTTTCTCCACCCGCAATACTAGGGCCACCTTGTCCCGTTAACCTGACGACCTGACCGTCTTGTATTCCTTCGGGGATTTTTATATCGATGGACCGTCCATCATTTAATTTAAGCCGTCTGCTGCCACCCGTGATCGATTCCTCAAATCCAATGGTAATCGTGTAATTGATATCAAGGCCTTTGCGGCGGCCGGCTTCCTTATACGGATTGGTTTTTTGCTTGCCCTCAGACTTCTGTGAAGATTTCTTCTTTTTGCGAAAGCCACCAAAATTAAAAAAGTCAGAAAACAGGTCTTCGGCTTCTTCAAAATCAAATGGGTTTTTACCGCGAGCGCGGTGGGCGGACGCCCGTTGGTTTCTTGCGTTTTGAGCGGCGGCATCGAAAGCAGATTGCTGATTGCCATCCGCGTCAATTTCGCCGCGATCATATTTGTTACGAAGGTCTTTGTCGCCCAGTATGTTATACGCAGCGGTGACTTCCTTAAAACGCTCGGCAACGCGCTCGTCATCTTTATTCGTATCAGGATGAAGCTTCTTTGCGAGGGCACGGTAAGCTTTCTTGACATCGGCGTCAGATGAGCCTCGTTTGACACCCAGAATTTGATAAAGATCACGCATATATCGTTTTGAACTCTTACGTCACAGGTTAGTTTGCAACTATAGTATAGCTGTTTTTTATTTCTTAATAGATATTTTCTTTGATATCTATTTCAATATGATCTGACACATTGAAAATCTTGTATTAAGAAAAAGCGCTGTAAGCAATTGGCACACTTATTTTTAGACAACGGAATATATAAATGACTGAGCAAAATGTTGAATTTGGCAAGCCTTTTGAAACTTTCGGTGAATGGCTCGAAGAAGCCAAGGCGAGCGAAATCAATGATCCGACGGGCATGGCGCTCGCGACCACGACGCCCGATGGTCGGCCAAGTTTGCGTATGGTGCTTTTGAAGGGGTGGGATGAACGCGGTTTCGTTTTTTATACCAACCTTGATAGCCGTAAAGGTGGGGAACTGAAAGATAATGCAAGCGTCGCCTTGTTGTTTCACTGGAAGTCGCTGCGCCGTCAAATCAGAATTGAAGGCCAAGTGAGCCCGGTTACAAGTGAAGAAGCGGACGAATATTTTGCGTCTCGCCCGCGCGCAAGCCGTATCGGTGCTTGGGCATCAAAGCAATCATCACCTATGCAGGGAAGGTTTGAGTTTGAAGCCGAGATCGCGAAATACACAACTAAATTCGGTGTAGGGGAAATCCCACGACCGGAAAACTGGTCAGGGTTTCGGGTGAAGCCTCAGGCTTTTGAATTCTGGCGCGACCGTAAATTCCGCCTGCATGAACGGCTTCAGTATGACTTGGTGGACGGTGAAAACGGCTGGAAAATCACTGAACTTTACCCCTAGAAAATTCATTGTTTAAAGATAATTGCTTTTTGGCTTGGCATTATCATTTTCTCTGATTAATCTCTGTCATTAACTTTGCAGCATTGGGAAGTGAAGCAAGGGAGAGGGAGATAAATTATGGATAATGCATCTTTTGACGCTGGAAGTGCAAACATAGCAGAAATTCTGGCATCCCAGCGCGCTGCTTATCTTGCTGATGGGTATGTAAGCGCTGAGGTTCGGATTGACCGTCTGAGGCGGGTTCTTGGCATTATCCTTAAACATCAGGATGATTTCATACGTATCATCAGCGAAGATTTTGGCAATCGTTCAGCGGGAACAACATTATTTGCGGATGTTGTGGCAAGTGTTGGGGCAATTCGTGATGCGATCAAACATGTCAAAAAATGGATGAAACCCTCAAGGCGGTCACTCGCGTTTCCATTTGGCTTTTTGGGGGCGAGGGGGCAGGTGACCTCGCAGCCTAAGGGTGTTATTGGCCTTATAACGCCCTGGAACTTTCCGATGACGATGGTTTTCGTACCACTTGCCCAGATGCTTGCAGCGGGTAACCGTGTTATGATCAAGCCTTCGGAACATACACCGAAAACATCTGCCTTTTTTGAAAAGGTATTCGCCGAAGTATTCGATAAACAAGAAATTGCTGTCATTAATGGTGGGGTCGAAGTGAGCCAGGTGTTTTCAAGCCAGCCATTTGACCATTTAATGTTTACCGGAGCGCCCTCTATCGGCAAACTGATCATGCGTTCTGCCAGTGAAAATCTGGTTCCAGTTACCCTCGAGCTTGGTGGGAAAAGCCCGGTATTAGCGGGTAGAAGCGCAAATATGGACATGACGGCGTCGCGGGTAGCAATGTGGAAAAACGCGAATGCGGGTCAGATTTGCTTGGCTCCTGATTATATTAACGTACACAAGGATCAGGAAAGCGCCTTTGTTGAAAAATACACAAATGCTGTAACCTCTATGTTTCCAACGATGCTGACAAATGATGATTATACATCAATCATATCAGCGCGGCACCGTGAACGTCTTGAGGGATATTTGGACGATGCGCGCGAAAAAGGTGCTGATGTTCGCATTATCAATCCTGCTAATGAAGATTTCAGCGGGCAAAATCAGTCTAACAAAATACCACCCGCTCTCATATTAAATCCAACCGATGATATGAAGGTGATGCAGGAAGAAATATTTGGACCCATTTTGCCTGTTCGCACTGTTGAAAGCGTTGATGAAGCGATTGGGTATGTAAACGGTCGCGAACGGCCCCTGGCGCTGTATTATTTTGGTGATGATAGTGCGGAAGAGGCGAAAATTGTTAACTCCACTACATCTGGTAGCGTTTGTATCAATGATCTAGTTTGGCAGGGCGGACAGGAAAACCTTCCTTTTGGCGGCGTTGGAAACAGCGGTATGGGCCATTATCATGGATATGATGGCTTCCTGGAATTTTCGCATCAGAAATCTGTTCTAAAACATCCAAAGCTTGATCTTAATAAGCTTATTGGTTTGATCCCTCCTTACGGTGACGGGAAACTGGAACGGAATATGAAAAGCAGAATTGGCAAATAGCGTCTGTTATTTCTCTTACAAGTGATTAGGTGGATTAAGATATGAATTTTGCTTTTGATACGGTGGCCTCTATCCTTGTGGAAGACCATGGTGCATCTAATCTAGGGGCAATATTAAAAGGGCGCTATAAGCCAGTTCCTTGTTTTGTCGTTACTGACAAGGGCCTGAGGTCGCTCGGGCTTTTGGATCAAGCTATTTCATCCCTGAAAGCAAATGGCTTTGCCCCCATTATTTATGATGATGTCGTCGCTGACCCACCGGAAGCAAGTATTCATGATGCTGTAGATGCCGCGAAACAGAACGGCTGCGAGCTTGTTATTGGCTTTGGCGGCGGTAGTTCCATGGACGTTGCCAAACTCGTGGCTGTGCTATTGAAGGGGCAGCAAGACCTTTCAACGATGTATGGTATCGGTCAGATTACATCTGATCGTGTTCCACTTGTTCAAATACCAACCACATCAGGTACGGGCTCTGAAGTGACGCCCATCTCAATTGTTACGACGGGTGAAACGACAAAAATGGGCGTTGTTGACCCCATATTATACGCTGACCTTGCGATACTGGATGCGACATTGACCCTTGGGTTGCCTGCGCATGTAACGGCAGCCACTGGGATTGATGCGATGGTTCATGCGTTGGAGGCATACACGACCAAGCACAAGAAAAATCCTATTTCTGACGCACTCGCGCGGCAGGCTTTCAGCCTTTTGGGGTGGAATATATTACGTGTGTGTTCCGACGGAAAAAATCTGGATGCACGCCGCGATATGCTAATCGGCGCAATGCTGGCGGGGCAGGCGTTTGCGAACGCTCCTGTTGCTGCTGTTCATGCACTTGCTTATCCGCTGGGAGGGCATTTCCATGTGCCGCACGGTCTCTCGAACTCTTTAGTGCTGCCATATGTTATGGAATTCAATATGGAGCAGGCTGGCGATGCTTATGGTGAATTGGCGGCGATCTTAGACCTCAAGAGCCAGAACGGACAGAGTGCAGCCAGCGCCCTTGTCCAGTGGTTTAGAAATGTTGCCAGTGAAGCGGGTATTGAAACACGGTTACGGGACGTTGGTGTAAAAGAGAGCGACCTTGATATGCTTGCGGATGATGCGATGCTTCAGACACGGTTGCTTGTTAATAACCCACGAGAAGTAACGCGCGGTGACGCCTATAAAATTTATGAGGCAACTTGGTAATGAAGCGTGGTGATGCAAGACCATACGATGCCTATAAGCATTTTGCTCCTATCCAGACCCGTTGGATGGATAATGATGTTTATGGGCATGTGAATAACGTAGTTTATTATAGTTATTTCGACACGCTGGTTAACGAATATCTGATCAATGCTGGCGTTCTTGATATTCATAGCGGCGATACAATTGGCCTTGTTGTCGAAACATCTTGTAATTATTTCGCACCTATTGAATTCCCGCAAACCATCAAAGGTGCAATCGGTGTTTCAAAGGTTGGAACATCGAGCGTTCGCTATGAAATTGGCCTGTTTGACGGGGCAGAGCAACCCGTTGCAGCGGGTCATTTTATTCATGTCTATGTAGATAGAAAAACAAGAAAATCAAAACAGTTATCAAGTGATTCTATCAAAACACTTGAAGGAATAAAATTCGACTAAGGGTGCTATTAATGACCTGAGCAGTCAGGGCGTGGCATTTGAATAGGAAAGGTATCCAACGATGGATGTAAAAGATAAAGTTATCATTATCACAGGCGGCGCGAGCGGTATCGGGAAGGCGCTTGGTGAACTGTTTGCTCGTGAGGGGGCAAAGGGTGTAGCCCTTGCCGATATGAATGCGTCTGGCGCGGAGGCAGTAGCCGCATCAATCGGTGATAACGCAAAAGGATACGCGCTCGATGTTACGGACGAGGCCGCGGTTCAGACAGTCGTTGACGATGTTGAAGCAACATTTGGACCTGTTGACATCTATGTCTCAAATGCTGGTATTATCTTCTCGGACGCACCTGATTGGACCGCAATCAGCCAAACCAACGAACAGTGGCAGAAAATTTGGGAAGTGAATGTGTTTGCCCATATTCTTGCGTGCCGCGCGGTACTTCCAAAAATGTTGGAGCGTGAGGGCTGTGGTTTCATCGTGACGGCGTCTGCCGCTGGCCTTCTGAGCCAGATCGGCGATACGTCCTATTCAACGACAAAGCACGCAGCCGTTGGTTTTGCTGAAAGCCTAGCCATCACGCACGGTGATGACGGCCTTTATGTGGCTGCACTTTGCCCGCAAGCGGTTGCCTCCAACATGACGAAGGGCGCGGAAGAAAGCTCTGCGGCAGGGGACGGCGTTATGCCAGCGGAAGAGTTTGCAGGCCGTGTGTTGGAGCAAATGCGCGCTGGTAAATTCATGATCCGACCACACGAGCAGGTTGAGGGGTATTTCCTCAATAAAGCCAAGGATTATGATCGCTGGGTTGGTGGTATGCGAAAATTCCGTCGTATGCAGATGGAACGCACTGGTAAGCCGATTTAATTGGTAAACCAATTTTTGCCTAAATAATTTAATCAATATACTGAATTTGACAGATCAAGGAATAAAGAAGCATGGATTATACAAAGTTAATGGATTTCACAGGCAAGGTTGTTTTTGTCAGTGGTTCTTCACGCGGAATTGGTGAGGCGATTGTGCGTGCGTTCGCTGCCAATGGTGCTGATGTTATTGTATCATCCCGTGATCAGGCTGTTTGTGACGCGGTTGCTGAAAGTATCCGTGCTGATGGCGGCAAAGCGGCGGGTAAGGCCTGCCACGCTGGTCGTATGGAAGATATTACAGCAGTTTTTGACTGGATTAAGGAAACCTATGGTCGCCTTGATGTGTTGGTGAACTGCGGCGGCACAAATCCATTTTACGGTAATATCGGCGAAACGCCAGAGGCTGCGTTTGACAAAACAATTGATGTCAACCTAAAGGGTCCTTTTTATCTGTCGGCGAAGGCGGTTGAGATGATGCAGGGGCAGGGCGGCGGTGCCATTGTGAATGTTGCGTCGATCAATGGTATTAAGCCGGGTCATTTACAGGGCGTATATTCTATGACCAAATCGGCAATGATTAATATGACACAAGCTTTTGCGCGTGAATACGGCAAGGATAAAATCCGTGTTAATGCCATTTGCCCCGGATTTATCGATACCAAGATGACCGCCGTCTTTACAGCCAATGATAAGCTCGTTGATCAGTATACAAGCAGTTTCCCAATTCAGCGAGTTGGTAAACCAGAAGATATGGTTGGCGGCGTGCTGTATTTGGCGTCAGACGCTGCGGGCTTCACAACAGGCACAACTCTGACAATGGATGGCGGGCACCTGGCCTAGACCGCGGCTACCAGATTTGTGTTCAGCCGGATTTGTGTTCAGTAAGGATAACACTATGAGTGAAGAATTAAATAAAACGATTGATGTCCGTGAAGGTGAAGAGCTTGACATCGGTACCATTGATAAACTGATCAAAGAAAGGGTTGAGGGTGTTACGGGAACACCCGAGGTTCGACAGTTCCAAAGCGGACAGTCCAACCTGACATATTCGATTGTGTATGGCGAAAAGCGGCTTGTGCTAAGGCGCCCCCCTTTCGGGACTAAACCCAAATCAGGTCATAGTATGATCCGTGAGTTTTCGGTGATGAATGCCCTGCGCCCAGTTTTTCCTGCTGTTCCAGAAACATATTTTCATATGGATGATGAAACCAGCCCGATCGGTGCCGAATTTTATGTGATGGAACAGGTCGCAGGCTGGAAGCTTGGTCGTAAAATCCCTTCAGACTGGAATTTTTCTGAAGAGGACACACACAAGCTCGGCATTACTTTTTTTGAAAAGCTGATGGATCTTCACAAGGTGGATTATAAAGCGATCGGTCTTGGTGATTTTGGCAAGCCAGAAGGCTATGTGGAACGCCAAATTAAGGGCTGGAACGGCAGGTATCAGCGCGCACACACGGATGACGTGGAAACATTTGAAGATGTGATGAAGTGGCTTGAGGATAATATGCCTGAAACAGAGGCTGGGCATGCCATTGTTCACGGTGACTATCGCCTCGATAACGTGATCCTGAATGAAAAGAATCCTTTCCATATTGATGCAATTCTTGATTGGGAAATAAGCGCGCTTGGTGACCCATTGATGGACCTTGGGAATACGCTTGCTTATTGGATAGAGGCCGATGATCCTGCGGCCAGCCGCGCGATGAATATGCAGCCAAGCGACGCACCGGGTATGCCAACACGCGCCGAGATCGTTGAGCTGTACGCCAAACGGACAGGCTTTGACCTTAGTAAATTTGATTATTATCTAGTTTACGGGATTTTCCGTCTCGCGGTTATTCTACAACAAATTTACTATCGCTATTATCATGGTCAGACCAAGAATAAAAACTTTGCTGGCTTTGCCATGCAGGTAAATGCCCTTGGTAATCGCGCTCGTGACCTGATTGCTCAGGCGAATATTTAGCGTAAATTTGATAAAACAAATGGGGTAACGATATGAATATTGTTTTTGCACTTTTCGATATGGTTACCCAGTTGGATTTTACGGGGCCTGCGCAAATTCTAAGTAGGCTTCCAAATGCAACTGTTCATGTTGCTGCGAAGAAAGTCAGACCAATTCAAACGGACTCTGGTTTTTCCATAAACCCATCAACCAGTTTCAATGAATGCCCGCAGGCAGACATATTATGTGTTCCAGGTGGCTTCGGGGTTCCTGACGCCATCGAAGAGGGCACTATTGTTGAATTCTTCAAAAGGCAAGCAGGCGGTGCAAAATATATAACGTCTGTATGTACTGGCGCCTTTATTTTAGGGGCTGCTGGCCTATTGGAGGGCAAGCGAGCCACCACCCACTGGGCTTATACTGATTTACTAAAGGACGTTGGTGCACGGTACACAGAGGGCCGTGTTGTTGTTGACGGTAATACCTACACAGGTGGCGGTGTAACGGCAGGGATTGATTTTGCGCTTATGCTTGCAAGCGAGGTGGCAGGCAAACAGGTTTCTGCAAGTCTTGAGTTAGGCTTTGAATATAATCCCATGCCACCGAACGGTTCTGGTCACCCAAGCATTGCACCCGATGAAATAGCAGGCCCAATGAAAGACAGGTATGTGGAGAATGTCGGGATGATGGCAAAAGCCATCGCCTAGAATTATTTATTCTTCTGGCTTTAATCTTAACAGGCATTCCTGTGCCGTAGAGGCAATCAAACGACCATCCCGCGTATAGAGCGCACCGCGTGCAAGACCACGGCCTTTTCCTGTCCAGTATCCTTCTGTTTTATAGTAAATCCACTCGTCTACTCTGAAGCTATTGCGGTGGAACCAAACGCTGTGGTCAAGGCTTGCAACGGTTTTAAGGCGTGGGTCACGTGGGATCATCGCATGAGGGCGTAAGTTGCTCGACAGAAAAGCAAAATCGGACGCATAGGCGAGAAGGCGTTGATGCAGTGTAGTATCACCTTCAATCGTATCCTTCCAACGCACCCAATATCCGGTAACCGGGTCTTTGGGGTGCGGATTTTCAAGGTCCATGCGGTCGATTGAACGCATTTCTGTTGGCATGTAAGCGCGTTTTTTAGGGTCGCTACCCACTGCACGCAGAATGCGGGCATAATATGCTTCATCATCGTCTAGATCTTCGGGTTGCGGCACGTCTGGCATATCGATTTGGTGGGCTACACCGTCTTCTCCGACATGGAAGGATACCGCCACCGTGAAAATGGCTTCACCGTCCTGTATGGCGACAACGCGGCGCGTTACAAAACTTCTGCCATCCCGGATCGGATCTACATCATAAATGATCGGGCGATCTGCCTTGCCGGGGCGCAGGAAATAGCTGTGAAGCGAGTGTGGCTTGTATTCAGGGTCAACAGTGAGGCAAGCCGCTTCCATGGCTTGTGCCACAACATGCCCACCGAACACATGGCGGTTTGGCCACTGGTTAGGCTCTCCTCTGAAAAGAAGTCTGTCGATCTGCTCAACCTTGAGGCCTTCAAGTATACTTGCCACACTTGTCATAAAATATCCTGAGTTTTCTATTTATTATTGTTAGTCGCGGAAACTGCTGTCCATACGGTCCAGTTTACGCAGTAGCGCTGGCCAAACCAGTAGATCAGCACCGTTTGCGCCGGCAACAGCCTGTAAGTCATTAATGGTATTTTGAATAGATTCTTCACTAGGATGCTGAATTTCAGCGCCAGCGGTTTGTGTAAGAATTTGAATTTTACAGGCCTTTTCAAGGAAATACATCAATTCAAACGCCTGTGCGATAGATTTGCCCGCAGTTAGCGTGCCATGGTTTCTAAGCATAAGGGCATTTTTCTCACCCATATCAGCGACAAGGCGCTCTTTTTCGTCGTCACGAACTGCTAGCCCCTCGAAATCATGATAGGCAAGCGATAGCCAGCCCGGAATTGAGCTTTGTGCTAGAGGCAGAAGACCATCCTTCTGATTTGAGACAGCGATCCCATAATCAGTATGAAGATGAATAACGCAGCCAGCATCCTCGCGGGCGGCATGGATTGCGCTATGGATTACAAACCCGGCTTTGTTCGCGATATAAGGGCTGTCATTCAGTTTATTCCCTTCAAGGTCAACTTTAATCAGGCTGGATGCTGTGATTTCTTCGAACATTAGTCCAAGTGGATTGATCAGGAAATGATGATCACCGCCCGGTACACGCGCGGAAATATGGGTGTAAATCAGGTCATCCCATCCAAAGTGCGCAACAAGCCGGTACGCAGCAGCAAGGTTAACCCTAGCTTCCCATTCTTCAGGAGAAACCTGATCTTTTACAGATGGAATTTCAGCGATTTGAGCGGTTGCCATGATAAATTCTCCTTACTAGCTGGGTACACGATATGTGAATATTGATGCTTTCTTCAATGATGACAATAGTTTTGTGATTTACTCGGGTTCTTCATTATGGGTTTGATAATATGATCTAACGGCAACGCGGCTTACCCCTGCAACGGATTGCACCGCAGCGGGTGCGTGTGTTGACGTGGCGTCGACCCATTTTGAACTGCGGAAGCGCGCCAATAGCAGAATGATTTTAATCAAATAATCGAGAATGATGATTGCAAACATCGCCTCGATGGAGGCGCCAGCCTTAAAAATTATATATCCGATGACAAGGCGACCCAAAATCATGCCTGCAAAACTTACAAACAGGGGGTAGCGGGTGTCGCCAGCGCCTCTTAACGCACCGCCAATAGCAAATTCGATCGCCATCAGGGGTTGAATAAGCGCGAGGATCAGAATGAAATATTCTGTCAGTTCACGGGTTTCAGCGTCTGTGGACAGTAATGCAGCGAGAAAACCACGCATTAAATAGATAAGGCCTGCAATGATGGTCATTAACCCAATTGCTAACCGCATGGCTGCCCAGCCGCTGGCTCTTGCTTCTGCTTCGTTTCCAGCCCCCAAACTTTGCCCGACGAGGGTAGAACTGGCCGCGCCGAACCCCAGGCCCACAACGATACATACGCTCAAGATCGTGATGCCAATGCCGTATGCTGCAAAGGGGGCTGTGCCATAAGCGCCAATAATGACCATGAAGAGCACAAAGCTCATCTGTATAATGATCTGCTCCAGCGCTGCGGGAGTGCCAATTTTTATAAGCTGTGCCAAACGCTTGTTGTCAAAGGTTGCACTTGCGACCGGGACCAGATCATATTTTTTCAGAAGCCAGCGCATCATAAAATACATGACGATAAGAAGTTGAGCCGCGCCAGTGCCAATTGGAATACCGGCAATTCCGATACCTTCATACGTAAAGACACCACGCGCTAAAATATATGACATGATGATACTAAGAACAGTGGCTGCCGCCGTAAAGCGAAGGGGCCTGATGACATCGCTAATGGCGCGCATTGCGGTTGTCATGGTGACAGTCAGTGCAAAAGCGAAGTTAAAAATTGCTACAGGTCGAATATAATCAACGGCCATCTGTGTGGTCGTGGTGTCCAGTCCAAAAATACCAACAATTTGCGGCGCAAACACATAGGTTGGAACAGACAAAAATACTGCAACCATAATGCAAAGCGCAAGGGAGGTTGTTGTGGACGCCGAAGCCTCAAATTTTTCATCAGCGCCCCATGCCCGCGCGACGACCGCGGTTGTTGCAACCGAAAGCGCCATCGCTGCCGACATCAATAAAAACTGCACTCGTGCACCTGTCACCACAGCGGCGCTCGCCTCGCGGCCCAGTGGTGCGACGATCCATAGATGCGCGAATGAGATCGAAACGAATAAAATGTTGCTGATAATATTGGGGCCAGCTAGTCGCCAAACTGTCTGATATGAAAATTGAGCCACAATGTTCAGCCTTTAATAAGTGCACACCATACCGTGTGCCCACACATGTCTGTTAGGTTTGAATCAGTTTAATCAAAATCATTAGTTATCAAACCATGCAAATCATTTGAGTGCAAGATAATCTCTGGTCGGCATTTAAATGTGGTGCTGATAGAGAGAATGTTATCGATATTTAAAATGAATAAATACAAAGGGTTATGGTCCTATTTTTTATGAGGACATTGTTTTTTTGGTGAAATTTAAAAGTAGCGCTTGCCAAGTCCTAAAAGCTCATTAATGATATTGATTAGATTTCGTTTGAGAGGACGAATACAATAAAAATTGAATCGATAAAGCGACGCTAATCATCCGGAGGGGATATTAATGAGTGAGCTTGAAACATTTCGCCTTGAAGTAAGAGAATGGCTTGAGGCTAATTGCCCAGAAACTATGCGTACACCTGTGAAGGGTGAAAAAGATATTTGCTGGGGTGGGCGTAAGTTTGTTTTTGAATCGGATGATCAGCGTATTTGGCTGGAACGGATGGCTGAAAAGGGCTGGACTGTTCCCACTTGGCCTAAGGAATATGGCGGTGGTGGCCTCTCTAAAGCAGAGGCAAAGGTGCTCGCCAGTGAAATGCGCCGGATCAAAGCACGCTCGCCCTTAAATTCATTTGGCATCTGGATGCTTGGCCCTGCGCTTCTGGAATTTGGAACGCATGAGCAAAAGCTTGAGCACCTACCACCGATTGCACGTGGTGAAATTCGCTGGTGTCAAGGATATTCAGAGCCTAACGCCGGGTCCGATCTTGCCAGCCTTGCGACCAAAGCCGAAGATAAAGGCGATCATTATGTAATCAATGGTCAGAAGGTTTGGACATCCTATGCTGATAAGTCAGATTGGATATTCTGTCTGGTCAGAACTGATTTTGACGCCAAAAAGCATGAAGGTATTAGCTTTGTTCTGTTTGATATGGATCAAGCGGGTGTAACAACAAAACCAATTTTGTTGATTTCCGGTAATTCACCGTTCTGCGAAACGTTCTTTGATGACGCTGTTGCGGACAAGAAAAACCTTATCGGCGAAGCTGGCAAAGGCTGGACGATCGCTAAGTATCTCCTGACCCATGAACGCACTATGATCGGTGATATGGGCTTGCCTGTTCCATTAAGTTCGCTTGCACGCGACAAGTTGGAAGTCGTCGATGGTAAACTTGATGATGCCATGCTGAGAAGCGACATCGCTTCGCATGAAGTTGATGCCGCTGCATTCATGTTTACAATGGAGCGTGCGAAGGATGAAGCAAAGGCTGGTGCCAGTCTTGGTGCATTTTCTTCTATGCTTAAATACTATGGGACGGAATTGAACAAAGACCGTCATGAATTAATCCTGAAGGTGAACGGTTCGGATGCCTTTGAATGGGAAGGGCAGTTCTCCAACGATGGTGAAATCGCGAGGAACTGGTTGCGGACAAAAGCAAACTCCATCGAGGGTGGAACCAGCGAAGTTCAATTGAATATCATTTCAAAACGGATCATTGGATTGCCGGGCTAATAGACAAAATTAGGCGTGGTGCTGGTTTTAACAAGCATCACAATTTTGTAGTTAGCAGGAATAACAGGATACTTAATAATGGCACTTGTACTAAATGAAGAACAACAACTTTTAAAGGAATCAGCGGAAGGTTTCTTTGCTGAAAAAGCTCCGGTTTCACAGCTTCGCCAGTTACGTGATGATAAAAGCGAACAGGGTTTTGCCCCAGAACTGTGGCAGGAAATGGCAGAAATGGGCTTCACTGGCCTGTTGGCTGACGAAGATATGGGCGGCACTGGGTTTGGATATGTTGGCGCAGGCATCGTCGCTGAAGCTATGGGAACGACGCTTGCGGCTTCGCCCTTTTTATCAAGTTCAGTGATTGCACTTTCCGCCCTCAGTGGTTTTGAGGGTGATGCGGCAGAAACATTGGCTGCATCGGTTGCTGCGGGCGAAACGGTTGCAACACTTGCGCTTGATGAAACCAGTAAACACGCACCAGAAAAGACCGCGATGAAGGCTGTGAAATCTGATAGTGGTTATGTTTTGAACGGTATGAAGACTTTCGTGCCGGACGGGCATGTTGCCGATAAAATTATCGTACTGGCAAGAACATCGGAAGAAGCCGGCAACCCAATGGGATTAAGTGTTTTTGTTGTTGATCGTGGCACATCGGGGTTGATCGTTGATCGCACAAGTATGGCAGATAGTCGTAATTGGGCGAAGATTACATTTGAAAATGTATCTGTGAGCGCTGATAATCTTCTGGGTACAGAAGGTGAAGGCTGGAAAACGCTTGAACTTGCTATCGACAAAGCAAGACTTGTGATTGCGGCTGAACTTCTTGGTATTTCACAGGAAGCTTACCGAACCACAATGGAATATTTGAAAGAGCGTAAGCAATTTGACACAATCATTGGCTCGTTTCAGGCGCTTCAACACCGCGCAGCGCACCTTTATAGTGAGATAGAGGTGACGAGGTCTGCGGTTCTTAAGGGATTGCAAGTTGCTGACGAAGGTCAGAATGTTGCCTGGTTTGCAAGCCTTGCAAAAGCGAAGGCCTCCAAAACAGCAGAGCTTGCGACCAACGAAGCTATTCAGATGCACGGTGGCATTGGTATGACAGACGAATATGATATTGGTCTTTATATCAAGCGGGCGCGTGTGCTTCAGCACCTTTATGGGGATTTTAATTTTCATAGCGACAGGTTTGCTAGCTTATCGGGGTATTAAGCAGCAGTTTAGAGGGTGAATACGGGGACGATCGTTCGAGAGGGAGATAATTATGCTAGATGAGTTGGAACTGCCGCAGTTACCACCAGAAACACCAATCCATGACGCAATGGAAATGCTGTGTAAGGATGGTATGCCATTTGCGACGCATGAAACTGAAATTCATGGCATAACCCAAAGAGTATTCACTAATCAACCTGCTACCCTTCGTGAAGTTCTTATGCTTATTCTCGGTCACGGTGATAAGGAATTCATCGTGTATGAAGACGAACGCTATACCTTTAAGGATGCGATCGACAAAGCAGCACGTTTTGCCCAGGCACTCGTTAATGATTGCGGTGTTAAAAAAGGGGACTGTGTTGCGCTCGCAATGCGGAATTACCCTGAGTGGCCTATCGCCTACATGGGAATTGTTGCAAGTGGTGCTCGTGCCGTTTTGATGAATGCATGGTGGAAAACTGAGGAACTAAAATGGGCAATGGAAGATTGC
The DNA here is from genome assembly GCF_024398015.1 of Kordiimonas sp. SCSIO 12610. Lineage (GTDB taxonomy): Bacteria > Pseudomonadota > Alphaproteobacteria > Sphingomonadales > Kordiimonadaceae > CANLMI01. The sequence goes on from NZ_CP073747.1 coordinate 1,691,702, forward strand.
GGTGCCAAGCTTTTGGTCGCGGATGCGCAGCGGGCAGGGTATTTACAGGACCATTTGGATGAACTTGACCTTCATGTAATTATCGCCCGTGATAGCTTTGAAGCCAATGACCGTATTAAATCGTTTGATAGTTTGTTAGATGGTAAAACACCGCTGACTTTCCCTGATGTAGACATTGCAAACGATGATGATGCGATGATGCTTTATACATCAGGCTCAACAGGCTTTCCAAAAGGGGCAGTTTCATCGCACCGGGCTGTTATCAGTGTGCTCTTTAACTGGGTGGTGATTGCCCTTGCGCTAAAAATGGTGGGCCGCGCTAACCCGGACCCAGATTTCCAACCGATCATGCTGGTGGCAGTACCGTTTTTCCATGTGACGGGATTGGTGCCTGTAATGCTTGTCTCTGCTGTTATCGGCCGGAAAATAGTGATCATGCATAAGTGGGATGTGGAGAGAGCATATCAGCTGATTGAGGGCGAAGGTGTTACAAGCTTCACTGGTGTTCCTACCATGTCGTACGAGCTAGCGGCTTCGCCGCTTCGTGAAAACTATGACCTTTCAAGCTTGGTTGATATTGGCGGCGGTGGTGCTGCACGCCCGCCAGAGCATGTGAAAATGATCCGCGATGTCTTTAAAGATTCGAGCCCGGGCATCGGCTATGGTTTGACGGAGACAAATTCTCTAACGTCTGTTCTATCCGGTCCTGAGTATATCGATCGCCCTAACAGTGTGGGCAAGGCAGTCCATCCGATCGTTGATGTGAAAATCATGTCTGCTGACGGCATCGAAGAGCCTACGTTTTCACGAGGTGAAATATGTATCAAAAGTGCCGTAAACTTCAGAGGGTATTGGAATAACGATGAAGCCACAGATGAGGCTTTTTACCCTGATGGGTGGTTCCGCTCGGGTGACGTTGGATATTTGGACGGTGAAGGCTATCTTTTCATTGTCGACCGGATGAAGGAAATCATCATTAGAGGCGGCGAAAATATTAGCTCTCAAGAAGTGGAAGGCGTCTTACACGCCCATCCATCGGTTGATGATATTATGGTTTTCTCACTCCCTGATGAACATCTGGGTGAAATCGTTGGAACGGTTATCGTGACAAATGATGATGCGATGAATGACGAGTTGATCAGAAGTTATGCCAGAGAGCATTTGGCAAACTATAAAATCCCCCAAAAGATCTGGTTCACAGAAGCGCCTTTACCGTTGATTGCTTCAGGAAAAATCGACCGGAAGGGGATCAAGCAATATTACCAAAATTTATACGCTGGATCGTAAATATATTCAGCGACAACAAATAAAAGATATTTGAGAGGAAAGGAATACATATGCCAATGGATTTGGGAATGAGTGACCGCATTCAGGATTTGCGCGATCGTGTGAAGGTTTTCATCGAGGAAAAGGTTTTACCTGTTGAGGATGAATATCATCAGGAGGTTGGTAAGAACGGCAATCGCTGGGAATTTACGGATCGCATGACAGAAATTCTGGAGACGCTCAAGTCCGCTGCCCGTGAAGAAGGGCTTTGGAATTTCTTCCTTACGGAAGGTGAGGGCGGTTATGGCCTTTCAACAGTTGAATATGCTTACCTCGCTGAGGAAATGGGACGCTCACAGCTTGCCTCAGAAGCCTTTAACTGTAGCGCACCTGATACAGGTAACATGGAAGTACTATCCCGCTATGGTACGCCGGAACAGCAGGAAAAATGGTTGAAGCCGCTATTGGCTGGTGAAATTCGCTCTGCTTACGTGATGACGGAACCTGATGTTGCCTCGTCAGATGCGACCAATATCTCCCTTTCTGCAGTTCTCGACGGTGATGAGTGGGTTTTGAACGGTGAGAAATACTGGGCGTCGGGTGCTGGTGATCCACGCGCGAAAATCTTTATCGTGATGACCAAAACCAATCCTGATGCTGCGCGCCATAACCAGCATAGTATGATTTTGGTTGAGCGCGGCACGCCGGGTGTTGATATTTTACGCCCGATGCAGGTGTTCGGCCATGACGATGCGCCGCACGGCCATATGCATATTCGCTTCACTGATGTTCGCGTACCTAAGGAAAATCTGATCCTCGGCGAAGGTCGTGGTTTTGAAGTGGCGCAGGGGCGGCTTGGCCCTGGACGTATTCACCACTGTATGCGATCAATCGGGTCCGCAGAGCGTGCGCTGGATCTTCTGTGTAAACGTGCCGTTAGCCGTGAAGCGTTTGGCCGGCCACTGGCAAAACTCGGTGCTAACTATGACATCATTGCAGAGTGCCGTATTGAGATTGAAATGACTCGCCTCTTGTGCCTGAAGGCCGCTTATATGATGGATGTGGCGGGTACTGAGGCTGCGCAGCCTTATATTTCACAGATTAAGGTTGCTGCACCACGTATGGCACTGAAGGTTATCGACGAATCCATGCAGATGCACGGCGGCGCTGGTATCAGCCAGGATTTCCCGCTCGCGCAGATGTGGACAGGAATGCGGACGCTTCGTTTCGCGGATGGACCAGACGCAGTACACCGTATGGTTATTGCTCGCAAGGAACTGAAAAAATACCGTTCCAACAGCGTTTAGGCCGTTAGTGCTGATAAAGAGTTCTGGGAATTGAGAAATGGATATAGCTTCACTTTATAATATCAGCGGTAAGGTCGCGCTCGTTACAGGGGGTGGTTCCGGTATCGGAACTATGGCAACCGAAGCGCTCGTGAGAGCAGGCGCGAAAGTATACATCGCGTCACGCAAGTTATCGAACTGTGAAGCTGTAGCCGATGAATTGAACGCTATTGGCCCCGGACAGGTTATCCCGATGGCGGCTGACCTTTCTACGAGCGAAGGCACCGAAGCCCTCGTTCAAGCGCTCTCTGACGCCGAGAGCAAGGTTGATATTCTGGTCAATAATTCTGGGACAACATGGGGTGCTCCTTTCGAGGAGTTCCCGAGGGATAAATGGGATCAGGTGCTTGCCCTTAATGTAACGGCGGTTGCTGATCTCACGCGTTTGATGCTACCGCTTTTGAAAAATGCGGCCAGTTCAGATGACCCGGCACGGATTGTAAATATTGGATCAATCGTTGGAACGCGGCCAATTGCGAACATGGCCTATAGTTACGGCGCCAGTAAAGCAGCAGTTCATCATATTACCAAAATGTTCTCGAACGAGCTTGCTGGCGACAATATCACCGTGAATGCAATTGCGCCGGGGCCGTTCCCGAGCCGGATGATGGCCTTTGTGACAGAGAACGAGAAAATGCGCAAAGCGGCAGAAGAAAATGTGCCGCTAGGCAGGTTAGGGCGCCCGGAGGATGTGGCGGGTGTGTTGTTGATGCTGACGTCCAAAGCAGGAAGTTATATCACAGGCGGTATCATCCCGCTTGATGGTGGCGGCTCAGCAAAACCATAAAGCGCAAAGCATAGAAACTTTAATGACGTAATACGGATCAAGGAGAAGCAAGATGGCGACTGTTGTATCTAAAGAAGAATTAGCGGATTATATTGGTAAGGAAACAGGCGTTTCTGACTGGATGAAAATCGATCAGGAACGGATCAATCAGTTTGCTGATGTGACAGAAGATCATCAGTTCATCCATATTGACCCGGAAGCCGCAGCCAAAACACCGTTTGGTACCACGATTGCCCACGGGTTTTTAACGCTTTCGCTTTTAACGCCGCTCGCGGCAGGTAGCACACTTGGTGTCAAGGGCACTATGATGGGCGTGAACTATGGCTGCGACAAAGTTCGTTTTATGAGCCCGGTGAAGGTAAACAGTGAAATTCGTGCGCGCGTTAAACTAGTAAGCGCGGATGAAAAACCAGGTAACCGTATCTTGCTTAAAAACGAGATTACAATTGAAATTAACGGTGAAGAGCGCCCGGCGCTAATCGCTGAATGGCTGACGATGGTTTTCCTCGGCTAAAAGAAATAGAAAACTAGGAGAATAGTATAGTGTCTATCAGATTTGATGACCGTGTCGCGATTGTTACCGGCGCGGGTAATGGTTTGGGCCGATCCCACGCCCTCGCGCTTGCAGCACGCGGTGCCAAGGTTGTTGTGAATGACTTGGGCGGTGATGTGCACGGTGTTGGTGGCTCAACTAGTGCAGCACAAGCCGTGGTAGATGAGATTGTAGCCGCTGGCGGCGAAGCGATTGCCCACGGTGCTAACGTCTGTAAAATGGACGAAGTTGAGGACATGGTGAAAACGGCTATGGATAAATGGGGCCGTGTTGACATCCTCGTTAACAATGCTGGTGTCCTCCGCGATAAAACGTTCTCAAAAATGGAACTGTCTGACTTTGAGTTTGTGCTTCAGGTACACCTTATGGGATCAGTCAATTGCACCAAAGCTGTTTGGGAAATTATGAAAGAACAGCAGTATGGCCGGATCGTTATGACCACATCTTCATCTGGTCTGTATGGTAACTTTGGCCAGACAAATTATGGTGCTGCCAAGCTCGGCCTTGTTGGTTTGATGAATACACTTTGTATTGAAGGTGCGAAATATAATGTGAAAACAAACTGCCTCTCGCCAACAGCAGCAACACGGATGACCGAAGGCTTAATGCCTGATGAGGCGCTTGCGCTTCTAACGCCGGAATCTGTCACGACAGGCCTGTTGACACTATGTGATGATGAAGCGCCGAACCGGACAATCTTGTGTGCGGGTGCGGGCGGTTTTGCAAGTGCGATTGTTTATGAAACTGACGGTATTTGCTTGTCAGGCGACGATATGACGCCAGAGAATGTACGTGCGCAAATGGCAACAATCAGAAGCGCTGATGGCCAGGAAGAATATACGCAGGGCGGTCAACAAACTATGAAATTTGTCAGCAAGGCTGCGGCCGCCGCTGGCGTGAAAATGGGTTAAGGAGAAATAGAATGCGTGAAGCAGTAATCGTATCAACCGCACGGTCCCCAATCGGAAGAGCATACCGTGGTTCACTAAATGCAACGCTTGGCCCAACACTTGGCGCCCATGCGATTTCAAACGCTGTTGAGCGTGCGGGTATCGAAGGCGGTGAAGTTGAAGATGTGATCATGGGATGTGCGCTTACACAGGGTACTACGGGCGGTAACATTGGCCGTACAGCAGCCCTTCGTGCGGGCCTTCCGACAACCGTTTCCGGTATGACAATGGACCGTCAGTGTTCAAGTGGTATGATGGCGATCGCAACAGCCGCGAAACAAATTGTCCATGACGGTATGGACGTTGCGATTGGTGCAGGCATCGACAGCATTTCTGTTGTGCAAAACGAGCATATGAACCGTTTTCAGGCGGTCGATAAAAGCCTTGTTGCGATGCATAAAGATATTTATATGCCGATGCTTCAAACTGCCGAGGTTGTTGCAGAGCGCTATGGTATCACTCGTGAACAAATGGACGAATATGGTCTTCAGTCGCAGCAGCGTACAGCCGCAGCGCAGCAAGCTGGTAAATTCGATGACGAAATCGTCCCGATCACAACAAATATGGCGGTTGTAAATAAAGAAACGAAGGAAATGACTTTCCATGAAGTCACACTTTCCAAGGATGAAGGTAATCGCCCCGAAACTACACTAGAGGGCCTTGCTGGTCTGAAGACGGTTGTTGAAGGCGGGACGATCACAGCAGGTAATGCAAGTCAGCTATCTGACGGTGCATCAGCAAGTGTATTGATGGATGCAAAAACGGCTTCGAGTAAAGGCTTGAACCCACTTGGTATCTACCGCGGTATTGCGGTTGCCGGCCTTGAGCCCGATGAGATGGGGATTGGCCCGATTTACGCTATTCCAAAGCTTCTTGAGAAAAATGGCCTTAAAATGGATGACATTGGCCTTTGGGAACTTAATGAAGCGTTCGCAGTTCAGGTTCTTTACTGCCGCGATAAGCTTGGTATTCCAAATGAGCTGCTTAACGTGAATGGCGGCGCCATTTCTATTGGTCACCCATATGGTATGTCGGGTGCGCGGATGGTTGGCCACGCGCTTATCGAAGGCAAACGCCGCGGTGCCAAGTATGTTGTCTGCACAATGTGTGTTGGCGGCGGCATGGGCGCGGCCGGACTTTTCGAAGTCGCATAAGCAAAGATACAATAAGGGGTAGATTTATCTGCCCCTTTTTCATGAATAGATATAGTTAGTTTCAGATAAGGGAATAGGCAGATGAAGGCAGTGCTTTGCAAAGAGCTTGGGTTAGCAGATAAATTGGTTGTCGAGGATGTCGCTGATCCAACACCGGGTAAAGGCATGGTCGTTGTTGATGTAAAGGCCGCAGGCCTGAATTTCCCTGATACGTTGATTATTCAAGGCAAATATCAGTTCAAACCCAATTTACCTTTCACACCAGGCGGTGAAGGCGCGGGCGTCGTCTCTGCCGTGGGTGAGGGCGTTAGTCATCTGAATGTCGGCGACAAAATTATCTTTATGTGCCAGACGGGAGCATTTGCAGAAAAGGTTATCGTGCCTGCAATTACAGCCATTCCAATGCCTGAGGGGCTTCCGTTTGAAAAGGCGGCTGGCATTACGCTGACCTACGGCACAAGCTATCACGCAATTAAGGACCGTGCGAACCTGCAAGCGGGTGAAACCATTTTGGTTCTCGGCGCTGCTGGCGGCGTTGGGATTGCGACGGTTGAGCTTGCGAAGGCGATGGGCGCAAAGGTTATCGCGGCTGCGAGCACAGACGAGAAGCTTGAGTTTTGTAAGGCGTCTGGCGCTGATGAGCTAATTAACTATGAAACGGAAGACTTGAAAGCACGCCTCAAGGAAATTACAGGCGGCAAGGGTGTAGATGTGATCTACGATCCTGTGGGTGATCATTATACGGAAACAGCGTTCCGCAACATGGCGCCTGGCGGTCGGCATCTGGTGATTGGGTTCGCAGCTGGCGATATTCCAAAAGTTCCGATTAACTTGTGCCTTCTCAAGCAGGCATCGCTTGTGGGTGTATTCTGGGGCGCATGGGCAACGGCCAACCCCGCGATGCAGATCCAGAATATGAAGGATATTCTGGGTATGGTCGCAACCGGCGAAGTGAAAGCAAGCGTGAATGATATTTTCCCGCTTGAGGACGTGGAAGCAGCCTATGCCTGCCTTACGGAGCGCCGCGCCAAAGGTAAGGTGATTTTAACACCGTAAGGTAAATTGCCAGAAATAGTCACTCCGGTACTTGATACCGGAGTCCAGCATCATTGCTTAGTGCCAATGGATACCTTGGTCAAACCACGTTATGACATTTCTTATCCTTTCTTGACTAACAAAAACGATAATGTGCTGTTCCCGTTATGGGAGAATTTTTCAAAAATATTGCAGGATTGGTTGACCTTGTTAAGGCGGCTGGTGCGGGGCGCCTGAGTTTGGCGGCGTTAATCGCTGTTTTAGTAGTTGGCCTTTTTGTAACTGATTTTTTCAGTGTATTACCAATATACATGAAAGGTATTTTGGCCGCGGCTGTTGTAATCGCGCTGTTGCTTGCTGTCTTACTATTGATCAAGCCACAAGGTGGCAAAAAAGAGCAAAACAATTCTCAGTTTATGGAATTTCTCGCTGAACGTAACCCTGAACTTTTAGCAGAATGGGTTTTGTATCAAAGCGCTAATAAGGATGCCGCTCGTGACCTTGAGAACGATAATAACAAGGCTGAATTGGCTGGGGCAATTGCCGCTGTTTCTGAAATCGAAGATGCACCACCACACCTTATGCAGCTTGCACTTCAGAGCTTGGAAGAAGGTAAGACTGATGGCGCTGAAAGGCTATTTGAAGCGTTATTGGAACGTGATAATTTGCCCGATGAACAACGTTTTGATGCTTTGGTTCATTTAGGAGCGCTGAGGTATAACCATGATACTCAAGGAGCAATGAAAGCATATACAAAAGCTCAAGAGTTAAAACCGGATGACCTAAATAGTATTAATAGATGTGGGCATTTGTTCGAACGATGTGGCGAGTTTGATAAGGCTACGGAGTGTTATGAAAAAATACTGTTGAATGCTCAGAATGTCGATGATGTTGAGGCTGAGGCGATTGCATACGGAAATCTTGGGATAGTGCATCGGGCACGAGGTAACTTGGATAAGGCTGAAGATTATTACCTTAAGGCCTTGGCTATAAATGAAAGTCAAGATCGTAAAAAGGGAGTTGCAATTCAATATGGCAATCTTGGCGTTATATCTCAGATACGCGGTAATTTGGAAGAGGCAAAAGACTATTTTTTGAAATCTTTAAATATTAACAAAAGTCTTAGTCGCCAGAAAGGAATAGCAAGTCAGTACGGTAATCTTGGTAATTTATATTATGAGTTGAATGACTTAGATGAAGCAAGAAATTATCATTTGAAGTCATTAGCTATAAATGAAAACCTTAATCGTAAGGAAAACATCGGAAGTGACTATACAAACCTCGGTAATACATATTTGCAGCTGGGTGAGTTAGTTCAGGCGGAAGACTATCATCGAAAAGCCTTGACGATAAATGAGGAACTGGGCCGTAAAGAAGGTATTGCAAAAACATATGGCAACTTAGGGACATTATATAAGGCAAATGGGGATAAGAGCAAAGCGAAAGAGTATTGGGAGCTTGCTCATACTTTGTTCAAAGAAATGGGAATGAAGGCAGACATTAAAAAAATTAAAAAACTTCTCAAAGAGTTAGACGATTAATTCATTTAAATATTATCATCGATAGTTTTTATCGACAAAAATGTAAATAATTGACTATCAGCACCATTCCACGCTTGCAAAACTAATGCGTTTCATTATGATCTTTACCTTAACGTAAACCTGCGGCTGAGGGGCCGTGTAAAACCAGCGTTTTAGGGAAGTGATGCGCGCTTTACGCTTGATTGCGGGTGAAACTGCAAGACAAAGAATTGAAAACGATGGCCTTTCGCCCGAATTGGTGCGGATGGTTGTTGGTGCGTCTGGTGGCCCCAAGTGGTTAATATTAAACGGTCTTGATAAGTTCGTTTTTGGTGATTGGCTTTTGAACGCTAATCATAAGATTGATTTAATCGGCTCTTCCATCGGGGCGTGGCGTATGTCCTGTGCGGCGCACCCGAGCGCAGATAAAATGTTTGAAACCTTCACAGAAGGGTATTTCAAATACAGATATTCCAAAAGCGATAAAGCTGAGGATATCACCCGCGAAAGCTACCGGATTCTCGATAGTATTTTCACCGACGAAGATCGGATTAAAATCACGAATAATCCTAATCGTCCGCTTCATATTGTTGCGGTGAAATGCAAGGGGTTGCTCGCGAGCCCAAACAAGGTTTTGGAAGCCATTGGCTTGCTTGTATCGGCTGGGGCCAACGCGTTATCTCGCGATAACCTTGTAAATTTCTTTGAGCGTGCGGTCTTTCATTCTGATCAAACGGTTGCGCTTTCTGATCAGTGGGGCGGTTATAATCGCCATGATATCAGGTTGCTGCCCGAAGCACTTGCGGATGCCTTGATGGCTTCTGGGTCCATCCCATTTGTTGTATCCGCCATCAAGGATATCGCAGGTGGCCCAAAAGGGGTTTACCGCGACGGCGGCGTGATCGATTATCACTTTGACATTCCGTGGCAATTGAATGAAGGGATCATTCTCTATCCACATTTCTATAGCCATCTGGTTCCTGGATGGTTCGACAAATCAATTAAAACAAGAAGGGCAACAGCCGAAACGCTTGATCATCAACTTTTGCTCGCACCGAGTGATGATTTTGTGGCTAGCTTGCCGAATGGGGCAATACCAGACCGTAAGAATTTTCAGGATTTTTCCGATGAAGAACGCTTGAAAATTTGGACAACGGTTATCAGGGAAAGCGAGCGAATGGCACATGAATTTTCAGACTTGCTGCAAGATCATGGTGCCTTAATGGACCGTCTGGAAATGCCTCAATGACATTTCGGATTTTCGCAATTTATTTTTATGAGTAGGCCCGGTTATGGATGATAAAAATACAATGTCTGACGCAACTGAAACTGTTGTTGATGATGCCCTGATTTACCAAAGCTCGACTTTTTCTGACGAGGATATGCTGGCAATACACGTTAGTGGTTTGGTCGATAATTCAGTAAACGAGTATGGTGACAAACCTGCCTTTAGCTGTGCTTTGCCTACAGGACATAGTGCAACCATTTCCTTCAATGACTTAGGGAAATATTCGGATGCCATTGCTGTTTACCTGCGTGAAGAGCTTGGACTTAAGAAGGGTGATGTTGTTGCCATTCAGTGTCTAAACACGCTTGCCTATCCCATTCTTGCATTTGGAATTTTGAAAGCTGGTTTAATTGTAACCAATCTAAACCCTTTATACACGGCTGAGGAAAGCCAACATCAATTGAAGGATAGCGGCGCTAAAATCCTGTTTTTGATCGATGTGTTTGGGGACCGCGCCGCAGAGGCAACTGAGGGAACCGGGGTTGAAAAAATATACAAACTCTCCCTCTTGGATTTATTCCCGGCTGTGCAAAAATCGCTGCTCGGTTTTGCGATGAAATATATCAAAAAATCTGTCCCGAATTTTGCCCTTAAACCCGATGGAACCTTTCAGGATGTGTTGAACGCGGGTCTAAAACTATTGAATGCCGGGCATAGTGTTGCGGGGTATCTGGATGATGTTGATGTTCATGATCCAGCTATTTTCCAATATACCGGGGGCACAACGGGCCGCAGTAAAGGGGCAGAGTTAACCCATAATAATGTGGTCGCGAATGTTTCGCAGGGCACCAAAGTCAATGACGGTGCATACGAAAAAGGCGAAGAAACAATGATGCTTCTTCTGCCGCTTTATCATGTTTATGCGCTCGCGGTTGGTGCGCTGGCCAGCATGTATTCTGGTGTTCATATCGTTCTTGTGCCGGTGCCGCGCCCATTATCGAACCTCAAGATTGTTTTCGACAAGTTTGATATCTCTATCCTTCCGGGAATCAATACGCTGTATTTAGGATTGTTGCAGGAAGAATGGTTTACGAGTAACCCACCAAAGACGCTTCAATTCTGTTATTCGGGTGCTGCACCGTTGCAGCCCGCTACAATGGAAGCATGGGAAAAGCTTGTTAATACCAAAATCTATGAAGGGTACGGCCTGACCGAGGGAACCTGCGCAGTTGCGACGATGCCGCTCGGTGAAAAACGCAGGCCGGCCTCTGTTGGTTTGCCACTGCCGGGTGTTAAAATCAGGACAGTTATGGATGGCAAGGACGTGCCCAAGGGTAAAAACGGCGAGATATGGATACAGGGCCCGCAGGTTATGAAAGGATATTTGAACCGCCCTGAAGCAACCGCAGAAACCATCGAAAATGGCTGGCTAAAAACGGGTGATATTGGATATGTAGATGACGATGGGTATTTATACATTGTTGACAGGATGAAAGATATGGTCATCGTTTCCGGCTTTAATGTGTACCCAACTGATATCGAGGATGTTCTAAGCCGAATGGACGGTGTCGCTGAAGCAACAGTTGTTGGCGTGCCAAGTGCTGCAACGGGTGAAAAAGTTGTGGCTTATGTGGTCAAAGCTGCTGATGGATTAAATGAAAAAGCCGTGATTGATTATTGTAAGGAACATCTTACAAATTACAAATGTCCGAAGATCGTAAAGTTTGTTGATGAGCTTCCGAAATCACCAGTTGGCAAGGTCCTTCGGCGTGAGCTTCGTGATATTGCCCATAAAGAGATCGATCATGCCTGATAATCCTGTTAGGGTTTGGACGATTTAAGTTTAAGGGAAGGGTGTCGATTATGGATTTGGGTCTAAAGGAAAAGCGAGTTCTCATCACTGGGGGGACGCGTGGAATTGGAGCCTCGATTGTCGACACCTTGTTAGATGAAGGCGCTTCGGTTGCTTACTGCGCCCGAAACTCTGATGAGATCGCGACTACGCTTGCGGTTTATAAAGCGAAAGGCGCTAACGTTTGGGCGAAGGCCTGTGACGTTGGAAATCCTGCCGAGTATCAAGCATGGCTGGCTGAGGCGGTATCGGCCCTTGGTGGTGCGGACATTTTTATCCCGAATGTGAGCGCTGGTGCGAACGCAGGTGAAGAAGGGTGGCAAGCCGCCTTTAACGTTGATTTAATGGCAACTGTGCGCGGCTGTGAGGCCATGCTGGGTGAGCTCGTGAAAGGCGTTGATCCCTCAATTGTTGTTATTACTAGTATTGCCGGACTTGAAATTATGGGGGAACCTGGTCCCTATAATACCATAAAAGCCGGTTTGATCACATATGCCAGCCAATTGGGGGATATTGCAGCACAACATGGCATAAGGGTAAATTGTGTATCACCAGGCCCTATTCATGTGGATGATGGATTTTGGGGAAAGGTTCAAAGCGCTCAGCCAGGGACCTATAATCAAGTTGCAGAACGCCATCCGATGAACCGCCTTGGGACCACAGCAGAAGTTGCGAAGACGGTTGCGTTTCTGGTCAGCCCAGCTGCATCATGGATAACGCGTACCAACGTAATTGTAGATGGTGGCTTTTCAAGGCGGATACAGTTCTAAAGCCACCCCGTCAGATTAGTTATTAAATTGCCTGTAAACCGACGTGTTGATGAGCTTTGATCATTCAGTCAAACCCATGTCTTATCGTTGACAATTATTTAAGATTTTAGAGGTTATAGTTATTATTAGAAATTTCAATAATCTAATTTTAATATAGTTGGGGCAAAAGCGATGAAGATAACCAGGTTTATTCCTATAGTCTTTACCGTGTTTTGTACATTTTCGTCCATCATGTCATTTTACCTTACGACGGGTGAATGGCTTGGGTATTTACCATTTTTAGGGTCCGCACTTTTTGGGGCCCTGGCCGGTGTTATCGTAAGATTATTGATCGAAACCAACGAAATTGTTCCTGCACGAAAACTCAATGAATTATTGGCACTTGTTGCTGATAAAAAACTGACTCAAAGCGATGCTGTTTTAAATGAACTGGCAATCGATCAAGACCTTCAGGAAGCGGTTCGATCGATCATTGAAAATATGCGTGTAGCCGAAGAAACGGGAAGTGAATTTGACAATGTTCGTGCCAGCCTGAATAAAGTTATCAGAGAAAAACAAAGCAATGAAACTGTTCTGCGTGACCAAAGGGAGGCGTTTGCGAAGCTTGCATCCGAACTTTCTAAAGCACGTGACGCAGCCGAGTCAGCAAGTGTAGCCAAGTCAGAATTTCTTGCCACAATGAGCCATGAAATACGCACACCACTGAACGGTGTTATCGGTATGATTGATTTGTTGCTCGATTCTGACCTCAGTACAGAACAGTTGTCGTATGCTTCTACTTTGAAACAGTCAGCACAATCATTATTGACTGTTATCAATGATATTCTGGATATTTCAAAGCTGGAAGCAGGCAAGGTTGAATTAGAATCTCAAACACTTAATCTGCTTTCCGTGGTTGAGCGTTCTATTGAGGTTCTTTCATCAAAAGCCAATGAAAAAGGCCTGAATATATCATGCGATATTGCGGATGATATTCCTGAAGCTATCGTTAGTGATCCAACCCGTATTCGGCAAATTCTATTTAACCTTCTTGGAAATGCGATCAAATTTACAGATGTTGGGTCCGTTACAGTAACGGCGAATTTGCTTGGCGATAAATCAGGCGACAATGGTTATATTGAAATTGCGGTGAAGGATACTGGGATTGGAATTCCAAGGCCAGCACAAGAGAAATTGTTTTCTAAATTTTCCCAGGCTGATGCATCAACGACTAGAAAGTACGGTGGTACTGGACTTGGGCTTGCCATATGCAAACAGCTTTCTGAGCTTTTGGGGGGCGGAATTTCTCTTGAAAGCAGCGAAGGTGAGGGGTCTGAATTTAAATTCCACTTCCCATTCACGAAAGGCAATATAGAGGACATTGCGCCCGAAGACCTCTTGATTTGTCAGGTCCCCATTGAGCAACAATCGGTTACACGTTCGCTCAATATTCTTGTTGTTGATGATAATGAGATTAATCTGACAATCCTCAATAATATTCTTTTAAAAGTGGGCCATCAGGTAACGAACGCATCGGACGGTGCTATCGCATGCAGTTTGGTCGAGCAGCAAGAATTTGATCTGATATTGATGGATATTCAAATGCCAGTACTCGGTGGTGTGGATGCGACCAAATGGATAAGAGCTATGGACGAACCCTATGCGTCCATACCTATTATTGCCTGTACAGCAGATGCCTTCCCAGAGCAAATAGAGCGCTTCAAGTCTGCTGGAATGCAGGATGTTGTTACAAAACCTATCAATCGACAACAGCTTTTGATCACAATGAATTCCGTTTTGGGTGATGTAATACACACGGTGGATACAGATTTGTCGGCGCAAGTGAACGTAAAAACGGCTTCAAAGCCTGAAGTGCCTAATGAGCCTAAATTAGATGTAGATCCCCTTGATGCCTTGCTTGATGAACTTGGCTGATATTGCGGATAATTTTATCTCCACCGTTGATGTGAAATCCTTGGCAGCCCCCTGATATTATAATAGCATATATCAACCACCTATCGATATTACTAAGCTTGAGCGAGAAATATTATGCGGTTTGCTATCACTACTTTGATTATCCTTTTATTTTCTTTTGAATATGTATCCGCAAATGATGCTGAAGAAGCATTGACAAAACTTTTTCAAGAAGAGCGGGCGGCATATTATAAGGAAAATCCTGGAACTGGCCCGATCGGCGCCGACATGCCCATTGGTCGAAAATTTCAAGGTGTAAGCGAAGCAGACCATCAGCGCCGCGCTAAATTTGCCGCTAATCTCAGAAACAAACTGTATGCAATTGATAGAAATGCGTTATCTGCCACCTCTCAGTTAAATTACGACATGTTCGATTATCTTCTTAGTCGGACAATTGTGTTTGCAAAACACCGGACATGGAGGATCCCGTTCTATAGCGATAGTGGATTTCATACCGCTCCAACTAGAATATGGCAGAGCATCAGATTTAACAGCAAAGACGATTATTACGCATACATTGATCGTTTGAATGACCTTCCGCGTTATTTCGACGAGCATATTGAAAATATGCGCGCTGGTGTTCGTGATGATTTCACAATGCCGAAAGTTGTTTTAGATGGCTTGATGCCAACATTCGGCGCTCATATCGTGTCAAAGCCCGAAGATAGTGTTTTCTTCGGGGCTTTTCGTGAATTCAACAGCGATATTCCTGAGGGAGATCAAAATGCAATTCTGACAGCTGCGAAAGCAGCGATTTTGAACAGTGTTGTGCCTGCGTATCAGAAATTAAATGATTTTATGCAGAATGAATATTATCCCGCTGCACGCACTGATCTCGCTGCTTCAAACACGCCGAACGGCAAAGCCTATTATGAAGCTATGGTGAAATTCTATACCACCTTGGATATCTCGCCGGATGAAGTTCATGAACTGGGTCTAAAAGAAGTTGCGCGTATTCGCAGTGAAATGGAAGATGTGATCAAAGACGCTAAGTTTGAAGGCAGCTTTAACGAATTTACCAACTTTCTTCGGTCAGACCCTCAGTTTTATGCAAAAACCGAGGAAGAGTTGCTTATGAATGCAACTTTTATCGCCAAGGAAATTGATGGTAAAATGCCAGCCTTCTTTGGGAAATTACCAAGGCAACCGTATGGAGTAGAAGCTGTTCCTGCCTCGCTTGCACCGAATTATACAACGGGTCGGTATTCGGGTTCTCCTTTGAATGCACCAAGAGGGGGGTATTACTGGGTTAATACATATGCTTTGCATAATCGGCCTCTATATAATCTGAGGGCTTTGACACTTCATGAAGCTGTCCCTGGACACCATCATCAAAGTGCGCTTTCAAAGGAGCTGGAAAATGTTCCTGAATTTCGGTTAGGGCTTTATCCGCATGCTTTTGGTGAGGGTTGGGGGCTTTATAGCGAAAAACTTGGTATCGAAATGGGTATCTACAAAACGCCTTATGATCATTTTGGTCGGCTGAGTTATGAAATGTGGCGCGCCTGCAGGTTGGTTATTGATACAGGTATTCATTACAAGGGCTGGAGCCGCGATCAGGCGATAAAACTGTTGGAAGAAAATTCCGCACTTTCAAAGTTGAATATCAGAACAGAGGTTGACCGATATATCTCATGGCCAGGCCAAGCCCTTGCTTATAAAATGGGTGAGCTAAAAATACTTGAATTACGTAAAAGGGCCAAGGACGCTTTAGAAAATGCATTTGATATTCGAGAATTTCACGATCAGGTTTTGTCTGCGGGTGGTGTTCCACTGAACGTTTTAGAGCGAAGAATTGTTGAATGGATTGAGCGGAAGGTATCAGATTCCGGGCAAGACTGATGAGCATTGATCATTTGGAAACCATAAAGAAAAATGCCCTGCCAGGGAAGGTGTTCGTCGGTGGCGACTGTGTGCCTAATTTATGGAGTGATGCTAAGTATTTATATGATCTTTGGAACAAAAAGAAGGCGAAAAATAAGGCGCCGCAGCGGAAGGATTTTACACCGCAAGAAATGAAACAGTGTCTGGCTTTAATTGCACTGCACGATATTTCCTATGACCCCCTGCGCAGCAAGGTCCGCCTAATTGGAACGGGAGTTGTCGAAGCCACGGGAATGGAAGCGACCGGTTGGTATGTTGATGAAGTTCAAGGGACAGAGTTTTTATTACAACGGGCCAAATGGATTGTAGAAAATTGTTGCCCTATGCTGTGCGTTGATTTGCCTCTTATATGGTCACATCTTGATTATAAGCACTATGATGTTTTGGCGCTCCCTTTGATAGATGAGGCCGATAGAGTTGCAATGATTATGTATTTAGCAAAATATTATTAATTTGTATCTGCTATCAATGTTTGAAATGGGGTCGAGAAGAAAGTTGAATTGAATTATGAGCACCAAGTCTTTTGATGTGCTTGAAGATGTAAACAAGCCTGCTCAACTCTATAACCTGCCAGAGTTGCCTGACCATCTATGGCCTGATGCCATCGAGCTCTATGAATTATGGCATAGTAAAAAAAATAATCGAGCCGCCTGTAGTCGTCAGGATTTAACGCCGCGTGATATGATAAAGCAACTACCGCTTATCTCGCTTCATGATATTGAGCGAGATCCGTTCAGGTTGAAGGTACGCCTAATGGGGACGCAATTCGCGGCTGCTATTGGTATGGACGCCACGGATAAATATGTCGATGAGTTGGATAAGACGCAAGATGTTATACACAGAGCACAATGGGTTGCTGAGAATTGCGAACCAATTTTATGTATAGGCCTTGAGCTTGTATGGTCACCATTTGATTACAAAAAATATGATAGTCTTGTGCTGCCCTTGATCAACGACGAGCAATCGGTTGATATGATCTTGTATTTGAATAGATTTTATTGATAAAAACCCATATATTGTCGGCATGGGGGCTGAAATGGGTAATTTATCAAACTTGAAAAGTTTAGATCGCTTGCGCGCGGAACATCCTGATTGTTCGCTCTATGTTGGCGATGATGTTAAAGATCATGCATGGCCACTTGCGCTTGACCTTTATAACAATTGGGATAGCCATAAAAAGGGTAGACCTGCCTGCTCGAGGCAGGATCTTTCTGTCATTAGCATGAAACAACAACTGCCGTTAATTGTTTTACACGATGTTATTGGGCCGAATAAACGCTTGAAGGTACGTGTGATAGGCACAGAGTTTGTCGATGCAATCGGTTTTGATACAACAGGGCAGTATGTTGATGAAGTTCCAAATGCTGAACGGGTTGTTGACCGCTGTAATTGGTCAATACACCATTGCCTGCCATTTCTTAGTATTGGTGTGAAGCTCACATTTTCGCATTATGATTATAAGGTTTACGATTCCATTCTTTTACCGTTGATCGATGACGAAGGTGAAGTCAACATGCTTTTAACCTATTCTCACTTTCATTAAAACGATCCCTCACAAATAAGTGGCTTGCGAAATTATTCATGTTAAGTCTATAGAACTGTCCGGTTTTAGGAGGTTCTTTATGACTGATTACGCAGGCACTTTAAGTGCAATTGGCAATACCCCGCTCATTAAGTTGAAATATGCATCTGAATTAACAGGATGTACCATTCTTGGTAAGGCCGAGTATGCGAACCCCGGTGGGTCTGTTAAGGATCGCCCTGCGCTTGGTATTATCGAAGACGCAGAGAAAAAAGGTCTTTTGGAACCGGGTGGTTTGGTTGTGGAAGGTACTGCTGGAAATACCGGTATCGGCCTTACTGTGGTTGCGAATGCAAAAGGGTATAAAACGCTTATTGTAATGCCTGAAACACAAAGTCAGGAAAAAATAGATACGCTTCGTATTTTGGGCGCGGAACTGAAATTAGTACCGGCAGCTCCTTTTTCAAATCCAAATAACTTCCAGCATGTTGCGCGCCGACTTGCAGAAGAATTGTCATCGACCGCCGAGCACGGAGCCATTTGGGCAGGGCAATTTGAAAATGTTGCCAATCGTGAATCGCACATTCGAACAACTGCGCGCGAATTGTGGGACGAAACAAACGGAACTCTTGATGGCTTTATTTGTGCTGTGGGTACTGGAGGGACTTTGGCAGGCACAGGGATTGGCCTAAAGGAGTTTAACAAAGATATCGTTATCGGTATTGCCGACCCTATGGGGGCTTCGCTCTATAATTATTATACAAACGGTGAATTAAAGGCTGAAGGTAGTTCTATTGCCGAAGGGATTGGTCAGTCACGGATTACACCAAACCTTGAAGGGGCTCCTGTTGATGAAGCCTTCCAGATCACTGATGAGGAAGCTCTTCCACTTGCATTCGAGCTTCTTCAAAAGGAAGGGTTGTGTGTTGGTGCATCCACCGGTGTTAACCTGGCTGGTGCAATTCGCCTCGCTAAAAAAATGGGGCCTGGGCATACGATTGCAACAATCATTTGCGACAGTGGCCTACGGTATCAGTCGCGCTTGTTTAACCCTGAATTCTTAAAAGAAAAAGGCTTGCCCGTACCTGATTGGTTATAGAACCGCATACCTTTTATACAGGCAAATTTGTTTTCTTTAAAACTGTTCTGATGGCAAAGCTTGTATGAATACGAGCAACAGCGGGTAGGGCAGATAAAATATTATGGATGCGCTCATAATCGGGGGCATCCTTAACCGCCACACGTAGCATATAATCTACATCTCCGCTCATCAGATAGCATTCCATTACTTCTTCAACATCCTGAACCGCGACCTCAAATTGCGCTAACTTGCTTTGTTGCTGGTGATCAAGTGAAACACGAACAAATACAGACCCGGGGACACCAATAATATTTGGGTTCAGCAGGGCTACATAATTCTGGATAATTTTGTTTTCGTGTAGGTTTTTCACGCGGCGCAAACATGCGGACTCTGACAGGCCAACTTTATTGGCAAGATCAACATTAGATATCTTGCCGTCGATTTGAAGGATTCGTAAAATGGAGCGATCAATCTTATCTAGTTCCATAAGTCGAACTTTCTGCGAATAAATACTATATATTTGATATTATATGCCATTTATTGCAATAAAATTCAATCTATTTGCAAGGACGCATCAGCCATTTTCGCTTATATATGGCTCGTGTCGCTGCCTTAGAAAAGGCAGTCATGATTTTGAATTTGTTATTTTGGAGTGAGGGTATGTTAGTAGGGGTTCCTAAGGAAATCAAAAATCGTGAGTACCGCGTCGGTTTAACGCCTGCATCGGTTCGTGAACTTATTGTCAATGGCCATGATGTTATTGTGCAAAAAAACGCCGGAGCAGAAATTGGTTTCAGCGATGAAATGTATGTGACAGCGGGTGCTGCGATCAAGGGAACAGCAGCAGAAATCTTTGCCGCTGCCGACATGATTGTTAAAGTGAAAGAACCGCAGGCTGTTGAGTGTGAAATGCTCCGTGAAGGTCAAATCCTCTATACGTACCTGCATTTGGCGCCAGATCCCGAGCAAACACAGGGTTTGATAAAATCAGGTGCAATCGCGATTGCTTATGAGACTGTAACCGATAATTTTGGTGGCTTACCGCTATTGGCGCCGATGTCAGAAGTTGCTGGCCGGATGTCTATTCAGGCTGGTGCGCATGCGTTAGAGATGAGCCAGGGTGGTCGTGGTATGCTATTGGGTGGTGTGCCGGGTGTTGCACCTGCGAAAGTAACTATTATTGGCGGCGGCGTTGTCGGGACAAATGCTGCTCGGATGGCTGTTGGTATGGGCGCCGATGTGGTCATTCTTGATCGTTCAATCCGCCGTATGCAGCAACTGGATGACATTTTCCAGGGACGTGTGAAAACGATTTACTCAACACAGGATGCGGTTGAAGAATATGTTCTTTCGGCTGATCTGACCGTTGGCGCGGTTCTAATTCCGGGCGCGGCTGCACCAAAGCTTGTCACGCGAGAAATGATTTCTAAAATGCCGCGCGGTTCTGTGCTCGTTGATGTGGCAATTGATCAGGGCGGTTGCTTTGAGACTTCTAAAGCCACGACGCACGAAAACCCAACCTATATTGTTGATGAAGTTGTGCATTACTGTGTTGCCAACATGCCTGGCGGTGTGGCGCGAACATCTACGCTTGCGCTTAATAATGCGACGCTTAGGCATGCGGTTGCAATTGCAAACAAAGGTTGGAAGCAAGCATTGAAAGATGACAAGCATCTGCTTGAAGGGCTGAATGTATGCGAAGGTAAAATCACATACGAAGCGGTTGCCCGTGATCAAAATCTTACTTATGTTGCAGCACAGGATGTGATTGCAAACTAAGTCGAGGATACCAGAATGAACGATTTGCCTTTGATTGATGTTTATGCTCTTGGAGGTACAATCGCAATGACCCCTGATCAGCTTTCGGCTGGTCAGGATAAAGGTGTTAGCCCAACCTTAACCGCCGAAGATTTGGTGAATTCTGTTCCCGGGTTGGATCAGATTGCCAGCGTGCGCGCTGAAACTATTTCTAATGTTGCCAGTGCAAACCTTGATTTCGCAACCATCAAAAACCTCTCTGAAAAAGCGCGCATGAGCGATGCCGATGCCATCATCGTAACGCAGGGCACGGACACAATGGAGGAAACATCTTTTCTGATGAAGCTTATTTATCAGGGGGATAAGCCTATTATTTTTACGGGCGCTATGCGCTCTCCCAACCAGCTGAGTAGTGATGGACCAGCGAATTTATATGCTGCTATTTTAACGGCGATCAGTATAAGCACTGCATCCGTGTATGTGGTGATGAATAATGAAATTCATGATCCTGTTTTAGTACAGAAATCCCATACATGGGCGCTTGATGCGTTCCAATCTGATGGGGGGGCTTGCGGCTATGTTTCAGAACAGCAAGTTTTCTGGCATAAGCAAGGCATAAAAATAGACGATGTTCTTCGTGAAGATTTAATTTTCGTTGATGATATTGCACCAGTCGCTTGCTTGCCAATTTGTCTGGACGATGGTGGTTTATTACTTGATGACGTTGGTAAAAATTATCAAGGTCTAGTCATAGACACGTATGGGGCGGGGCATGTTTCTGAATTGTGGGCGACTAAACTTAAAGAATTGGCTCGTCAGATACCGGTTGTGATTGCAAGCCAAGCCTATAATGGTCGTGTGTTAGAGAATACATATGGCTATGTAGGGGCAGAGATTGATCTTTTCTCTAACGGTATGATTTCAGCGGGTATTTTGAATGCAAAGAAGGCTCGTATCCTGATTTCTTTAATAATTTCAAAAAAAACTGAAAATGTTAATAAGTCCTTTACCCAAATCGTGGAAACATTAGTCACAATAAGATGATTATTAATTACACGACACGAGGGTTTTTGGGTGGAAGCTTCTGTTTCAAACATAAATGAAGATAAAGGGTATATTTTTTTCTGGTGTAAAAGCCGCGAACTATACAGAAAAATAAATACCCGTTTCGATGAAAGCACCCGTGTTCATAGTGAAAACTTTTTTGCGTCCGTTCGCTGCTACGCAGTTGAGGATCATGAAACTAAAATCACGCAGTTGAGTGAAATCCTGAGCGAAGAAGAACAGCAAAAGATAAAAATTCTTTTTTCCTATTCACTGACCCCGTCCATGAATGAATTTGGCTTCATTCGTACCATCGAACAATTTAATATGGAAGCATCAGCCCGTTGGTTGTGTGAGCTATTGGTTGATCGTAGGTATAAGCCATTGATGCAGCCTATTGTGAATGCACATGATACACAGGACGTGATGGGCTATGAATTCCTATTCAGGGGGTTATATCCTGATGGGCGGGTGATATCAGCACCCTATATGTTCGGCACGGCGGAAAAGTTGGGAATGCTTTACCCGCTAGATCTGGCTGCAGGCGAAGTTGCAGCAATATATGCAAAGAAGTTTGATATCAAAGAACGTGTGTTCATTAACGTTTTGCCAGAGTCCATCAAGTCGGAAGAGGCCTTTACGGCTTGGCTATCGACGGTTACCAAAAATTTCCAATATGAAAAAAATCAATTGGTTTTTGAATTGGTTGAAAGCCAGGAAATTCCTGATGTGGATACTATGCAAAAGGTAGTCGAGTTGTTGCACGATCATGGTGTTCAGTTTGCGCTCGATGATTTTGGAACAGGTTTCAATAACCTTGTTACCCTCACACAAGTAAGGCCCGATTACGTAAAAATTGATAAGTCGCTTACTGATAATATCATGCGCGATCCGTTCAAATGGAACTTGCTCGCCAATATTGTCGATGCGGCGAAGCAGGTTGGGACAAAGGTCATAGCGGAAGGCGTGGAAGACGAAGAAACCTACGCTATCCTAAAGGACGTAGACGTGGATTACATGCAGGGATATTATTTCGGGTATCCTAGCGAAAGACCAATTGGGTATAACGAAGATTAGACTTAAAAACTAAAGCTCAATCTTTTCCAGTTTGTTAAGCAGGTCTTCGAGTTGCGTGCGGTCTTCGTCGCTCAATTGCTCCAAAAGTTTGTTTTCATAATCAATCGCTAGCGGAGCTACCTGACCATAAATTTCAGCACCTTTTTCCGAAAGCGATAGTATTGAGCGGCGCTTGTCTTCATTTGACATTTTTCGGATCAACAGGCCAGATTCTAAAAGTTTGTTTACGGCCCTTGATACGGCAACTTTATCCATCGCTGTTTTTTGGGCGACAGAACCCGCCGAGATATCAGGTGTGTCGCCAAGAACAGCGACAACCCGCCATTCTGGAAGTGATATCTGAAACTGCTCTTCATACCGATCTGCAATCGCCCTGCTGATGCGATTGGACAGCACAGAAAGGCGGTATGGCAAGAAAGCCTGTAGCTTGAGTTTGTTTTTAACAAAACTATTCATCAATTTCTTTCTTTTATCTTGATATTAGTTACATATGAAACTAATATATTTCTCAAGCAAACACAAATTTCATATAGCCGTCGTGCTATATTTTGACAAGTTTAAGGAAATCGTTATGGCTGATCTATTCGAAAATCCAATGGGATTATGTGGATTTGAATTTGTTGAATTTACAGCACCGGAAAAAGGTATTGTAGAACCTGTTTTTGAAGCAATGGGTTTCACGGCTGTTGCGAAACATCGCTCTAAGGACGTAACTTTGTGGCGTCAGGGTGCCATCAATTTCATCATTAACTATGAACCTAAAAGTCCTGCGGCCTTTTATGCTGAAGAGCACGGGCCAAGCGCATGCGGCCTTGCATTCCGCGTTAAGGATGCTCAGTTTGCGTATAACAAACTCTTGGAAATGGGCGCACAGCCAGTGAACGTGCCAACAGGCCCGATGGAACTCCGTCTGCCTGCCATCAAAGGGATCGGTGGTGCACCGCTTTACCTTATTGATCGTTTTGAAGAAGGTAGCAGCATTTATGATATCGATTTTGAATGGTTTGAGGGCGTTGACCGTAATCCGGTAGGATGTGGTTTCAATATTGTCGATCACTTAACGCATAATGTTTATCGTGGCCGGATGGATTACTGGGCAGAATTTTATGAAAAATTCTTCAACTTTAAGGAAATCCGTTTCTTCGATATCAAGGGTGAATACACAGGCCTTAAATCAAAGGCATTAACTGCCCCGGATGGTATGATCCGTATTCCATTAAATGAAGAAGCACAAGGCGGTAAGGGCCAAATTGAAGAGTTCCTGATGGCCTATAACGGCGAAGGTATTCAGCATATTGCCTTCTCGTGTGATGATCTGATTGCTTGTTGGGATCGCCTGAAGGAAAAAGGTGTTAAATTCATGACACCACCACCAGACACATATTATGAAATGCTTGACGAACGCCTTCCTGGTCACGGTGAACCTGCGGATGAGTTGAAGGCTCGTGGTATCCTTCTTGATGGTACTACAGAGGGCGATGAGCCACGCTTGTTATTGCAAATCTTCTCTGAGAATGCGCTTGGGCCAGTATTCTTTGAATTTATTCAGCGTAAAGAAGATGATGGTTTCGGTGAAGGAAACTTTAAAGCGCTATTTGAATCGATCGAGCGTGATCAGATCGCTCGTGGTGTGCTTGAGGTAGACGAGAGCGCGGCATAATTTAAGTCATCAAGAGTATTAGGCTAGGGCGATTGTAAGAGGAAATTTCAATGGAACTAAAAGGTATTCATCATGTTGCCTATCGGTGCAAGGATGCGAAGGAAACTGTAGAGTTTTACCAAAAGCACCTGAATATGGATTTCCAACTTGCAATTGCCGAAGACCATGTGCCTTCTACTGGAGCCTACGACCCCTATATGCATCTGTTTCTGGATGCAGGGAACGGTAATGTTCTGGCGTTTTTTGAACTGCCTGAACAGCCAACCATGGGGCGTGACGGTAACACGCCAGAGTGGGTCCAGCATATCGCTTTTCAGGTTGAAGACCTTGATGCGCTATTGGCTGCAAAAGAAAGCCTGGAAGCCGCAGGAATTGATGTTCTTGGCCCGACAGAACATACGATTTTTAAATCAATTTATTTCTTCGACCCAAATGGTCACCGCCTTGAACTTGCGGCAAATACCGCGAAGCCGGGAATGTTGGAAGAATTGAAACGTGTAGCGCCCGAAATGCTTGATGAATGGTCGAAAACCAAGAAAGCACCGCGTCATGCTGATTGGCTGCATGGCAGGGGCGAATTTAAACCGCAATAACGATGGAAATGATCCCGATATTTATAGCGATCAGTATTTAGGAATATATCTATGAAATTAGCATCATTGAAACATGGCCGTGACGGCAAATTGGTTGTTGTATCACGTGATTTGTCGAAAATGGTTATCGCGGGTTATATCGCCCCAACGCTTCAAATTGCCATTGATGATTGGGATGCGAAGGCACCTGCATTAAAGTTACTTTATGATCAGTTGAATGCCGGTGAAATCGAAGGCGAAGCCTTTGAGGAAGCAAAATGCGCGTCGCCGCTACCGCGTGCATATCAGTGGGCTGACGGTTCTGCTTATGTTAATCATGTAGAATTGGTTCGCAAGGCGCGTAACGCTGAAATGCCGGATAGTTTCTGGCATGATCCGTTGATGTATCAGGGTGGTTCTGACACATTCCTTGGCCCGAAAGAAGATATCGTATTCCCAACAACAGACGGTTGGGGTGTGGATTTTGAAGCTGAGATCGCTGTCATCACTGATGATGTGCCGTTGGGGGTAAGCGCTTCTGACGCAGCATCTCACATTAAACTCTTGATGCTCGTGAATGATGTTTCACTTCGTGGATTGATCCCTGGCGAACTTGCAAAAGGATTTGGTTTTTTCCAGTCTAAACCTTCTAGCGCGTTTAGCCCTGTGTGTGTCACGCCTGACGAGCTTGGTGATGCCTGGTCGGATAACAAGGTGCATCTGCCAATTATTTCCCACTATAACGGTGCTGTGTTCGGTAAACCGGAAGCAGGCATCGACATGACGTTTGATTTTGCGACACTTGTTGCCCACGCAGCGAAAACCCGTCCACTTGGGGCAGGGGCAGTTGTTGGATCAGGAACAATTTCCAACAAACTTGATGGTGGACCAGGTAAACCAGTCAGCGATGGTGGCGTCGGATATAGTTGTATTGCGGAAATCCGCATGATTGAAACCATTCAAAATGGCTCACCATTGACGAACTTTATGCAGTTTGGGGATACAATAAAAATAGAAATGTTTGATGGTGATGGGCAGTCAATATTTGGTTCTATTGATCAAGCTGTAAAACAAGGTTAGGTGCGTTATGAGCGAGCGAATTTTATACGGTTATTACCGATCATCTGCTGCATTTCGTGTGCGGATTGCGCTCGCTTTAAAAGGGCTTGATTATCAATATAAAGCAGTTGATTTGAAACCATCGGCCAATGATCACAAGGCGCCGGATTATCTTGCAATGAACCCGCAGGGACGCGTGCCTTTTTTTGTTGATAATGGCCTTGGAATTTCTCAGTCACCGGCCATTCTTGAATATCTTGATGAAGTGTATCCTGATGTGCCATTGCTGCCTTCGCACGCAAATGAGCGTGCGTGGGTTCGCCAACTTGTGAATGTGATTGGGTGCGATATTCACCCCTTAAATAATCTTTCAGTATTGCAAAAACTGAAGTCGGAATTTGACGCCGATCAGGATGCAGTGAATTCATGGTATAGTCATTGGATAGTCGAGGGCTTCACGGCTCTTGAGGCGATGCTTACTTCAAGCAAGTATCGTGGTGATTTTTGTTTTGGCAATTTACCAAGTATGGCCGATGTCTATCTAGTGCCACAAGTATGGAATGCCATGCGCTTTCAGGTGAATTTAGAGAAATTCCCTGTGATTAAGAGAATTTATGCGTCTTGTGCAGAGCATCCGGCCTTTATGAAGTCAATGCCGGAAAATCAGCCGGACGCTCCAGCAGATTAGTAGAAATTTAGTAATGAGGTAGACCATCTGGGGGTGGTGAATAAGAGAGGTATGGTATGTTAATCACAACACGTTTAGGCAGAACCGTCGAGGTGCGTGAAGATTATACAGTTGACCAAAACTGGGAAGACTTTTCAGCAGAAGAGCACGACCGCTGGGACAGGCTTTATGCGCGCCAAGGTAAAATCCTACAAGGCCGCGCATGCAAGGAATTTATGGACGGCCTAGAGTTGCTGAGTTTATCTGATGGCGGTATTCCGAACTTTGAGAAACTTTCTGAAAAGCTGATGAAGGCTACGGGTTGGCAGGTTGTAGCAGTTCCTGATTTGGTGCCGGATGAAGTATTTTTTGATCATCTCGCTAACCGTCGTTTTCCCGCTGGTAATTTTATCAGAAGCGAAGAACAGCTTGATTATTTGCAAGAACCTGATGTGTTCCATGATGTTTATGGCCATGTTCCCATGCTTGCGAACCCGGTTTTCGCGGATTACATGGCGGCGTACGGTAAAGGCGGTCAACGCGCAGCAGGGCGCGGGGTGTTGCCTAATTTAGCGCGCTTGTATTGGTATACGGTTGAGTTTGGCCTAATTAAAACTGATGAAGGAATGCGTATTTACGGCGCTGGTATCGTAAGCTCGAAATCAGAGAGTATATTCTGTTTGGAAGACGATAGCCCCAACCGTATTCATTTCGACCTCGAGCGTTTAATGAAGACCGACTATCGAATTGATGACTTCCAACAGACTTATTGGGTGATCGAAAGTTTCGAAGAATTACTGCAGGCAACCTATCAGGACTTTGGTCCGCTTTATGATCGCCTGGAGCAGGCAGGTAAACCCATCAGACCCGCAGATATTCTTGAAGGTGACACGGTTTATACGAATGGCACTCAGGAATATGCCGACAAAGGTGGTAGGTTGGCTAATGCCAGTTAAAATATTTTAAAGTAATGTATTAAAAAAGCCCTGTTATCAATTGACAACAGGGCTTTTGATTATAATTTAGCTTGCTTATTCAGCAGCAAGTTTTGCTTCGCTTGCGCGCGCAATAATGTCTTCTGCCATTTCGTTCGCGATAATACCTGTTGGGCGTTCTTCGCGGTCGCTTGTCTCAAAGATACGTTTAAGTGTATCGCCGATACGAAGGACTTTGGCTTCGCGCGCTGCATCATCAAGGCGTTCTTTGTAAACTTCTGACTCAACAGAAATAATACCGCCCGCATTGATTACATAATCAGGCGCGTAAAGAATACCACGCTTGCGAAGATCTTCGTCTTCTACACCTTCGCGCTCAAGTTGGTTGTTAGCAGCACCAGCAACGATAGTCGCTTTGATGTCTGGAATTGTCGCCGGATTGATACCACCGCCAAGTGCGCACGGAGCAAATACATCACAGTCTACAGCATGAATAGCATCTGGCTTAACAACTGTTGCAGCACCGCCGTCAAGAACAGCCTGGATATTTGCATCAACGATATCGGTTACAATAATTTCAGCGCCAGCACCGCGAAGATGATTGACGAGATATTGACCAACATGACCAAGGCCCTGAACAGCAACTTTAATTCCATTCAGGTCAGTTTTGCCAAGACGGTGCTCGACAGCGGCCTTAATACCTTCAAAGACACCGAGTGCAGTATGAGGTGATGGATCACCAGTACCGAATTCACCACCTTCAAGGCCACAAACATAGTCTGTTTCGCTTGCAGCAGCCTGAAGCATGTCAGGGGACGTTCCAACGTCCTCAGCAGCGTAATATGAACCACCAAGACGATTAATGTAGCGTCCAAAAGCATGCATGAGTTCGGCATTTCCCAGTTTTTTCGGGTCGCCAATAATTACAGACTTACCGCCGCCAAGTCTTAGGCCTGCCATAGCATTTTTATAACTCATGCCACGTGATAAGCGGAGTACGTCATAAACAGCATCCTGTTCGCCGCGCGAGATAGCAACATCTGTTGGGGCACCGCTGTGCGTTGCAGCATAATCCCAAAAACGGGTGCCGCCTGTGGCAGGGCCGAGTGCTGTTGAATGAACTGCAATGATAGCTTTAAGGCCTGTTGCCTGATCACTACAAAAGACCACTTGTTCGTGGTTCATGAAGCTTCTTGAATCAAAGACGGGCATGAAATTTCCTCTCTTACTGTCCCGTTGACACGCTAATCAAATTATTACGTCCCCATTTGCGTTCGGTTTGATTTCGAACAGTATGCATATAATCTGATAAGATGCTGGCGAGTATCTCAGAAAATGTGCGAAATGAGCTTTCGAATATTGCGCAATTTAGTAATATAATTACAAAATTTGAAAAAAAATATTCATGTAATTGTTTGAGGGCATGTTGAACGAATGTGACGAGAGGGGATTTGGTAAATTCTCTCGTCAAAATCCGGTATGTTTTCGTGTAATTTCTGAGTCTCTATGCGGTTTCTTTGAAAAGTTCGCGTCCAATTAGCATACGGCGAATTTCGCTCGTACCTGCACCGATTTCATAGAGTTTTGCATCGCGCCAGAAGCGACCAGTATCATATTCGTTGATATATCCATTGCCGCCAAGCGCTTGAATGGATTCGCCGGCCATCCACGTTGCTTTTTCAGCCGAGTATAAAATACAGCCGGCCGCATCCTTGCGTGTTGTTTCACCGCGGTCAGCCGCTTCTGCAACCGAGTAAACATAAGACCGGCAAGCGCCCCATGTTGCATACATGTCAGCAAGTTTGCCCTGCATGAGTTGGAAAGTGCCGATCGATTTACCGAATTGCTTGCGCTCATGAACGTAAGGGATAACCGTATCAAGGCACGCACGCATAATTCCTAGCGGACCACCGCAGAGCACAAGACGTTCATAATCAAGGCCAGACATCAGAATACGAACACCATCGCCTTCTTCGCCCATCATATTTTCAAAAGGAACAAAGCAATCTTCGAAAACAAGCTCACATGTGTTGGAGCCACGCATGCCAAGTTTATCTAGCTTTTGAGCGGTAGAGAAACCCTTCATGCCTTTTTCTATAAGGAATGCGGTAATGCCGTGCTGGTGTGCTTCCATGTTCGTTTTGGCATAAACAACGAGAACATCAGCGTCAGGGCCGTTCGTGATCCACATTTTGTTACCGTTAAGAACGAAGCCGTCATTGCGTTTTTCTGCGCGAAGTTTCATCGAAACAACATCAGATCCAGCCCCAGGCTCCGACATGGCGAGCGCACCCACGTGTTCGCCGCTGATCAATTTTGGCAGGTATTTCTCTTTTTGCTCGTGGCTTGCATTGCGATAAATCTGGTTCACGCAGAGATTAGAGTGCGCGCCGTAACTAAGAGCGACAGACGCAGAAGCGCGGCTGATTTCCTCAATCGCGATTGTGTG
Organism: Kordiimonas sp. SCSIO 12610; assembly: GCF_024398015.1. Classification (GTDB taxonomy): domain Bacteria; phylum Pseudomonadota; class Alphaproteobacteria; order Sphingomonadales; family Kordiimonadaceae; genus CANLMI01. The sequence continues at coordinate 1,721,824 of NZ_CP073747.1, forward strand.
TGCAAGGTAGCCCATGCCCGCACCGCCGTATTCCTCTGCAACTGTGAGGCCGAGAAGGCCAAGTTCACCCATTTTCTGCCATAGGTCCATAGGGAATACATTCGTGGCATCAATCTCGGCCGCGCGAGGTGCAATTTCTTCTGCGGCAAATTTTGATACCATATCACGGAGCATATCAATTTCTTCGCCGTGATTAAATTTTAGATGAGGAAACTCCAGCATTCTTCTCTCTCCAATAGTGCTGCATATCATGCCCAAAATCCATGCAGCGTTATTACTCTTTACTCTTCTGTGACGTCATTAATTGTCAGCAAGATTGCTCCGTCGCTGACTTGATCATTTGCTTTCATGTTCAGGCCTTCAACAATGCCTGCACGCGGTGCCTTTAATGTTTGTTCCATTTTCATGGCTTCCATCACAATAAGTGCGTCGCCTTTTTCTACGGATGCACCATTTGATGTTTTGATCTCTAAAATTTTGCCCGGCATTGGTGCCGTGATTGCACCTGGTCCATCAGCGTCATCACTACCAGCGGTTTCTGCGAGGAAACGTTTGATAGTTTGTGTGTACCTGCCGACTAAAGTAACCTGATCATTTTGCACATCTGCGAAAATAGATGAGCGAAGACCATCAAGCTCAAAGGTGAGCAGGTTATCTTCAAAACTGAGAACAGATACGTTCGATGTGTGTTCATCAACTGTTATTTTAAAGGCATCACCAACCGCTTCAATCGACGCGGTTTTAATGTCTTCACCGTCAATAAAGGTGAGGGTTTCAGTCTTAGGTAGGTTAACCCTGAAACTATCCTGAATTGACCAAGGATCGTCAGTCATGATCGAGCGGCTTGCAAGGGTACTTAGGGCCGCCAGCAAATAATCATTTGATGAGGGTGCAGGTTTACTGAGGAGTGTATCACTGAAATCCTCGATAAAACCTGTATAAAGATCACCCGCTCTAAAACTATCGTGGTCAAGGGCGCTGATCAGGAAATCACGATTTGTCGTCAGCCCAGTAACAGGGGTCGTGTTAATCAGCGAAATCAGATTATCGATCGCGCTCTCGCGGTCGTCGCCGTAAGCGATCAATTTGGCAATCATTGGATCATAATGAATGCTCACGTCATCACCAGCAATAACGCCTGTATCAATCCGCTGGTCTTCGTTTTCTAACGCATATGGATCGAAAACCGAAAGCGTACCAATGGCAGGGCTAAAGTTATTGTAAGGATCTTCTGCGTATAAACGCACTTCCACCGCATGACCAGAAACGAAACTATTGATATCATCCTGATCAAAGGGAATTTCATGACCTTCCGCGATGCGGATTTGCCAGTCGACCAGGTCCTGATGCGTAATTAATTCGGTTACTGGGTGTTCGACCTGCAAACGCGTATTCATTTCCATGAAATAGAAGGGGGCATTATCAAGACCGTTCGCAACATCAACGATAAACTCGACGGTACCCGCACCCACATAATTGATCGCTTTCGCAGCCTTAACTGCTGCTTCACCCATCGCTTGGCGCATTTCGTCGCTCATGCCAGGGGCAGGGGCTTCCTCAACAACCTTTTGGTGACGACGCTGTAGTGAGCAATCGCGTTCAAACAAGTGAACGGCGTTACCATGGCTGTCTCCAAACACCTGCAGTTCGATATGACGTGGCTTTTGAATGAGTTTTTCAATCAGAATATCTGCGTTACCGAATGAATTTTGGCCCTCGCGTTTTGCTGCTTCAATCGCTGCTTCAAGCTCGTCGGCTGCATAAACCATACGCATGCCTTTACCGCCGCCGCCAGCAACCGCTTTAATAAGGATCGGGTATCCAATCCGTTCTGCCTCTTTCGTCATTGTCTCCAACGACTGATCATTGCCGTGATAGCCGGGAACAACGGGCACATCCGCGTCTTCCATTAGTTTCTTGGCAGCACCCTTAAGCGCCATCGCCCGCATGGAAGCGGCTGATGGTCCGGTAAAGATAATGCCTTCTCTTTCGCAGCGTTCAGCAAATTCGGGATTCTCAGAAAGGAAACCATAACCCGGATGAATGGCATCCGCGCCCGTACGTTTTGCGGCATCAATGATTTTGTCATGGACCAAGTAGCTCTCGCTAGCGGCCGCAGCGCCAATCATGACAGCTTCATCAGCCTGTATTACATGCTGTGCGTTCGCATCAACTTCCGAATAAACAGCAACGGTTTTAATGCCCTGGTTGCGGCAGGTTCTGATAACCCGGCATGCGATTTCACCGCGGTTGGCAATAAGGACTTTACGAATAGGTTTGTTCATTATCCGATACTCCACTTTGGGCGGCGTTTTTCCAGGAATGCAGTCAATCCCTCTTTGGCTTCAACGCTTGCACGGCGTTCTGCAATCCGGCGAGCGGTATCAGCACGAAGGTCGTCGGTGATTTCTTTGCCCGAAACAGCGAAAATCAGGTCCTTGGCTTCTGCTTGCGCTTCTGGTGCGTTCGCAAGCATTGTAGTCACAAGGCCATCAACAAGGGCTGAGGCTTCTTCGATCGAAGGTGCGGTTTCATGCACCAGACCAATACGTTTTGCTTCTAAGCCGTCAAACCGTTCTGCGGTCAGGAAATACCTGCGGGCGGCGCGTTCGCCGATCGCTGCAATCACATAAGGGGAAATGGTTGCTGGTGTCAGGCCAAGTTTCACTTCCGAGAGTGAGAATTTTGCGCCTCCAACTGCAATCGCGATATCACAGCATGACACGAGCCCAACCCCGCCGCCAAACGCCGCACCGTTCACGAGCGCGATCGTTGGTTTTGGGCAGAAATTCAATGTGGCGAGCATACCCGAGAGACCATTGGCATCAGCGATGTTTTCTTCGCGTGAAAACTCGGCAGCTGCCTTCATCCAGTTCAGGTCCGCACCCGCCGAAAAGCTTTTACCTGCACCTGTAATCACAATAACCCTTACCGCCTCATTATCACCGAGTGATTTGAAAGCGTTATCAAGTGCCGAGATTACATGTTCGTTAAAGGCATTATGAACGTCAGGGCGGTTGATGGTAACGGTTGCAACACCATTCTCGTCAATATCTGTTAAAATGATAGGATCAGTCATGGTTCTGTCCTCTACATTCTAAAGACGCCGAACTTCGTCGGCTCGATTGGGGCGTTCATTGTTGCTGATAGCGCGAGGCCGAGTACCCGTCGGGTGTCAGCAGGGTCGATCACACCGTCATCCCACAGGCGCGCACTCGCATAATATGGGTGGCCTTGATGTTCGTACATTTCACGGATTGGTGCCTTGAATTTTTCTTCATCTTCAACGCTCCAATCTTCGCCGCGCGCTTCCATCCCGTCACGCTTAACGGTAGAGAGAACACCTGCTGCCTGCTCGCCGCCCATTACTGAAATACGGGCGTTTGGCCACATCCATAAGAAACGTGGCTGATAAGCACGACCACACATGCCGTAGTTACCAGCACCGAAGCTACCGCCAATAAGAATAGTGAATTTGGGAACGTTTGCGCAGGCGACGGCCGTTACCATTTTGGCACCATCGCGGGCGATACCGCCGTTTTCATATTTGCGGCCTACCATAAACCCAGTGATGTTCTGGAGGAAGACAAGCGGAATACCGCGCTGTGCACAAAGCTCGACGAAATGAGCGCCCTTAAGCGCGCTCTCGGAGAATAGGACACCATTGTTCGCGACAATCCCAACAGGGAAGCCATGAATATGGGCGAAGCCGCAGACAAGCGTTTCACCGTATAGTTTCTTAAACTCTTCAAACTCGCTGCCATCAACGATCCGAGCGATGATCTCACGCACATCGTAGGGCTGGCGAACGTCAGCAGGGATAACACCTGCGATGTCCTCTGGTGCATACTTTGGCGCTATGCTTTCACGCACTTTAACCGGGAATTTCTTATTGCGGTTCAGGTTTGCAACGATGTCGCGCGCGATTGAAAGTGCATGTGCGTCGTCGCGTGCCAAGTGGTCCACAACGCCTGAGGTGCGGGCATGCACGTCACCGCCGCCGAGGTCTTCTGCGCTAACAACCTCACCTGTTGCTGCTTTCACAAGTGGCGGTCCACCGAGGAAGATTGTTCCCTGGTTTTGAACAATGATACTCTCATCAGCCATTGCGGGTACATAGGCGCCGCCCGCGGTGCAGCTTCCCATAACAACAGCGATTTGAGGAATGCCTTTGGCAGACATATTTGCTTGGTTATAGAAAATGCGACCAAAATGATCCCTGTCAGGAAAAACATCATCCTGATTGGGAAGGTTCGCGCCGCCACTGTCGACGAGGTATATACAAGGCAGATTATTTTCTTCTGCTATTTCCTGTGCGCGAAGGTGCTTCTTCACCGTGACAGGATAATAGGTGCCACCCTTTACCGTTGCATCATTACATACGATCATACACTCAATGCCGGAAACGCGGCCAATGCCAGTGATGACGCCGCCGGCTGCGATATCGGCGTCATACATATCGTAAGCTGCCAGTTGGGATAATTCCAGAAATGCTGTTCCGGGATCAAGCAGTTGCGTTACACGATCACGTGGTAAAAGCTTGCCGCGGCTGAGGTGTTTTTCGCGGGCGCGTTCTGGTCCGCCCTTTGAAATGTCGCGAATTTTCGACTTTAAGTCGTCAACAACAGAATCGATTTGCGCTTTGTTCGCCGCAAACTCATCACTTGAACTATCAATCGATGTTGAAAGAACTGGCATAAAGAAGATCACCTTTCCGTAGCGTTCAACAGCATTAATGAAAATTTGATCGCATAATATTCGCTAATTTGCTATTGGTAAAATCGAAGTCAAAAATACAAATGATAGATATTGTCTATGATAGATTTATACCTCCTTCGCTATTTCATTGCTGTTGTAGAAACAGGCAATTTCACCCGCGCGGCAGAGCGTGCGTTCGTAACGCAGCCAACCTTGTCCGCCGGTATCAAAAAGTTGGAAAGCCAAATTGGGCAGCCTCTTTTTGAGCGGACAAATCGCCGTGTTTTTCTAACCGATGCGGGAACGCGGTTTTTGCCGCGTGCCAAGGCGATTATGCATGAATGTAACCTAGCCATGCAGGCCATCGAAGGTAGCGAAGACAAACCGGTTTTAAGGCTAGGGTTGCTAATAACCTTAGCGCACAGACGGGTCGGTGAATTTTTGCTCGAATACAAAAAGTTTGAACCCGATATTACGATTGAAGTTTTTGATGGTACCGAGCAAGAGCTTTTAAACCGCTTGGACGAGCGAAGCATAGATTATGCTTTGTCACTAAAGCGTAGTGACAACCTTGAAGAGGCGATCCCGTTACGACGTGAAAATTATGTCTTTATTTTACCTAAAGAGCATACATTGAACGGACGTTCTGAATTGTCTGCGAGTGACTTACGCGAAGAAAATATGATTGTTCGTAGTCGGTGCGAGGTCCTAAGCGAAACCAGTAGATATTTTACGGACAGTAATATTCGCCCACGTCTGGTGTACCGAACAGCAAATGACGCTCGTGCTGTGGCAATGGTAGCGGCTGGGCTTGGGGGCACGCTGGTTCCAGAGAGCTTTGTTGATGACCGCGTAACGGCTTTCGACCTAACGGGATTTAATAACAGCCGTGAACTGGCACTTTTACGACCAAGATATCAGTTGGCCGATAAATCGCAGGAAGTTGCAGCACGACTTGAACGCTTTACAACCGAATTTTGGGGAAATTAATCTAAACCTGCGTTTAGACGTAATAAATACAAAGGTTTAGATGGGGTTGGGTCGTATCAATGACTCGCTGCGGTCTAAAAATAGGGAAAGTGTCACGTATTTTTGATCGCTTGTGACGCACATTCTGCCGATTATTTATTGTTTATAAAAGCTTATTCGGTAAAGAGAGCGCAATTGTTAGTGCCGTGCAAAGCTTGTGTCAGTACACTAAGTTGCCGGGTACAGTTGATTTGAAAAGGAAAGCCTAATGGGTCGAGGGCGAATAATAATAATTATAGTTCTATTTTCATTGATCGGAGCGTCCGCATGGTTGCTCTATGGTGGTGAAGAACAATCAGGGCGTGGCCGGTTTGGACGCGGTGCGGTAACTGTCGGTGTAGAGGCAATTGGCCTTAGAACCTTCAGTGATATTGTTGAAGCGTTAGGTACCGCGAATGCCCGCGAGTCCATCACGCTATCCTCGCCTGTTTCAGAAATTGTTCGTGAAGTCCACTTTGATGATGGGCAAATCGTTAAGCGGGGTGATATTCTTGTCACCCTTGTGAGCGAGGAAGAAAACGCGCAACTCAGGGAAGCTCAGGCAAATGTTCTTGAAGCGCGACAGCAATATATAAGAACGAAAGAATTGGTTGACCGCGGTAACGCGTCAGGAGCGACTTTGGATACTCAGCAACGCCGCGTTGATGAAGTTCAATCGCGCTTGGAGGCTTTACAGGCCAGAATGGCTGATCGCTTGATCAGGGCGCCGTTCGATGGCGTTCTTGGCCTTCGTCAAATCAGTGCTGGATCTTTGATTTCACCAACCACAGAAATTACAACACTTGACGATATCGATAGCATCAATCTCGACTTTGCAGTTCCAGAGCGCTTTGTTGCGACACTTGGCGTTGGACAATCTGTTACGGCTACAGTGGAAGCATACCCGGGCCGTATGTTCGAAGGAACGGTAAAATCAATTGATAGTCGTATCGACCCAGCAACGCGTTCGGTAATTGTGCGCGCGGAAGTGCCAAACAATGATCACGCGATCAAACCTGGCATGCTTATGGAAGTTGAGGTTGTTAGCCGGGTTTGGCAAGGTCTGTCCTTGCCGGAAGAAGCTGTTATTCCAACAGGCGGCGAGAATTTTGTTTTCGTTGTTGAAAATGGCACATCAGTCAGGAAAAAAGTGGAACTCGGCCTCAGACGCCCAGGATATGTTGAGGTCCTAAGCGGTGTTAACGAAGGCGACCGTGTCGTGACAGAGGGTACACTGCGCCTAGGGCGGCAAGGTATCAAGGTCCGTGTCCTCGGTGAAACTGATGAACAGCAACCATCTGCAAGTCGGGGGAACTAAGCATGTTATTATCTGATGTTTCCGTAAAACGCCCGGTTTTCGCGACAGTCCTTAGCCTCCTTCTTATTGCTTTCGGGCTTATCTCATTTCAGGAACTGTCGGTAAGAGAATTGCCAGACGTTGATCCGCCGGTGGTTTCTATTCAAACCAATTACCCAGGCGCGAACGCAGCTATTGTTGAAACACGCATAACGCAAATTGTTGAAGGCAGTATCGCTGGTGTCCCGGGTATTAAAACGATCGATTCAACAAGTAGCGATGGCCGCTCTAACGTAAATATTGAATTTACATTAGAACGGGATATTGATGCCGCAGCAAATGACGTTCGTGACCGTGTCAGCAGGATTTTGAACAACCTCCCGGAAGAGGTAGATCCGCCCGAGGTTTCCAAGGCAGACGGGGACACGCGCCCCATTATGTTTTTTGTCCTAACCAGCCCGGTTATGGATTTGTTGCAGCTAACTGATTTTGCTGAACGAAATATTGTAGACCGGGTGTCGGTGGTTGATGGTGTAGCTGGTGTTCGTATTTTTGGCCGCCAACGCTATGCTATTCGTATTCATCTTGACCGTCAGGCGATGGCAGCGCGGGGTGTTGCTGTTGCGGATATCGAACGGGCGCTTCGTGCTGAAAATATTGAGCTACCGGCGGGTCGGATCGAATCTATAAAACGTGACACAATTGTTCGGGTAAACCGTGAATACACACAGCCGCAAGAATTTAATGAAATTGTGATCCGCGAAGATAGCGACGGCAATTTTGTTCGCCTTGGTGATGTTGGTCGTGTTGAACTGGGTGCAGAGCGCGAGCAAACTCAGTTCCGTGGTAACGGCGTCCCGGTGATAGGGATTGGGATTGTGAAACAATCAACAGCGAATACCTTATCGGTTGCGCAGGGCGCGAAAGCTGAGATTGAAAAGATCAAGCAAACACTACCGGAAAGTATGACGATTGAAACGTCCTTCGACAGTTCAATCTTTATCGAAAAAGCGATTGATGAAGTATATTTCACACTCGCTGTCGCGATGGGGCTTGTTGTCCTTGTTTTATACTTATTCCTCGGCAATCTGAAAACCGTATTGGTTCCTGCTGTCACGGTACCCGTATGCATCATTGCAAGCTTTTGGGTTTTAAACCTTGCTGGTGTCAGCATTAACTTGATTACGCTTTTAGCCCTCGTTTTGGCGATTGGCTTGGTCGTTGATGATGCGATTGTGGTTCTGGAGAATATTTACCGCCGTGTTGAGGAAGGCGAGCCTGGCCTCGTTGCAGCCTACAGGGGCGCTAAGCAGGTTGGATTTGCTGTTATCGCGACAACACTTGTATTGATCGGTGTTTTTGTGCCGATTTCATTCCTATCTGGTAATATTGGCCGCATCTTTGGTGAACTAGCCGTGACGATGACAGCGGCGATTGCCTTTTCAAGCCTAGTTGCGCTTAGCCTTAGCCCGATGATGTGTTCTATTCTGGTTCGTCGTCGTAACAAGAAACCTGAGTTTTCGAAGAAACTGGATCGCGGATTCACCCGACTACAAGATGGGTATGGCCGCTTGTTGGAAGTTTGTATCGACAATAAGCTTTTGATTTCCGCATGTTTCCTTGTGTTCTTTGTGCTTATTTACGGCATTCAGTCAAAAATCCCTCAGGAACTTGCACCAACAGAAGATCGCAGTAGCTTCATTATGCGCGTGCAGGGGCCACAGGGCGCTAGCTTTGAATTTATGCGCGAGCAAGCACTGATCGCGGAACAACAGGTCTTGCCACTTGTTGAATCTGGTGAGGTAGAGCGTGTTCTCCTGCGTGTTGATGGAAGTGGTGGCTTTGGCTTTGTTATACTTCCCCCTTGGGAGGAGCGTGAACGTTCTGCTGGTGAAATTGCAAATGAACTGCGCGGTAAGTTCTCGCAGAATGTTCCTGGTATGCGCGTTATTCCATTCCAACGGTCTGGTCTTGGTCAGCGGGGCGGGGGCTCGGAAGCGTTTCAGTTCGTAATTGGTGGTGATACCTATGACGACCTTGGTCGCTACAAGCAAGTGATGCTTGAAGAACTTGGGAATTATCCAGGCCTTGTTAACGTTGATGCGGATTACCGTGAAACCCAGCCTCAATTTAATGTAAAAATTGATCGCAAGCGTGCGTCTGATATTGGTGTCTCTATCCAGACAATTGGTAGTACGCTCGAGACGATGATGGGCGGACGTCGCGTAACAACGTTTGAGCGTGGCGGCGAGGAATATGATGTTATTCTTCAAGCTGAAAAGGAAGATCGTCAGCAACCGCTAGATATGACGAATATTCATGTGACGTCTTCGGTGACTGGTCAGTTAATTCCGCTGAGTAACCTTGTTACAGTAGAAGAAGTTTCCGGTGCTGGTGCGCTGCGCCGCTTTAACCGTGTTCGTGCACTGACGATCAGTGGTAATGTTGCCCCTGGTTACACACTCGGACAAGTGATTGCTGATGTTGAGCAAATGACACGGGATGCGATACCGGATGTCACAACAATTGATTATAAGGGTGCGACGCGCGAATTTTTAGAAGCCGGCGATGATATTTACTTCATCTTTGCACTTGCGCTTGTGGTTGTGTTCCTGATTTTGGCAGCACAATTCGAAAGCTTCATCCACCCGTTTGTTATCATGTTAACGGTACCACTTGCAGTATTCGGTGGGTTGCTTGGTCTGTATATGTGGGGCAGCACGCTTAATATCTATAGTCAGCTTGGGATGATCATGTTGATCGGTTTGGCTGCCAAAAACGGCATTTTGATTGTCGAGTTTGCAAACCAGCTCCGCGATGAAGGCATGGATGTAAGAACGGCCTTAATGGATGCTTCAAAAACACGGCTGCGCCCGATTATGATGACGGGTATTTCAACAGCGATTGGCGCACTTCCATTGATGTTGGCATCTGGTGCAGGGTCTGCGAGCCGTCAGACAATTGGCGTTGTCGTGTTCGGCGGTGTGATTGTTGCGACCTTCTTTACGTTGTTTATCGTGCCCGTTTTCTACGATATGCTAGCGAAATATACGAAATCTCCTGGTCATGTAGCGTCTCAGCTAGAAGACTTTGAAGAGAAGGAAAAAGCAGGTGTACCTGCTGAATAATTCGGTAGTGTATTTATAATATTAAAAGGTCCCGCAGTTTGTATTCTGCGGGGCCTTTTGTTTTTGTGCCAATATTTTATCTGTGCCTCGCTTACACCGTTTGTGCAAAGGAAACGGTGAAGCCTTCTGCCTCTAGCGCGTTCAGCAGTTTGTTTGCATGAGCATCATCTTTGCTTTCAACCACCAGTTCCATTTCTGTTTGTTTCAGCGATAGGGCGCCGAATTCGCGCTGGTGGCGCATTTCAATGACATTGTTACCGATTTTAGCAACAATTTCGGTTACTTTCGCCAGGCTGCCAGGCACATCAACCATGGAGATACGAAGCCGTGATAACCTGCCGTCACGGGCCATACCGCGCATGATCGCGCTTGCAAGTAGTCGAGAGTCGATATTACCACCGGTAAGCACAATACCGACCTTTTTGCCTTTGAAGCGATCAGGATATTCCATCAATGCAGCGAGGCTGATCGCCGCCGCTCCTTCGATGACAACTTTTTCGACTTCCATCATCAGAACAAGCGCAGATTCAATTCGTCGTTCGCTTACAATCAGAATATCATCAACCAGCTCTTTAACAATTTCCTGCGTTTTAGCGCCGGGGGTTTTGACGGCAATGCCTTCTGCGACTGTGATGTTGTTGCCTTGAAGGTTCGTGCCGTCCATGGCTTCCTTCATGGATGGGAAGGCCTCGGTCTGGACGCCAATGATTTCAATATTGGGCTTCATATCCTTCGCAATCGTCGAGATACCGGAAATTAAACCGCCACCACCGATCGGCACGATTAAGGTATCAAGGTCTGGAACGTCTTCCAGCATTTCAAGGCCAACGGTGCCTTGGCCTGCAATGACGAGGGGGTCATCAAAGGGGTGAACGAAAGTCAGTGACTTTTCTTCTGCAAGGTTAAGGGCTGCGGCTGTGGACTCCTCAAGCGTCGTTCCCGTTAAAACAACCTCAGCCCCCAGTTCTTCTGTGCGTTTGACCTTATTGAAGGGGGTTCCTTCTGGCATGATAATCGTCGCGGGGATACCGAGGCGGCTGGCGTGATAGCTTACCCCTTGCGCGTGATTGCCCGCAGACATTGCAATAATGCCGTTTGTATCATCCTTGATGGCAAGTAGCCTGTTTAAGGCACCACGTTCCTTGTAGGCCGCCGTGAACTGGAAAATCTCAAATTTTAGATAGCATTCAGTACCGGTAATTTCACTGAGTGTGCGTGAAAGCGTCATCGGGGTGCGGGATACCGACCCTTTTATATTTTCGGCAGCTTGCCTGACATCATCAGGGCTAACGATTGTATTGTTTTTTTCTTTAAGCATTCTGCGACCAAATAATATTATTACCAAAATTATCGCTTAATTGGCATATAAGAACGATAATGTCCATATTTCATTTCATATATTATGAATAAATATGAAAAATGGTAATAATATTACCTGGTGTGCATATAATATTACGTGTAATTCTTGTTGGCAAAGCTTGCAATTGCGTCAGCGGCTTCCTTTTCATGCAGCATAGGGGCGTGACCAGCTTGGGGTACGGTTACACCGGTCAGTAAGGGATATTCGCTTTCCATACGCTCCAATGTTGATTGCATTAGGAGGTCCGAAGTTTCACCGCGGATGATTAACACAGGAACAGACTTTAGCCCTTCAAATACAGGCCACATATCTGGCATTGATTGTTCTGCCGAAACACTATTAAAATTCTGCGTAATGGCTGGATCATAGTTGGATTTTATCTGGCCGTCTTCTTCAATATAAGTAATGCGGGTAAACCATTTCCAGTCATCATCATTAAAGTAAGGGAAAATATGCTTTGCCGTTTTCTCCACATACTGTTCCGCATCTTCCCATGTCTTTAATTCAGGCGTGGTACCAATATTGTTCTGGATACGTTTGATGCCTTCCGGGTCAACCTCTGGGCCGATATCATTGATCACGGCTGATTTAATTACACCGGGTTGTGCCGCTTGCATCAGGATTGTCATCAATCCCCCCATGGAAGTTCCGATTGCATGGACACTTTTTTGGCCAAGATGGTTCAGCAATTCAAGCGCGTCAGCGACATACGTTCCGGGGTGATAACGCGCGGGATCGCTATCCCATTCAGAGAGGCCTCTGCCGCGCTTGTCGAGGCAGATAACCCTGCATTTGGCCTTCAGGCTATCTGCGACATGTGCAAAGTCATTGGATGTGCGCGTTAGGCCCGGC